>CAZFQC010000240.1:0-4007 GCA_964520795.1 uncultured Brevundimonas sp.
CTGCCCGACCTGGCCGCCCTGTCCTATGTCGCCCGCGCCATCACCCCGCCGGGCCGGACCCGCCGTTTCGACGCCCGCTTCTTCATGGCCGACGCCCGCGCCCTGCTGCATCCCGAACCCACCGCCGGCTCCGGTGAGCTGGACGAGATCGCCTGGCTGCCGCTGGCCGATACGCGGGCGCTGGACCTGCCGGCCATCACCCGGTTCGTGCTGGGCGAGGTGGGCGAACGCCTGTCGCATCCGGACCGGCCCCTGCCCTATGTGCGCATGGTGCGTGGGCGGCATGTCGTCGAGCATCAGGACTGACTCCGTGCACATGGACGAGGCTCGAGGGCAGGGCTAACCTCAGACCATGACGCCGATGATCCTGGCCGGCCTTGGTGCCTATGCGCCGCGTGAACACCGGTCGTCGCTGGCGCTGGACGTCGTTTTCGGCCAACCGGCAGGCTGGACCGAGGCCCAGTTCGGCATAGCGGCGCGCGGGGTCGCCGCCCCCGACGAGACCACCTCCATGATGGGCGCAGAGGCCGCGCGCAGGGCCCTGGCCATGGCCGGATGGGCCGACGGTGACTTCGACGTCCTGATCGGCGCCTGCGCGGTGATGGAACAGCCGATCCCCGGTGCCTCCGTATTGATCCAGGATGCCCTCGGCCTCGGCCGGTCCGGCATCTGGGCCTTTGACGTCAACCAGACCTGCCTGTCGTTCGTGACCGCGCTCGATGTCGCGGCCATGGGCTTCGCGACCGGCCGGTTCCGCCGCGCCCTGATCGTCTCGAGCGACATCGCCTCCTGCGGACTGGACTGGGACACGCCCGCCTCGTCCGCCATCTTCGGCGACGGTGCGGCGGCCGTATGCCTCGAGGCCGGAACCGACCGGAACGGGCCCGGTCTGCTGGCGCGCGGCTTCGAGACCTATGGCTCGGGCAAGGACCTGGCCTCCGTCCGGTCCGGCGGAACCCGCGTCCGCCTCGATGACGGCCCGGAGGCGTTCGCCGACGGTGCCCGCTTCCGGATGGACCCGTTCGGCATCTTCAAGGCCGCCTCGCGGACCCTTCCCGCCCTGATCGACCGCGTTCTCGGCGAGGCCGGCCTGACCCGCGAGAGCGTCGATGTCATCGTCGGCCACCAGGCCAGCCGCCCCGCGATCGAACACGCCCGGCGGCTGATGGGCGGCGATCCGGAGCGGGTGATCGACATCTTTTCCACCCGGGGCAACCAGATCGCCGCCAGCCTGCCCACGGCGCTTGTCGAGGCTCACGCGACCGGTCGGCTGGGCCCCGGCAAGACCGTCCTGCTTCTGGGCACGGCGGCGGGGATCAGCCTCGCCGCCATGGTCCTGCGGACATGAGCCGGCGCGCGCTGGTCACCGGCGCGACCGGAGGCCTGGGCCTGACCCTGGCGCAGGACCTGCTGGACGCGGGCTACAGGGTCCGCGCCGTCGGCCGCAGCCCGGCCGCCCTCGCCCGCCTGCGCGACATGGGCGCCGGGACCCTGGCAGGCGACCTGTTCGAACTGGGCCCCGAGACGCTGTGCCGGGACATCGACGTCGTCTTCCACGCCGCCGCCCTGTCCAGTCCGTGGGGGCCCGACGCCGACTTCCAGCGCGCCAATGTCGATCTGACCCGCGACCTGCTCGCCGCCGCCCGGCGGTCGGGCGTCGGGTCGTTCGTCTTCGTTTCCTCCCCCTCGGTCTATGCCCGCTGGGCCGACCAGACCGGCCTGACGGAGGACATCCCCTGGCCCGCGCGCCCGCTGAACGCCTATTCCCGCACCAAGGGCGAGGCCGAGCGGCTGGTGGTCGCAGCGGACGCGCCGGGCTTTCGCACCGTCTCCATTCGCCCCCGCGCCATCATCGGGCCGGATGACGCGGTCCTGCTGCCGCGCATCCTGCGGCTGGTGAAGCGCGGGCGCTTCCCGCTGTTCCGCAATGGCCGGGCCCTCGTGGAGATGACCGATGTGCGCGATGCCGCCCGCGCCATCCGGCTGGCCGACGTCCATCGCGAGGCGGCCGGCGGGCAGGCGATCAATATCACCGGCGGCCAGCCCCTGCCCGTCCGCGATCTCGTGGGGCGTCTGGGACAGGCGCTCGGTGTGGAGGTCCGCATCGTCCCCATCCCCCTCATTCTCGGCCAGGCCCTGTCGGTCGGGGCCGACGCCCTGTGCCGCATCCTCCCCGGACGACCGGAGCCCGTGCTGACGCCCTACACCCTGTCCACCCTCGCCTGGTCGCAGACCTTCGACCTGGGCAAGGCCCGCCGCCTGCTCGGCTATGAGCCGGCCCATGACGCGGTCGCCACGGCGCTGGCGGTCGCGCCCGATTTGTCGGCGTCATGAAGCGCTGCCGCGTCCATATCCTGCGCGCGGGATCCTGTTCGCATCCCGCCGTGATGACCCGCCGCGGTGCCGGTCTGGCACCCGCCGTCTTTCCGGCGCTGGCGGCGCTGATCGTCCACCCGGACGAGGGACCGATGCTGTTCGACACCGGCTATGACCCCGCCTTTTTCGCTGCCACCGAGCCCTTTCCCGAACGGCTCTACCGCTGGACCACCCCGGTCCGGTTCGAGCCCGGTGACGCCGTCGCCGACCAGTTGCCCGCCTTCGGTTTCACGCCGGAAGACATCCGCGCTGTCATCGTCTCCCACTTCCATGGCGACCATATTGCCGGCCTGACCCGCTTCCCCGGTGCCCGCGTCCATTGCGCCCGCGCCGGGCTGGCCGAGGTCCGGCGCCGGGGTCGGGTCGCCCGCGTCCGGCGCGGCGTGCTGGCGGCCCTCGCCCCTGCCGACATCGACGCCCGGGCGGTCTTCTTCGAGGATCGCCCGGCCACCGCCCTCGGCCCGGACCTGGCCCCCTTCGAGACCGGCGCGGACCTGCTGGGCGACGGCTCCCTGCTGGCGGTCCAGCTGCCCGGCCACTGCCCCGGCCACTGGGGCCTGCTGGTCCGGCAGGACGACGACCGCACCCGCTTCCTGATCGCCGACGCCGCCTGGTCCAGCGGTGCCGTGCGGGACGACGTGCCGCCGCCGCGCCTGACCACAGCCCTGCTGGGCGAGACCGGGCCCTATCGCGAGACCCTCAACGCCCTGCACCGGCTGTGGGCGCGCAATCCCGAACTGCTGCTCACCCCTTCCCATTGCGGCGAGGTCGAGATCGGGACGCACCGTGCAGGCTGACCGGCTCGCGGTCCTCCGGGCCTGGCTCGGTGCCCGGTGGAGCGGCTGGACCCTCCGCACGCCCGCCGATGTCGCGCGACGGCAGGCCCGGCTCTGGCGGGCCATGACGCCCGTCATCGCCCGTACTCCGGCGGTCAGCGCCCTCGCCGGCCGCCCGCTGGCGGACTTCCCCGTCATTCATCCCGGAGCCCTGCGTGAGGACTTCGACGCCTGGAACACCCTCGGCCTGACACGGGCCGAAACCGGGGCCGCCGCCCTGGCGGGCGAGACCGGCGGATCAGGCGAGGTCCGGCCGGGCGTGGTCGCCGGCTTCTCCTCGGGCTCTTCGGGACGGCCCGGTCTGTTCGTGACCAGCGCCGCCGAGCGGGCCGACTGGGTCGGCCATATCCTCGCCCGACTGCTGCCGGCCGACGCCCTGTTGCGCCCGACCCGGATCGCCCTGTGTCTGCGCGCCGACAACCGGCTGTACGGCGATGTGGAGACGGCGGGCTCCATCCGCTTCCTGTTCGTCGGCCTCGACGTCCCCGCGCCGCAACGGTTTGAGCGGTTGCGGGCCTTCGCCCCCGATGTGCTGATCGCCCCGCCCCAGGTCCTGACCGACCTCGCCCGCCGGACGGAGCGCTCCTGGCCGCTGCGCCGGCTGTTCTACGGTGCCGAACCGATGGGCGACGCCGAGCGCGGCTGGATCGGGGCGGCGCTCGGCGTTCGCCCCGATCCCATCTACCAGGCCACGGAGGGCTTCCTCGGCGCCGCCTGCCGGTTCGGGACCCTGCACCTGAACGAGGACGTCCTGATCATCGAGCGCGAGCCCGTGCCGGGGACCGATCGCTTCCT
>CAZFQC010000241.1:0-1394 GCA_964520795.1 uncultured Brevundimonas sp.
CCCATCACCACTTTGCCGCACTGGACGCAGCCACCGCGCGGCGCGACAACCGCCGTATGACCACGCCCGACCGTTATGACGTCATCATCGCCGGTGCCGGCCTCGCCGGGGCATCCTTTGCGCTGGCGGCGGCGCAGGGCGGGCTGAAGGTCGTTCTGGTCGATCCGCAACCCTTCGACGCCCAGCTGGCACCGGGTTTCGACGGGCGTTCGACCGCCATCGCCTTCTCCACCTTCCGCATGCTGGACGCGATCGGCGTCGGCGCGGCGCTGCGGCCCCACGCCTGCCGGATGGACCGGATTCTGGTCACCGACGGCCGGCGGCCCGGCGCGGCGTCGCGGCCCCAGTCGTCGGCCTTCCTGCGCTTCGACGCCGACGAGATCGGTGACCGCACCGACGGCGAACCGCTGGGCTATATGGTCGAGAACCGGCGCATTCGCGTGGCCCTGGCCGGCGCGGTGACGGCGGCCGGGATTGAGGTCCGGGCACCCGCCGCGGTCGTCGGGGTCGAGGCCGGCCCGGGTCTGTCCCGGGTCACGCTCGCCGACGGCGCGGTGATCGAGGCCCCCCTGACTGTCGGGGCCGAGGGCCGGACCTCGCCGGTCCGCAAGGCCGCCGGGATCGAGACCGTCGGCTGGAGTTATGACCAGAGCGGGGTCGTGGCGACCGTGTCCCTCGGGCGGGACCACGGCAATGTCGCCCATGAATATTTCCTGCCCTCCGGCCCCTTCGCCATCCTGCCCCTGACGGACCGGCGCGCCAGCCTGGTGTGGACGGAGTCGACCCGGCGCGGCGAGGCCTTGAGGGCAGCGTCGGATGAGGCCTTCAGGTCCCACCTGATGCGCCGTTTCGGCGACTTTCTGGAAGACGTCACGGTGGTGGGACCACGCTTCGTCTATCCCTTGTCCCTGCAGTTGGCCGAAGAACTGACCGCGCCGCGCACCGCCCTGATCGGGGACGCGGCCCACGGGGTGCATCCGGTCGCCGGCCAGGGCCTCAACATGGGGCTGAAGGACGCCGCCGCGCTCGCCGAGGTGCTGGTCGAGGCCGTGCGGCTGGGCGAGGACATTGGTTCGGAGACGGTGCTGGATCGCTACGCCCGCTGGCGCCGGTTCGACAACGCCGCCCTGGCCGCCGGTTTTGACGGGTTCGTGCGTCTGTTCTCGAACGACATCGCCCCGGTCCGCCTGGCCCGGACCCTGGGCATCGCCGCCGTCAACCGCATCGCCCCCCTGCGCCGCGCCTTCATGCATGAGGCCGGCGGCGCGACGGGCGATCTGCCGCGGTTGCTGAGGGGTGAGGCGGTCTGAAGGGTGACCAGTGGCCAGTGGCCAGTGAGGACCGGAGCGACGATGGCCGCTGAGGTCTCATTCGCCATTTCGCAGTCGGCCGCC
>CAZFQC010000241.1:1494-3997 GCA_964520795.1 uncultured Brevundimonas sp.
CGCCTCTTCCGGCAGCATGATCGGCACGCCGTCGCGGATCGGGAAGGCCAGTTTCGCCCCCTTCGACACCAGTTCCTGCCGCTCGCGGTCATAGGTCAGTTTGCCGCGCGTGACCGGGCAGACCAGCACTTCCAGCAGGCGAGGGTCGACGGACGGCGGGGTGTGGAAGGCGTCGCTCATGATCGCACCTTATTGCATGGACGGCGCTTCGCCGTCTCCGTCTACCGCGGCGTCGATCGTGAGCAGGGCTGTGAGCACGGCGGAGCGGTCGGTCAGGCTGATCGCCTCCAGCAGGGCCTGTTTCTCGGGCGGATCGAACGGCAGGGCCATGGACAGACTGTTGATCAGGGCCTCGGGCGGGGCGGTCTCGGCCGTGTCCCAGTCAATGTCGAGGCCGCGCGTCTCCAGATAGGCGCGCAGGGCGTCCAGCAGACCGTCGCGGTCGAGGCCGACATCATCGACCGGCGGCGCACGCAGATCGGTCTCGAACGGCTCAAAATCGGCCCGGATCTGGCGATACGGCGTCTGGGTCGGGATTTCGCTGCCCAACCGGAACCGGGCGCAGCCGGTCAGGGTGATCAGATAACGGCCGTCCGAGGTCTCGGCGAAACTGGTGATCCTTCCCGCGCAACCGATCGGTGACAGGCCGGGCAGGCGCTGCGGCCCCCCCTGCGGCTGGATCATGCCGATGATCCGGTCCCCGGCCATGGCGTCGTCGATCATGTTCAGATAGCGCGGCTCGAAGATGTTGAGCGGCAGCTGGCCGCGCGGCAACAGGATGGCGCCGGGCAGGGGAAAGACCGGGATCACCTGCGGCAGGTCGGCGGCCTTCACATACCCCTGGGCCACGCCCGTCTCCTATGCGAACAGGATGGAGGACAGGCGGCGACGCCCGTCCCGTGCCACGTCAGACCCGGCGCCGGCGGCCTCGAACACCACCAGCAACTGTTTGCGGGCGGCCTGTTCGTTCCATTCGCGGTCGGCGGCGACGATGGTCAGAAGGCTGTCGACCGCCCCCTTCAGATCGCCCGAGGCGGCCTGGGCCAGCGACAGGTCGAAGCGGGCCTGATGGTCGGCCGGATCGGCGGCGACCTTCGCCTTCAGCTCGTCGCCTGCGCCCGTCGGAGCGGCGGACAGCAAGGCCAACTGTGCCCGGATCGACTGGACTGTCGCGTCCTTCGAGTCCTGCGGGGCCATGGCGATGGTCTGGCGTGCCTGGTCGACGTCGCCATCGGCCAGATAGACCCGTGCCATGCCGGCAATCGCCCGTTCGTGACCCGGCTCCAGCGTCATCACCTGGGCGAAGGCCTGGGCCGCGCCGCCGAGATCGTTGAGCGCCAGCGATTCCTCGCCGAGCGACATCAGCTGTTCGATATCGGAATTGGCGCTGGTCCCGCCCGTCAGCTTGTCGATGAAGGCCTTGAGCTGGCTGTCGGGCACCGCCCCCTGGAAGCCGTCGACCGGCTGGCCGTTGACGAAGGCATAGACGGTCGGGATCGACTGGACCCGCAGCTGGCCCGCATAGGCCGGGTTCTTGTCGACATCGATCTTGACCAGTTTCACCGCCCCGCCGGCGGCGCGGACGGCCTTTTCGATCATCGGCGTCAGGGTCCGGCACGGCCCGCACCAGGTCGCCCAGAAGTCGACCAGCACCGGCTGCGACTTCGAGGCCTCGATAACATCGGTCATGAAGCCGGCGTCGGAGCCGTCCTTGATCAGGTCGTCGGGCAGGGCGGTCGGGTCGGCGAAGCTCATCTATCGATCCTGTATCGGAAAAGGCGGAACGCGGCAGGCTTCAGATGGTCGCGGGCGCGTCCTGTCTCAAGGGGTCAGGTTGGGTCTGTTCCGGCCCCGGCAGGACTGAGCTTCCAGCGGATCTTGGTTTCGGAATCGGTGCGGGCCGAGCCGCGCACCACGATCTGCAGCGAGCGGCGGGTCAGGCCCTCGTCGATATGGACGGCCGGCTCGATGGCCACGTCGGGGCCGTCCGTGCGGAACCACCAGCCCCGGCCCGAATGGCCGCGCAGCAGGATGGAGCGACGATCGCGCGCCAGCGAGGCCTGGACCCCCGGCTCCAGCTGGAAGCGGACGGCATAGGGCGCAGCGATGGCCCGGACCACGTCCTTCTGGCCCGGCGCGGGATGCAGCCGCTCCTCGGCCCGAAGTTCGTCCAGCCGCTGGTCGAGATACAGCCGGCGCTGGTGCAGCAGGCCATATTCGTGAACCCAGCCGTCGTGTTCGACTTCCAGCCAGACCGCGCCCTCGCCGTCGCGCTGCTGGACGTCGACGTGCAGCGGCCGGCCCATCAGCCGATGGCCCAGAAGCTCGGCCTTCCAACCGCCCAGGGGCTCGCCGGTCGAACCCTCGCCCAGGGTCAGGGTCGAGTGACCGGGCGGCAGACGCAGGCCCTGACGGTCGCCGGCGCGGGGCGCCCAGCCACAGCCTGTGACCAGCCGGTCCTTGCCGCAGACGATCTCCAGCGCCATCGGCTGGGCGCAGGCGG
>CAZFQC010000242.1:0-3989 GCA_964520795.1 uncultured Brevundimonas sp.
CCTGAAGTCACACTGCAGTCGCGCTGTCTAGAATGGCCGGTAGTTCAGGCCAATGAAGAAGCGGGTGCCGTACGGGTCCATATTGTCGATGAAACCGGTGCCGAAATAGGCGGGTTGTTCGGCGTCGAACGCATTGGTCACGCCCGTGCGAAGCGACAGCTGATCACTGACATTGTAGCGGATGGTGAAGTCGTGACGGGTGAAGTTGCCGGTGTCGAAATAATCTGACGGCCGGTTGTCCGCATTGTTCACCTGGTCACGGGCCTGAACGATGTCCTGCGCCGACTGCCAGTCCGCAACCCAGGTCACGCTGAAGGTGTCGTTGGGAGTCCAGGTCAGCTGCGAGGACAGACGGACACGGGGCAGGTTAATGAGGCTGGCGTTCTCCACGAAGGAGTTGGGGTTCGAGATGTTGGTGAAGTTCTTCTGCTCGATCAGCCAGTTTCCGCGCAGCGAGTAGTCGAAGCGACCCCAGTTACGACTGAAGGCTTCCTCAGTGTCCAACGAGTAGCGCGCATTGAAGTCAAGACCGCGGGTTTGCAGTTTGGCGAAGTTGATCGACCCCTGGATGAAGGAACGCTGGTCACCCGGGCTGCCGATCTCAAAGACCTGTGAGCGTGCTTCTGCAGTCGTGCCGGCAACTGCCGTGTTGTTACGGAAGATGGTGTTGCAGGCCGATTGGTTGAGGCCCGAACCGAACACGCAGTTCAGCGAGGCCGCCGCGGGTGTGACCGACTGGATGACGTCCTTGATCTCGATTTCGTAGTAGTCGAGCACGAGGCTGAAGTTCGGGATGAAACGGGGCTGGATCACCGTCGAGAAGGTGAAGGACTCCGAGGTTTCCGGTTGCAGGGCGGGGTTGCCGCCGGCAAGGCCCGGGACGCCCGACGGATAGGTCGGGTTGTAGTCGTCGTTCGGGTCCGTGGTGTCGCCGTTGAAGTCGAAGGACGGGAGGGGAAGGTTCCGACGGGTCGCGACCTGAGCGAACAGGGCCTCGCAGTTGGTAACCCGATTGGCCCGATCCGTGGTGTTGAGGATGTTGACGATCTGACGCGTATCGCATGGGTCAACGACGCCGTTGTAGAACGTCGGCGAGAGCGGCTGGAAATTCTCGCCCAGGTTCGGCGCGCGGAACGATGTGTTGAAGCTGGTCTTGAAGGCGATGTCCTGAATCGGACGATAGACGAAGTTCACGCCATAGACGTCGCCGGTCCCGACCGTGGTGTAGTCGAAATAGCGATACGAACCGCTGAGTTCGGCATATTCGCCAAGCCAGGTATCGCGGAAGAGCGGGAGCGACAGTTCCGCAAAGGCTTCCTCGGATTTATACTCGGCACCCGGAAAGTCCGCCTGTCCAAGTGTCGACAGGATGCGCCCGCCGGTAGAGTCCACGGTTCCCGTCGCTTCCGTGTATTCGCGTCGGGCTTCGACACCGAGTGCGATCCCGATCCGGCCGGCACCGAAGAAGTCCCAGAGCTCGCCGGAGATCGAGGCGATCGCCTGCTCCTGCTCGTTCCGCTCATTGAAGTTGCTCTGGGCCGCGATGTAGCTCAGGGCCTCGGCGCTCTGGTTTCCGACGCCGAAGATGTTCAGGGGAACGCAGGCATTAAGCGCCGCGGTGCCTTGCGGCGTATCCCTCAGATCCGTGTTCGGATAGTTGCGGAAACTGTCGAGCAGGAAGTTGTTCGAATCCTGTGCCCGCAGCAGCTTGGCGCGGCAAACGATTTCTCCAGGCCGGCCATTCACTTCACCGGCCGTGTCAACGACCGCATCCGCCGCCAGCTGGAAGCGCTGGTAGTCGACGCCGATCTGGATGTTCTCCGTGTCGGCGACGCCGGCGTTGTAGGACAGCGCCCAGTTGAAGTTCTTGAGGAAGAACAGGTTGTCCAGATCACCCTCGAGAGACAGGTTCACCTGGGCGAGTTCGCGGGTGTTGAACTGGCTGCGATCCGGTCCGAACATGGTGTGCCGGGCGAACGGAGCGGAGGTGTTGGTCGTCGGCTGACCCGGCTGGGTCAGGGTAGGCGCCGCATAGCTCTGCAGGCGGTTGTTCTGGATCGCCGTGCGGAGGTTCGCCGGCAGATAGGCCGTGTCCTGCAGGCGCATCAGATAGGCGTTGGTATTGAGCGCCGTGTCGACATCATCGGCGGCGATCAGGTCACTGATGTAGAAGTCAAAGAACGTCGGCTGGCCGATGTCCGACGTCGTTTCGTCGATGAATTTGAAATCGGCCGAAAACCGCACATTGTCGAGAATGTCGAGGTTCAGACCGGCTGCGTAACGGTACGACTCGGACTCCGGAGTCCGTGACAGCTGGCCGAAGTTGGCACCATTGTCGCCATCGCCACCGATGTTGATGGAGCGGAATGCGCCCACCGCACCGATCCGGTTTCCGAAGTCCGCCAGGCGCGCGGTCGGGCCGTCAAACACCCAGGTCCTGCCCGGCTGTACATTGTAGCAGTTGGCCGCGAGGATCGCGGTGAAGGTCAGGCCGGTCGGGCAGGTGGTAAAGGGGATGTCCGGATCGTTCAGCGGGCTGGCGGCCTCGCTGTTGGCGACCGTCGTCTGGCCCCAGCGCAGGATCTGCAGCTGGCGACGCTCGAAGAACGGACCTGCGATGTCGAAGATGCCGTCATTGTTCGTACCGTTGGCGGGGTTCGTCGGGTCTGCATCAACCGAGGCCAGGCCGGGGTTCGCGCGATACCAGTCGATGTCCAGGATACGAACTTCGTCGTTCTGGTCATACTCGCCGAACGCCCACAGGTTCAGACGATCATCGAAAAGATTGGTGCCGGCCAGGATCGAGACGCGCGTGTTCGCCTGTCCTTCCTGGTTGATCATGCCATAGTTGGCGTCGATCTCGAGGCCCTCGAAATCCTTGCGGAGAACGAAGTTCAGCACGCCGGAGACAGCGTCCGCGCCGTAAACCGACGAGGCACCGCCGGTGACGATTTCAATGTTCTCGATCAGCAGACGCGGAATCGTGTCGATGTCGACGGCCAGCGAGCCGCCGTTCGAACCGACCTGACGTCGGCCGTTGATCAGGGTCAGGGTCCGGCCGGAACCCAGGGAGCGCAGGCTGGCCAGCGACAGACCGCCATCGCCCACGCCGCCGCCGGTCGTGTCCGACGGGACCACCGAGTTCGAGAGCGCCGGGATGGTGGCCAGATAGTCGATCACCGTGGTCTGGCCGGTTGTCAGCAGGGCCTCGCGCGACACGGTGATCAGCGGGGACGGAGCATTGGTCGGGTCACGACGGATGCGCGAACCGGTGACGACGACTTCATCGATTTCGGTGGCGTCCTCGTCGGACTGCCCCTGGACGTTGACACCGGGGAGCTGGTCCTGGGCGAAGGCGGGCAGGCAGGCGGCCCATGTCACGCCGGCAATGAACGTCGTCGCGAGGAGGCGTGAGCGCATATGCTTCTTCATATTGGTCTTGATCCCGAAATTGCGCGGTCTCCAGAAGCCACGACACGGACCGGATCACCGGTCCCGCCGAAACCTCTCCAAGATCGCGTGCCGACGCCGAAATGCCCGACGCCATACCCAAGATCAGACTTACCTCAGTTACTTGCCCCGCACATACCCTCACTATGACAGAACAGACTATTATCATGTCTACGTCACGGAATAGCCACATCGTTAGGACTTACACATAAGTAAGCCTCAAAACAACGCTTGAATATTATATCCGCCAAGGGCTCATCGCTCGTCGAGGCTTGGCCTTGACGCGTTTAAGGTTGACTTCCGCAATCGCACACGTATACGTTGGATTTCGCGCTGCGCCACAAACCCCCTTCAGACTTGATGGCATGAACCGTAAGTCCGGGTGGCTACCTGTGTTCGCCGAATACAGTTACCCTACAGAAGTATCCTTATGCCCGCTGTAATTCTCGATATTATCGACAGTCGGCTTATCGCAGAACTTCAAAAGGACAACCGCACCAGCGTCGTCGATCTCTGCGACAGGATTGGACTGACGCCGG
>CAZFQC010000243.1:0-3988 GCA_964520795.1 uncultured Brevundimonas sp.
CCAGCAGGACCGTCGCGTTGCCGACCCGTTCAATCAACTGGCACAGCTGGCGATGCCGATAGTGTTCCGCGAACAGCCAGTTGAGCGGTTCATGGATCAGTTCCGGCGGCAGCGGTTCGATCCCCGGGCTCTGGCTCATTGGTCATGCGCTCCCAGCCCGGTCATCGGCCTAGAACCGATAGTCGAGGGCGGCCCAGACTTTGTCGCGGTCGGGGAAGGCAGCCACGGCACCGTCGAAATGGGCACCCTTGAGTTCGACGGCCCAACGCGCGTCCAGCACCAGCCGCGCCGACAGGTCCAGTTCGCGGCCGTAGCGCGCTGAGCCCTCGGCGTCCTGAAAGTCGCGCCATGAGGCGGTGAGGGCAGCGCTGCGCCCCACCGGCGGATGAGCGACCGCATAGCTCAGCGTGGCGGAGACGTCGCGCAGACCGTCCCGGGGCGTGATCAGGAAGACATCGGCCCAGCCCTGGAAGGCATGCAGTGTGGCCAGGGGCGTCTGGAACGCCTGGGTACCGTTTCCGGCCAGTCGCTCCAGCGCCAGCGCCCCCGTCACGGGGCCGCGCTTCAGTCCCGCCGAGACCAGCCCATAGTCCAGGTCGAAGCGGGCGGGATTAGACCCGTATTCGGACTGGCGGGCGTATTCGAGCGTGTATGGGACCGACCAGTCGGTGGACAGGGCATGGCTGCCTTCCAGCCGCGCGCCCCAGGTCGCAGACGACTGTGAAACGGCATTGTCAAAGTCGAGCAGATATCCATAGGCGGTCAACCGCCCGACCGGGGTCGGGGCCTCGACATTGATCAGATGACTGTCGGAACTCCATTCGCCAGCGGGGCTGTCGTCGCCGAAAATCCGGTGGACCCGATCGATCCAGGCATAGGTGATGGTCAGGGGTTTCAGCGAGCGGGTGGTGACCTTGACCGCGTCAAAGGTCTGCTCGTTCTGGCGGAAGCCCACATTGCCGACGAAGCGGGCATTGCCAAGCACAATGCGCTGCCGGCCCGCAATCACCTCGGTGTCCGGGAGTCCGGTCCAGGCGACCTGCAACCGGTTCAGTTCGAACGCTTCGGGATCGGCCACCACGGGATAGCTGGCGGGGCCGTGGATGGTGTCGTTGTAGTCGTCGACCAAAGCCTCGACCGCCTCGCCCTCCACCAGAAGACGAAAGCCGGATCGCGCCGGACTCTGCCAGCCGAAGCGGGCGCGCAGGGTTACGGCCGTCGCATCGTCCAGCCCGTCCTGGCTGACACCCTCATAACGAAGGCGGCTTTCGAACAGGATATCGCCCAGACGGCTCGAGGCGGCGGCCGGGGCAGAGGCAGAGGCAGGGGCTGGGGACTGGGCGTGGGCTATGGTCGGCAACGTCGCCAGTGCGAGGCCCAGGAGGACGGGTCGGGTGATCGCCTTCATCTCAGTGTCTCCGGATCAGGGTGTAGGTCTTGGCTGGCGTCGCCAGTTTCGATTTCAGGATCGCCCGCACGCAGGCCAGCGCTGGATCGTCCGAGCCCTGGGCGGCCGAGATCAGGCGGGTCCAACCCTGGTCGTCGGCGCCCTGGATGAAGGCTGAAATTTCGCTCTGGACGAACTCGGCCAGACTGACTCCGGTCGTCGCGGCGGTCTGACGGGCCTGGACGGCCAGCGCGGGGTCGGCTTCGTCCAGCCAGACCTCCAGGCGCGCTGTGACAGCGTCTTGGTCGTTCAGGAGGTCGCCGAGCGACAGGGCTCCGGGAGCGAGACCGCCGTCTTCGGTCACGCTGAGCGCCACGCCACATTCCCGGGCCTCAGCCGCGAGGCCGGAGACATAGCGGGCTGCGGCCGCCGTCCAGGCCCGGCTTTCCAGATGCAGGGCGATGCGGGGAAGGACATGTTCGAATGGAAGCCGGTGCCCCTCGATACGTCGGTCCAGCCGAAGGACATGCCAGCCGAAACGTGATCGCACGGGCTCGGACGCGGTCTCGCCGTCCTGCAACAGGGCCAGACCAGCCTCGACCTCGGTCGCGAGATCGCCGGGTGAAAGCTGTCCCAGGGAGCCGCCGACGCCCTTGGAGGGGCAGTCCGAGAGCGTCTCGGCGAGGTCGGCGAACCGGTGCGGATGCCAAGCCAGCTCGGCGATCGCCGCGCTGGCCGCGTCGCGTGCGGAGTGCCAGGCGGCCTCGTCGTCGCCCTTCGGTGCGAACAGAATATGGGAGGCCTGGGTCAGGGGCGGGGTGCGAAACCGTTCCGGCGCGCTGTCATACACCCGCTGACATTCCGCCTCTCCGGGCCGCTCGACCTCGATCTCAATGTCCAGCACGGCCCGGACCAGGGCCTCCTCCGGCGTCTCCTCGCGACCATCCTCGTCCTGCTCTGCCCGGGGCGTCAGGCCGAGCTGGTGTGCCCGGTCCAGCAACAGGGCCTTGATGGCGAGCGCATGGGCGGCGGCCGTCCGCGCCTCCTCATGGGTTGCGGCGGGATGGTTCTGGGCTTCCTCGGCGACCAGCCGTTCGGGCAGGGCCACCCCGTCGATGACGATGACCCCGCTCATTGGCCCAGGTCTCCGGCGCGGCGAGCGACCGGCATCCGGCGCTTGCTGCGGACCAGCTGCCAGCCGCGGCGATTCAGATACCAGACCGGGGCCGAAAGCATGTGAACCAGCCGCGTGAACGGGAAGATCAGCATGATGGTCAGACCGAGGGTCAGGTGCGCCTTGAAGATCCAGTGGACGTCGGCGATGAAGCCGGCGCTGGCTGGATTCAGGGTGAAAATTCCCTGGGCCCAGGTCATGAATTTGATCATCTCGTGGCCGTCGAGATGGCCCAGTGACAGAGGAATGGTGGCGAGGCCGAGACACAACTGGGCCAGCAGGATGGCCAGGATGGTGGTGTCGCCGAAACTGGAATTCTGGCGGATCCGCGGATCAAACAAGCGTCTGTGCAGCAGCAGGAGACCGCCTACGAGGCAGGCGGCCCCGGCGACGCCGCCGGCGACGATGGCCAGCATCTGTTTGAAACCATGGCTGACGCCAAGGGAGTCCCAAACCGCGATCGGCGTGAGAAGTCCGACGAAATGGCCGGCGAAGATGGCGAGGATCCCGAGGTGGAACAGCACCGAACCCAGCATCAACTGCTTGCGCCGCAGAAGCTGGGACGAGCCGGTGCGCCAGGTGAACTGTTCGCGGTCGAAACGCAGGACCGAGCCGACCACCAGGACCGCCATGGCGATATAGGGATAGACGCCGAAGACGATGAAATTCAGGTCCATGTGACGATCCTCAGGCGGCCGCGCCGGCGCGGCGGCTCTTGTCGGGGGGCGGGGCGGCGTTCATGGCGGAGAGCATGGAGTCGGCTTTCGGACAGCCGGCGTCGGCCGGGCCGAAGGTGACGGCTGTCTCCTCCCAGGCCTTGTCCAGCGCCTCCAGATCGTCCGGGTTGTCGTCGGGCTCCTGCATCAGGGCGGCGACGGCGTCGGAATCCGGCACGGCTCCGGTCATGGCTGTGAGCGCACCGAAGACGGCCCGGTAGGGGCTCTCGCGCTTGTGCAGCCGTTCGGTCAGGGCCGCGAGGACGTGGGCACCTTCACCCAACAGGGAGGCGGCCTCCTCTTCCGGCAGGGTGGACAGGAAGTCGAGGAACACCGGCAGGTGATCGGGCAGCTCATTGGCCGTCAGTTCCAGCCCGTAGGAGCGGTACAGCTCGACCAGGGCTGCCATCGCCTGTCCTCGGTCGCGGCTCTCGCCGTGAATGTGCTCATACAGGTTGAGCGACAGCGACCGGGTCCGGTCGAACAGGTGAACGAAGCCTTCCTGGAGGTCGAAGAGGTCCTCCCGTTCCAGCTTGCGGACCAGTTTCTCCAGCGCTCCCACAATCGGAGCGGGGACCATGCCTTCCGAGCGGATGGCGTCCATGATCGCCGGCGCGGCGGTCTGGACGTCGGCGGTCGGATAGCTGAGGAGGAGTGCCAGGGCGCGATAGGTCAATGCCATGATCAGGCCACCTCTGCTGTCGGTTTGGC
>CAZFQC010000244.1:0-2607 GCA_964520795.1 uncultured Brevundimonas sp.
GGGCGACATCGTCGAACTCCATCCGTCCCGGCTGCGCCCCGACCCCGATCAGCCGCGCAAGACGTTTGATCCGGCCGCTCTCGAAACCCTCGCCCAGTCGATCGCCGACAAAGGGGTTCTGCTTCCCATTCTCGTCCGGCCCGCCGCTCCGGTCCCGGCCACGGACGACGCTTATCCGGGACAGGCGCATGTCATCATCGCGGGCGAGCGCCGTTGGCGCGCCTGCATGAAGATCGTCGCCGCTGGCGAATGGCCCGACGACCGCACCGTCACCGTCCGCATCGCGACCCCGGATGACGAGGCCGAGGCCTTCGAGACGGCCGTGGTCGAGAACATGCAGCGCGAAGACCTCAACCACATGGAAATGGGCCACGCCTTCGAACGCATGGCGGGCGGCGGGCGGTCCAACAAGGAAATCGCCGAGGCCGTCGGCAAGACGCCCGAGTTCGTCCAGCAGCACCGCCGCCTGACCAAGCTGGAGGCCGCCGACCAGGCGCGCGTCGCGAGCGGCGCACTCACTATGCATGACGCCCTGTTTTTGTTGCGGCCCGAGAAAGCGAAGGCCCAGTCCTACGAGCGAAGGTTCGATCGCCTAAACCCTGAACACACGGTGGCGGACTACTGGCCGTATGACGGCGAAGTCCCCGAGGCGCGTGATCTTCGGTCCTGGCTTGAGCCCGGCACCTTCGCCAGTTTCTCGCTTCCCGACGGCTATGACGACCGTTACCCCAGGGCCTTGATCCAGATCGCCGCTCTCCGAGGCGGGAAGGGATGGGTCTATGGCGCAGGCTACAGCCTCGACGTCGGGCATCATGAACGGCTGCAGAGCGTTTATGTCGATAAGGAAGCGTTTCCCGACAGGGAAACCGCCATCGCCGCGGGCATCGACCTGATCCGGGACAGCCTCGGCCGGGCGAAGAACGGGACCCTGCCCGTGGCGATCGAGACCTGGCTCTCTGCCATGGCCGAGCCCGACAGCCGTCCAGCGCCGGACGCCGATGAACCGCAGCCTAAGCCAACGGGCCCGCACGTCGTCAACGGCGTCGACTATTTCAACGCCACGCGCGCCCAGGAGGCCCGCTTCGCCCAGGGGATCGACAAACGGCCCGAACCCAACTCCGGCTCCGGCGCCGCCAAGGGTCCGGAAGCTGCGCCCGCAGGGCCGCTGACCCCCCGTCAGCGCCTGATCATGCTCGAACTGACCCACAAGGTCGCCGAGCAAAAGCGCCCCATGGACATGACCGGCGACGATGCATGGACCGGCGAACCTGCCGTCGATTTCCTCGCCTTCGGCTGCAGCGTCGGCCGCTATTGGCTCGATCAGGGCTTCAACGAACTGTCGACCCTGCGCCTGATCCGCGCCGGCCATCAGTCGGGGGCCACCGCCCCGATCGCGGGCCTGACCCCTAAGGGGATCGAATGGTTCACAGCCGAGGGCATCCCCCTTCCGCCGACCGTCGGCCAGATCGAGGATATCCAGGGCCAGTGCGGCCAGGCCGGCCACTGGCATGCCATGGGCTATGTCACCGAATGGCTGTCGGCCGAGGCCCAGGCCCCCGGCGATATCCAGACCCCGACGGGCGACGCCCCGGCCGCCCTCCGGAACGATGACCCGTGGGACCGGGACGAGGCCGCCCTGGCCGCTGACAAGGCCCTGCAGGACAAGATCGTCGTATGGGTCGCGGCCCCGGACGGCCTGAATGACGCGGCCCAGCATTTCGAGGCCCTCGGCGTCGTCCGCGCGACGGTGAACCCGGCCGGCGGCGTGGACCTTTGTGACGTCGACAGCGCCATCGTCACGGTCGATGTCGACGCCCGTCAGGACCTGCCGGACGAGCGAGTTGCCGCGCTGGAGCATCTGGTCGCCTGGGCCGTCAACCGCGCCACCGGGGCGTGCTGACCATGGGCGACGTCCATCACCTTCGTCCGCCGGCCCTGACCGAGGCGGAGCTGGAACAGGCGACCCTCTGCGCCGCCGAACTCATGATCATCATGCGCGAGCGCCCGGCCTGGAACTGGCTGGTCCGCAAACAGGGGCCGGTCTTCCACGCCGTCCTGACCTCGCCGGATTATGTGCCCCTGACTAGCGGACACAGCGTCGGCGCCGTCGGTTCGACGGCCGCCGAGGCGCTGAACGGCGCCCGCACCTGCGTCGCCGCCGTCCTCGCGAACGGCGTTCGCGGCCTCGACCCCATGGGCCGCTGCTGATGGCCGCCCGCCCCTGGATCGAGGCCGCCGCCCTGCTGGGTGCCCACGGCTTCGCCAACGTCCCTACCAAACCTGAACACCCCTTTGCCCGGAGCATCCGTATGGCCGATTTCGCCCCCTTCGCCTTCGCCGAACGTCTGGACGCCGTCACCAAGCCGCGCGTGTTCAGGACCGTGGCGGACCTCGCCCGACACATCGAAAACAGACGCCACGGCCAGGCGATTGAACTGGTCGACGTCGACGACATCGAGGTCCCCGGTCATCCGGGCCTCTACCGGGGCGTTCAGATCTTCACCCTTCTGATCGACAACGGCCGCGATCGCTGCCTCGGCTATGCCTGGCTGGAAGGCCACGGTCGCGACCGCCTGGAGCCGGCCCTGCGCGCCGCGCGTCGCGATC
>CAZFQC010000244.1:2707-3962 GCA_964520795.1 uncultured Brevundimonas sp.
GCGGCCGAGAACGGCCTGGCCGTGCGCGGGCTGACGGTCGGGCCCGACGGCGGCTTCTCTCTGGACTTCGGCCCGACGGGTACGGCAAACGACGACGCTGTCGACCTTGAACTGGCCGAGCTGGAGCGTCGTCATGGTGAGCGTCGTGCTTAAGGGGGTCGCCAAGGTCACGGCCAAGGGGCGGACCTACTACTACGCCTGGCGTGGCGGGCCGCGCTTGCAAGGCAAGCCCGGGTCGCCCGAGTTCATCGCCAGCTTCAACGAAGCCATCGCCTCTCGCCGGACTGCCGACGACGGCAAGGTCCGCGGCCTGGTCGCCCACTACAGGGCTTCACCGGCCTTCACCGGCCTCGCCCCGACCACACGAAAAATCTGGACGCCCTGGCTCGATCGCATCGTCGAACGGTTCGGCGATTATCGTGTCGGCCTGTTCGATCATCCGGAGAAAATGCGGCCGATCATCAAGCGCTGGCGCGACCAATGGGCCGACCGGCCGCGCAGCGCCGACTATGCCATCCAGGTCCTGTCGCGGGTCATGACCCATGCCGTCGACCTGGACCGCATCAGCGCCAATCCGTGCGAGGGCGTCAAAAGCCTGTACGTCGTCGATCGCGCCGACACGATCTGGACCGACGACGATCTGGCCGCCTTTCGGAAGGCGGCCTCGCCCGAGGTTTGGCGTGGCGTCCTGCTCGCATCCTTGACCGGCTTCCGCGCCGAGGATCTCCGCCGTCTGTCCTGGAGCCACGTCGGCGAACTCGAAATCACCATCCCGACCAACAAGAGCCGGGGAGGGCGGTCGGCCTTCGTTCCGCTCTATGACGCCCTCCGCGACGCCCTGGCCGAAATGCCCCGCCGATCGACGGCGGTCTTGACCAATGAGAAGGGGCGTCCCTGGAAGGACGGCCCCAACGGCTCCGGCTTCCGCGAAGCGCGCGAAACCGCCTTGCCCGGCCGGGACCTGCATTTTCATGATCTGCGCGGGACCTTCGCGACCCGAGCGCACCTGGCCGGACTGTCGAACCGCGAAATTGCCGAACTGCTGGCCTGGGACGAGGCACGAGTCGACCGGATCATACGCCGTTACGTCGGCCGTAAGGCAATCGCCGAGGGCATGATCCAGAAGCTGAATCGGAACGCCGGCGGAACAGGCTCTGCAAAACCCTAAGCAAAACCGCGAGGGCGATTTCGCCTAAGTATTGGAGCGGGCGGCGGGAATCGAACCCGCACGAAAAGCTTGGGAAGCTTTCAGGCT
>CAZFQC010000245.1:0-3930 GCA_964520795.1 uncultured Brevundimonas sp.
CGGCGACAAGCCCGCCTGGAAGGCGCGCGAAGATCGCCCTGCAGCCGAGAAGAAGCCGTGGGTGAAGCGGGACGACACCCCTGCCCCGGCCGCCGAGGGCAAGAAGCCATGGGTCAAGCGCACGCCGAATGATCCCACCCCCGAAGGCAAGAAGCCCTGGGTGAAAAAGCCCCCGGTCGCCGGCAAGACCCCGTGGGTCCCGCGATCCGACGCCGAGGCCGCACCGGCTGCGGCGGGTGACCGGCCCTGGAAGGGCAAGCCCAAGGGCAAGCCCCAGGGCGGCGACCGCCCCTGGGCGGCCAAGGATGCGCGCGGCAAGCCGGCCGCAGCCCGGCCCTACAAGGCCAAGGGTCCGCGCTAGGCCGGTTGCCCGGCCCATCGGCTTTTCGTCCGCCTGAAGATCAAGGCGTGTTGCATCGCACAACGCAACGCTTCTAGATGGCCGGATGCCCGCCCCGGCCACGCTGACCGTCGACCTGAACGCCCTCGCTGCGAATTTCCGCACGCTGGAGGCGGTCGGCGGCGTTCCGGTGCATCCGGTGGTCAAGGCCGACAGCTATGGCCTGGGGGCCGCCGCCTGTGCGCAAAGGCTGATGACCGAGGGGGCCCGCACCTTCTTCGTAGCCCGGACCGCCGAAGGCGAGCGACTGCGCGCGGCCCTGGGCAACGAACCGGTCATCTATGTGCTGGACGGCTGCCTGCCCGGGCGTGCCCAACGGCTCAAGGCCGCGAGCCTTCGCCCGGTGCTCAACGCCGACGCCCAACTGGCCGAATGGCGGGCCGCGGGCGGCGGGGCCTGCGGGGTCCAGATCGACACGGGCATGAACCGGCTGGGCTTTCGCATTGAGGCCGCACCGGAACCGTTTGACGGGCTTGAACTGGTGCTCAGTCACCTCGCCTGCGCCGACGATCCGGCTGAACCCATGAATGGCCGGCAGCGGGACGCCTTCGCCGCGGTATCTGCGCACTATCCCGGTGCCCTGCGTTCATTCGCCAACTCCGGCGGCGTCTTCCTCGGCACCGACTATGCGTTCGACGCCACCCGGCCCGGCATCTGCCTGTACGGCGGCGGGCCCGAAGGGCGACCGGACGCCCGCATCCGGCCCGTCGCGACCCTGGAAGCCGAGGTGCTGCAGCTGCACGACGTGCCCGCCGGCGAGACGGTCGGCTATTCGCGCGGCTTCGCGGCGACGAGGCCGACCCGGATCGCCACCTGCGCCGCCGGATACGCCGACGGGGTGATGCGCAGCTACAGCCCACGCGGGCAGGTCTTTGTGGCCGGCGAGCTGCGCCCCCTCGTCGGACGGGTATCGATGGACGCCTGCGCGGTCGATGTGACCGGACTGGACCTCGCTGTCGGCGACCGGGTCGAACTGTTCGGTGCCAACCGGTTGCTGGACGACGCCGGCGCGGCCGCCGGCACCATCGGCTATGAACTGATCAGCGCGATCAATGCGCGGGTGCCGCGGGTCTACGTCGGCTGAATTGCCTCAGCGCGCGTCGCGGACGACCGCCCCGCCCTTGATCACCACCGGCACCGTCTCCAGCATCCGCACATCCGCCAGCGGATCGCCCGACACCGCGATCAGGTCCCCGTAGCGGCCGGTGACGATGGCCCCCACGTCGCCTTCGCGACCCAGGGCCTGGGCGGCATTCCAGGTAGCCGAGCGGATCGCCTCGGCCGGGGTCATGCCGTACTCGACCATGACCGCGAACTGACGCGCATTCTGTCCGTGCGGATAGATGGCGGCGTCGCTGCCGAAGATCATCCGGGCCCCCGCGCGGTGGGCGGCGCGGAAGTTATCGCGCTGCAACTGGCCGATCTCGCGGTCCTTGCGCAGATTGTCCTCGGTCGTGCCGAACTGGGTGCCCGTCGCCTGGGTGAAGTCGGTGTTGTAGATGTCCATCGACAGCCAGGTCCCGTGCTGGACCGCCAGGCGGATACCCTCGGCGTCGATCAGCGAGGCGTGTTCGATGGTGTCGATCCCGGCGCGGATGGCGTCGCGGATACCCGAGGCACCATGGGCGTGGGCCGCGACCCGCAGGCCCCACATATGCGCCTCGTCGGCCACGGCGGTCAGTTCGGCCAGGGTCATCTGCTGCTGGCCCGGCTCGGTGTTGCGAGAAAAGACGCCGCCGGTGGCGCAGACCTTGATCACCTGGGCCCCGTATTTGCGTACCTCGCGCACGGCCTGGCGGGCGTTCTCGACCCCGTCGGTGTTGAACGGATTGGCCTGCGCCAGGGAGCGCGGCATGCCCGTGATGTCGCAATGGCCGCCCGTGGCCCCGAACGAGGCACCCGCCGGAATGACCCGCGGTCCCTCGATGAAGCCGCCGTCGATGGCCTGACGCAGGGCGACGTCGGCAAAGTCCGGTCCACCCAGGTTCCGCACCGTTGTGAAGCCGGCCATCAGATTGGCGCGGGCATGCGGGACCTGAAGCACCGCGCCGAAGTCATCGGCATAGTCCAGCTCGTTCCAGCCCGAGACATAGGGTGTCGAGGCCAGGTGGACATGCATGTCGATCAGACCCGGCAGCAGGGTCAGCCCCGGCAGGTCCAGCCGGCGCACGTCGGCGGGCAGGTCCGCCGGCACCGCCGTCCCGACCGAGGTGATCCGGCCATCGGTGACCACCACCACAGGGTTGTCGACATAGCGACCGCGCTCGACATCGACCATGCGCGCGGCGGTGACGACGAGGGTGTCGGCAAGCGCGGGCCCGGTCAGACCGAAGGACAACGCCAGCGCGGCGAAGGCGGCCGCGGCCAATCGATTCAACATGGTGATCTCCCCTGTGACGCGAAAACTCGCATGCCCCGATGAACCGGGCAACCGCTCGTCCCTAGCCGCCCCGGCCGCCGTGTTTCGCATACTCCAGCCGGGCCACGGTGCGGTTGTGAACCTCGTCGGGGCCGTCGGCGATGCGCAGGGTCCGGACCATGGCGTACATCTCGGCCAGGGGGGTGTCGGCCGAGACCCCTGCCCCGCCGAACGCCTGGATGGCGTCGTCGATGACCTGCAGCGCCATGCGTGGCGCGGCGACCTTGATCTGGGCGATCTCGGACTTGGCGTTCTTGGCTCCGGCCTCATCCATCATCCAGGCGGCCTTGAGCACCAGCAGGCGGCACATCTCGATATTGGTGCGGGCCTCTCCGATGCGCTGCTCCCAGACCGAATGCTCGGCCAGCGCCTTGCGGAAGGCGGTGCGCGACAGCAGGCGCTGGACCATCAGCTCCAGTGCCCGTTCGGCAATGCCGATGACGCGCATACAGTGATGGATGCGGCCGGGTCCGAGGCGGCCCTGGGCGATCTCGAAGCCCCGGCCCTCGCCGGCGATCAGGTTCTCGACCGGGACGCGGACGTTTTCCAAGACCACCTCGGCGTGGCCGATCGGCAGTTCGTCATAGCCGAACACCGACAGCATCCGCGCGACGCGGAAGCCGGGGGTGTCTGTCGGGACGATGATCTGGGACTGCTGGGTGTGCACCGAGGCGTCCGGATCGGTCTTGCCCATGACGATGGTCACGGCGACGTTCGGGTGCGCCATATTGGTCGACCACCATTTGCGGCCGTTGATCACATAGTGGTCGCCGTCGCGCTCGATCCGGGTCTGGATATTGGTCGCGTCCGAGGAAGCGACCTCGGGCTCGGTCATCAGGAAGGCCGAGCGGATTTCACCGGCCATCAGCGGCTTGAGCCATTTCGCCTGCTGGGCCTCGTTCCCGTACATATGGAGCACCTCCATATTGCCGGTGTCGGGGGCGTTGCAGTTGAACACCTCAGCCGACCACAGGTGGCGGCCCATCAGCTCGGCCAGCGGGGCGTATTCGAGGTTGGTCAGGCCCGCGCCGTGATCGCCCGGCAGGAACATGTTCCACAGTCCGGCCTCGCGCGCCTTCGCCTTCATCTCCTCCATGGCCGGAGGCTGGCG
>CAZFQC010000246.1:0-3820 GCA_964520795.1 uncultured Brevundimonas sp.
CACCAAGCTGTCGCGGCTGGAACTGCAGGCCGAGCACACGCGCCAGGCCGAAAAACTGCGCAAGTTCATCCTGGCTATATCAAAGGACGTGCGCGTCCTGCTGGTGAAGCTGGCGGATCGCCTGCACAACATGCGGACGCTGAAATACGTCAAGCCGGAGAAGCGCGAGCGCATCTCCCGCGAGACGCTGGAAGTCTATGCCCCGTTGGGGCGGTCGATCGGCATCCATTCCATCGCCTCCGAGCTGGAAGAGCTGGCGTTCGAGCATCTGAACCCCACCGCCCGCACCGCCATCGAGCGGCGGCTGGAGGCGCTGAAGCTGGAACATGGCCGCGCCATCGACGGCGTCTCCCGCGAGGTCGAGCGCGTGCTGGAAGAGGCCGGCGTCCGGGCCCAGGTGTTCGGCCGGCAGAAGACGCCCTATTCGATCTGGCGCAAGCTGCAGCGCAAGTCGGTGGGCTTTTCCTCGCTGTCGGACATCTACGGCTTCCGGGTCATCGTCGAGGCCGAGGACGACTGCTACCGCGCCCTCGGCGTCATCCACCGTGCCTGGCCGATGGTGCCGGAGCGGTTCAAGGACTTCATCTCGACGCCCAAGTCGAACAACTACCGCTCCCTGCACACCACCGTGGTCGGGCCGTCGGGCCTGCGCATCGAGATGCAGATCCGCACCGAACCGATGGACCGGGTGGCCGAGGACGGGGTGGCGGCGCACTGGGCCTACAAGAACAAGTCCTACGGCTTCGACAAGGAGGCCATGGAGCAGGACGGAGGCCGTGACCCGCTGCAGAACCTGCGCCACCTGGTGCAGGTGATCGAACACGGCGAGGGCGGCGAGGACTGGGTCGAACACGCCAAGCTGGAGATGTATCTCGAGCAGGTCTTCGTCTTCACGCCCAAGGGGTCGCTGATCACCCTGCCGCGCGGCGGCATGCCGCTGGACTTCGCCTATGCGGTCCACACCGAGGTCGGGGACACGGCGGTGGGGGTCAAGATCAACGGCGAGCTGAAACCGATGCGGACCCAGCTGCAGAATGGCGACGTGGTCGAGATCGTGCGCGGCGCCAAGCGCGAGATTCCGGCCGACTGGCGGTCGCTGACCATCACCGGCAGGGCGCGGTCGGCGATCCGCCGGCACATCCGCACGTCGGAACGGGGCGAGTTCCAGAAGCTGGGGCGGGCCACCCTCGAGCAGACCCTGGCCCGGGCCGGCAAGACCCTGGCCGAGGTGTCGCTGAAGGCCATGCTGGAAACCTTCGCCTTCGCTTCGGAGGAAGACCTCTACGAGGCCATCGGACGTGGCCGGGTGTCGGCGGCCAAGGTCGGCGAGACCTTGTTCCCGGCGCTGAAGGGGCGGCTGAAGGCGGGTCCCGATCGCAAGCGGATCGGTGACGAACAGGCACGGCTTTTCGTGCGTGGCGGCGGACTGACGCCAGGCATCAGCGTTCATTTCGGCCACTGCTGCTCGCCCGTGCCCGGCGACCGGATCGTCGGCATCCTCGAGCCCGAGGCCGGGCTGACGGTGCACACGATCGACTGCCAGCAGCTGGCGGACTTCGCCGATGACGACTCCGTCTGGCAGGACCTGCAGTGGACGCCCCAGGCGGAGCAGGGGGCCGTCGCCGCGGCCCGCATCCGAGCCACGATCAAGAACGCGCCCGGCGTGCTGGGGCAGGTGACGACCCTGATCGGCGATGCCGGCGGCAACATCATCAATCTGGTGATGAGCCACCGGCAACAGGACTTCTTCGACGTCGATATCGACATGGAGGTCGAGGACGCCAAACACGCCACCACCATCATGGCGGCGCTGCGGACCAATCCTTCGGTGGACACGGTCGAAAGGGCGCGGGGCTAGGGCCTTGCGGCATCGGCGGCTCCCGCTATGACAGCCGTCATGACCTCAGATGATGTACTCGACGAATTCCGCGGCGCCGGCGCCCTGCGCGAAGGCCATTTCGTGCTGTCTTCGGGACTGCACAGTCCCGTCTTCCTGCAGAAGAACCTGGTGTTCATGGACGCGGCCCGCTGCGCCCGGCTGTGCAAGGCGCTGGCGGAGAAGATTACGGCGGCGGTGGGACCCGTCGATGTGGCCATTTCGCCGGCCGTCGGCGGCATCATCCCCGGCTATGAGACCGCGCGCTGGCTGGGCGTGCCGTCCATGTATGTCGAACGCGAGGGCGGGACCTTCAAACTGCGCCGCGGCTTCCGTGTCGAACCCGGTCAGAAGGTCGTCATGGTCGAGGACATCGTCACCACGGGCCTGAGCTCGCGCGAATGTATCGCGGCCATCGAGGCGGCCGGCGGGACGGTCGTCGCTGCGGCCTGTATCGTTGACCGGTCGGGCGGCCGCGCCGATGTCGGCGTGCCGCTGGTGGCCCTGGCGACGCTGGATGTGCCCGCCTACCCGGCCGACGCCCTGCCGCCCGAACTCGCCGCCCTGCCGGTCGAGGACCCCGGCAGCCGCCGGCTTTCGGGCAAGGCCTGAGCGATGGTCTCGCCCGTCCGTCTCGGCGTCAACATCGACCATGTCGCCACGGTGCGGAACGCCCGAGGCGGCGTTCATCCGGACCCGGTTCGCGCGGCGCGCGAGGCCCTGGCCGCAGGGGCGGACGGCATCACTGCCCACCTGCGCGAGGACCGGCGTCATATCACCGATCCTGACATCGAGGCGCTGAGCCAGCTCTGCGCCGAGGCCGGTCGGCCGCTGAACCTGGAAATGGCCGTCACCGACGAAATGCTGGCCATCGCCCTGCGCCACCGGCCGCATGCCGCCTGTCTGGTGCCCGAACGGCGCGAGGAGGTGACCACCGAGGGCGGCCTGGCCGTCGCCGGCCATGAGGCGCGGATCGCGCCCGTGGCCAGGGCGCTGTCGGACGCCGGAATCCGGGTCTCGCTGTTCATCGAGCCGACGCCGGTACAGGTCGACGCCGCCCATGCCGTCGGGGCCCAGGTGGTCGAATTCCACACAGGCCGTTACTGCCACCTGTCCGGCGACGACCGGGCGGTCGAGTTCGAACGACTGCAGGCGGCGGCCAAGCGAGCCTTCGACCTGGGGCTCGAGGTTCATGCCGGACATGGCCTCGACTACCTCACGGCCGCCGACATGATGGCCATCGCCGAGGTGCGGGAGCTGAATATCGGCCATTTCCTGATCGGGGAGGCGGTGTTCGTCGGCCTGACCTCGGCCATCCACCGCATGCGGGCGGCCATGGACGCGGCGGCGTGATCATCGGCGTCGGTGCGGACCTGTGCGACATCCGGCGGATCGAAAATTCGCTGGAGCGGTTCGGCGAACGCTTCAAACAGCGCTGTTTTACAGACATCGAACGCGCCCGGTCTGACCGCAAGCCCGACGCCTCGTGGAGCTATGCCAAGCGGTTCGCCGCCAAGGAGGCCTGCGCCAAGGCCCTGGGCACCGGTATGCGGGCGGATGTTTACTGGCGCGACATGGGGGTGGTGAACATGCGGTCCGGCCAACCGACCATGGCCCTGACAGGGCACGCCGCGGAGCACCTGTCCAGACTGACACCGGAGGGTCACGAAGCGAAGATACACCTGACGCTCTCGGATGAGCACCCGTATGCACTCGCCTTCGTGGTGATCGAAGCCTTGCCGATATCTTAATCACGTTATACCGATTTCGCCGCAAAGACCGCGAACAGCGGCTGGGGGACAAAGTCACAATGAGCGACGAGCACAAGCCGCACGACGATCACGGGCACGATGCCGGTCACGGGCACGACGCGGGCCACGGCCACGACGATCACGGCCACGCCGCCCCGGCCGCGCACGGTCACGACGACCACGGCCACGCCGC
>CAZFQC010000247.1:0-1546 GCA_964520795.1 uncultured Brevundimonas sp.
CGCGGGTGCCGCCGGTCGAGACCAGCTCGACGCCGAGGCCGTGCAGGGTGCGGGCGGCGTCCTCCAGCCCGGACTTGTCGGACAGGGAGATCAGCGCGCGCTTCGGCGCCACGCGGTCCGGCGCAGGGGGAAAGTCGGGAGCGGCGGGCATGGCGGCGTCCGTATCTGGCGTGGGGGTCGGGGAGACGCGCGCCCTCTAGCATCCCAAGCGCTTCGATAGAACCGTCCTGCTCAGATCAGTTTCCCGAAATCCACCACCATCGGCTCCCGCCCGACCAGCATCAGGAATTTCCGGAACTCCGCCTGCGCCAGCGCCGTCGTCGCCGTATTGGTCAGGGGGTGGAAATTGACGGTGTCCGCGTCCCACAGGGCCTTGTCGAGGACGAAGGTCACGCGCTGATCCGGGTCGTTGATCAGGCCGAGGGCCGTGACGGAGCCGGGGCGCACGCCGAGGGTTTCGTACAGCAGGGCCTCGTTGCCGAAGCTGAGGCGCGCCGAGCCGATCCACTTGTCGGCCCGCTTCAGGTCAATCACCGTGTCCTGCCGCGCCGAGATCAGCCACAGCCGGCCCTTCTTGTCCTTGAGGAACAGGTTCTTGGTGTGGGCACCGGGCATGGCGGCCTTGAGCTCCAGTCCCTCCTCGACGCGGAAGACGGCGGGGTGGTCATGCGTCGTCCGGGCGATGCCTTGGTCGGCCATCCACGCCAGAAGGCGGTCGCGGTCGAAGGCGGGATCGGTCGGCTTGTCTTCGGTCATGCGGCGCCGCTAGGGATGGAGACGTCCCTCGATACCGCCCGGAGGCCCGCCTTGGAACTGGAATGCTATCCGATGACGGCGACCCCGCCCGACCTCGTGCCGGGCCGGCAGTCGCGCAACTGGATGGACGCCTTCGCCAGCCGCCACCCCTATCGCTGCCTGCCGCTGAACATGGCCAACACCACGGGCTGGGAGATCCTGTGTCCCCTGACCTTCACGGCCGAATGGAACGGCGGGCCCAGCCAGGCCGACATCGCCATCACGCCCGAGCGGCCGAACGCCAATCTGACCCATGTCGTGACCTCGCATTTCTCGCGCGGGGTCCTGACGATGCATCCGCAGTATCTGTTCCGCACCCCGCCGGGCTGGGGCCTGCTGGCGGGCGGTTCGCCCAACCACATGAAGGACGGCATCCAGCCTCTCGTGGGGCTGATCGAGACCGACTGGCTGCCCTTCCCCTTCACCATGAACTGGCTTTTCACCCGCCCGGGCCGGGTCAAGTTCGAGAAGGGCGAGCCCTTCTGCTTCATCACCCCGATCGAGCACCGCAAGGCCGAACAGTTCCAGCCGGTGATCCGTTCGCTGGAATCCAACCCTGTCATGCACGGCCAGTTCGAGGCCTGGAACCGGGCCCGCACCGACTTCAACAAGCGGCTGGCCTCGGGCGACCCGGACGCGGCCAAGGAGGCGTGGCAGCGCTACTATTTCAAGGGCGAGGTGCCCGAGGACCTCGGCGTCGCGCCGGAGACGCATGTGAACAAGCGGCGGCTGAAGTCGCCGCGGATCGGGT
>CAZFQC010000247.1:1646-3795 GCA_964520795.1 uncultured Brevundimonas sp.
ATCACATCGCCCGCGTCACCCGCGGCCCGAGGTTCTGGATCACCTCCCGGGCGTCGAAGGCGTTGGGGTCGCCGGCGGGCTTGGCGCCGCGGCCCATGACGATCTCGGCCGAGGCCTCGAACCGGTCGATCTCGCGCACGTCGAAATCGCGGTCGAACGGATCGCCCCACAGGCTCCAGGAGCCGCGGCGGTAATAGCGCCAAGACGGACCCCAGAACGGGCTGTAGCGGTCGCGATAGAAGGGGTCCGGAATGCCCTGCAGCCGGACGTCGCGGTCGGTGGCGCGGTTGACCGTGGAGAACCAGTCATAGCCGCTTTCGGTCGTCACCTCGGCGGCGCGCAGCAGCAGGGCCATCTCGACCTGTTCGCGCGAGGTGACCGAATTGCCGGCGAAGCTGACCCGATAGCGGTCCGCGTCGACGCGTTGTTCGGCATAGCCGTAGCGGGTGCCGCCCCCGGCCGGGCCGTAGGGGGTGGCCGTGGCGCAGGCGGACAGGGCCAGAGCCGCCGCCGTCGCCAGCAGAACGGGCTTGAGGAAACGAAGTCTCATGGGAACTCTCCTTGGCGCGCAGTGCGCGCCCTGTCGACTGAACGGGACATGACCAACGCGGTTCCGGCTTCTGGCAAGTCCCTATAAACGCGAAACAATAAGTACGGCGGCGGCCAGCAGAAGGATGCCGGTCAGGAAGGCGAAACCCTTGCGGAACCGCGGCTCGCTCATCCGCCGGGCCAGGGCTGCGCCGCCCAGACCGTAGGCGGACATGGTCAGCGCGTCCATGCCGATGGTGGCGAGGGCGAACAGGGCCAGCTGCGGGGCGGCGGGGCGGCTCACGTCCATGAACGGCGGCAGGACGGCGGTGAAGAACAGGATGGCCTTGGGATTGGCGATCTGGACCATGAAACCGTCCACCAGGGCGCTCCGGCCCATGCGGATGTCCGGCAGGTCGGGGTCGGAAGCGTTGCGAAAGCCGCCGCGCAGGGCGTTGATCCCCAGCCAGGCCACATAGAGGGCGCCGCCGATCGAGATCAGGCGGAAGACCTGTGGAAAGGCGACAACCAGCGCGCCCAGCCCCAGGGCCGCGGCACCGAACCAGACCAGGGTCGCCGTGTTCATGCCGACCACCCCGGCCATGGCGGCGGCCTTGCCGCGCTGCACCCCGTTGGCGACCGAAAACAGATTGGCCGGCCCCGGCGTGACGGCCATGACCGTCATGACGCCGAGAAAGGTCAGATAGAGGTGCGGGTCGACGGGCAGGCTGGCCATGGCCGTCCTGTCGGGCCGGTGGCGGTTCCGGTCAAGCCCGATCCGGGCTCAGTCGTCCTGGTCCGGCGCAGGGGCCGCTTCGGTGGCCTCGGCGACCGCTTCATTGGCCTCCTCGACGGCGGCCTCGACCTCGCCCCGGGCTTCCTCGATCGAGTCCATGGCCGAGCCGAGCGCATAGTCGGCCATCAGGCCATAGGTCGCCATATGCTCGGGGTCGTTCGACGCCCAGGCGCCGTTGGCGGCCATGCCCCGCGCGCTGGCCAGGGCACCGGACTCCTCGACCGCCGACAGGGCCTCGGCGACGACCGCCTCGAGGTCGATCCCGGCCAGGGCCTCGGCGGCGATGGCCGAGGCGTGCTCCGACACAACGGCGGTGAAGGCGGTCACATCGGGCTGGTATTCGGCCCACAGGGCGGCGATGCGGGTTTCGCGCTGCGCCTCGGTCAGGCTGGCGTCTTCGGAAATGGCTTCCGCGCGTTCGCCGAAGGCCTCCATCCGGGCCTCGAAGGCCTCGGCGGCGGCTTCGATGGCGTCTTCGGAAGGTCCGCGCGTCTCTTCCGCGACCGCGGCCGACATCGGCAGCAGGGCGAGGGCGGCGGCGAGGGACAGGGCCTTGATCATGGCGGCGCTCCATATGAAGTCGCCATCAAGGTCCGTCGAACGCCGTCCGGTCTCAAGTGAAATCGCGGTAAGGCGGCGGGGCTGGCCCGCCGCCCTTCCGGATCAATGACTTACTGAGGGTTGGCCGGAGCGGCGGCGGCCGCGGCCTGCTGGATCAGGCCGGCTTTGACCGTCGCGGGCGCACCGGTGATCTGGGCGCGCAGCATCGGACCCATCTGCGCCATCTGCGCCTGGGCCTCGGGCGGCATCACCGGCAGCTGGGAG
>CAZFQC010000248.1:0-3788 GCA_964520795.1 uncultured Brevundimonas sp.
GCCAGCCCGGCATCCGCATCATGTTCATCACCGGCTTCGCCGCCGTGGCCCTGTCCGCGGCACAGGCCAGTCCCCAGGCCAAGGTGCTGGCCAAGCCCGTCCACCTGCGCGACCTCGTCGGCGAGGTTGAGCGGATGGTGGCGGCCTAGTCCAGGGCGCTATCGCTCGCCGCGCGGCGGCTCGCTGCTTGAGCGCGGTCGCGCGCGAAGCGCCGGGCCGCGTCGGGTCGAAAAGGCGGAGCCTTTTGACCGCGGCCGACCCGGAATGCCCCTTGCGGTCGGCGGGTCCCAGGGGTTATAGACCCCTCCTTCCCGTTCCGGGGTTTCTCCGGAACCGTCTTGGCGGATGCGTAGCTCAGCGGGAGAGCACCTCGTTGACATCGAGGGGGTCACAGGTTCAATCCCTGTCGCGTCCACCATTCCTTCCCCTGAAAATCTGGCCTTCCCGGGAAACCTGACCGGTCCGACGCCCTATCCGCGCGCCGGGATCTCCAGTCCACGCTGCACGGCCGGCCGCGCCAGGCCGCGCTCCAGCCAGGCCGGAACGTTGGTCAGACGGTCGAAGTCGACCAGATCCCGGGCCTCATAGAAGCCGATCAGATTGCGGACCCACCCAAGGGTCGCGACATCGGCGATCGAATACTCACCCATGAACCAGTCGCGGCCGTCCAGCCGGGTCTCCAGCACGTCCAGAAGCCGCTTCGATTCCGCGACGTAGCGCTCCAGCGGGCGCTTGTCCTCGTAAGCCCTGCCTGCGAATTTGTGGAAAAAGCCGACCTGGCCGAACATCGGACCGATCGCGGCCATCTGGAACATCACCCACTGCAAGGTCTCATAGCGGGCGGCGGGATCGGCCGGGATCAGCTTGCCGGTCTTCTCGGCCAGATAGACCAGGATGGCACCGGATTCGAACAGGACCAGCGGCCGGCCGCCGGGGCCGTCGGGATCGAGGATGGCGGGGATCTTGCCGTTGGGATTGAGCGACAGGAATTCCGGCGTCCGGGTCTCGTTCTTCATGATGTCGACCAGGTGCGCCTCATACGGCAGGCCGATCTCCTCCAGCATGATCGAGACCTTCACCCCGTTCGGCGTGTTCAGCGAATAGAGCTGCAGCCGGTCCGGATACTGCGCCGGCCAGCGCTGTGTGATCGGAAACGCGGAAAGGTCGGCCATGGGAGAGCTCCGGCTGTGTTCGGGGTGGATGTAGGCGGACCGACCTCATCCGCAACCGTCATGGTGGCGCTTTTTGGCTGTCCATTCGTCCTGACTGGACCCGCCGCCCTCGTGCGGGCAATGGAGACGCCATGACGTTTCCCAATCCCTCTCCCGCTGACTGGCGTGTCCTGGCTGAAAAGGCGCTGAAGGACCGGCCGCTGGAAAGTCTTGTGCATCTCGACGCCGACGGCCTGGCCGTGCGTCCCCTGTACGCGGCGGCGACCGGCGGCCAGCCGGTATCCGCCCCGCGGCCGTCCGACGCCGAGGGTCGGGCCTGGGACGTGCGCACCCTGGTTGAGGGTGACGACGCCCTGGCCGTCAATGCCGCCGTGCTGGCGGATCTCGAGGGCGGCGCGGCGTCGGTTCTGTTGAGGGGTGACGTGCTGACGGACTCCGAACCGCTCGCCCGGGCGCTGGAAGGCGTGGCGCTGGAGCTGGCGGCCGTCGGACTGGACGCCGGCCTGGGCGGACCCGAAGCGGCCAATGCCCTGGCCGTGGCGGCCAAGGGTTCGCCGCGCGCCCGGCTGATGTTCCACATGGATCCCCTTTCGGCCTTCGCCGAGGCCGGCGTCGCGCCGCGCGCGATCGACGAGCATCTGATGCTGGCGGCCAATACGGCAGCGCGCCATGCGGGGGCCTATCCCGAGGCGACCTTTTTCCTCGCCGGCGGCCGGGTGGTGCACGAGGCCGGCGGCTCGATCGGGCAGGAGCTGGGCTTTGCAGCCGCCAATGCCGCAGCGCTGGTCAGGGCGGCCATGGCGGCGGGGATGACGGCCGGGGCGGCGCTCAGAGGCACGGCCATGGGCGTCTCGCTGGACCAGGAATATTTCGACGGCCTGGCCAAGGTCCGGGCCCTGCGCCTGATCTGGCGAACCCTGGGCCGGGCCTTCGGTGTCGAGACGCCGGCGGTGATCGAGGCCCGGTCGTCGCGGCGGATGCTGTCGGCGCGCGACCCCTGGCCCAATCTGCTGCGACTGACGGCGGCAGGCTATGCCGGCGCGGTCGGCGGGGCGGACGCCGTGGTGCTGGACGGGCTGTCGCGCGCCAACGGCCGGTCCGACGCCTTTGCCCGGCGGCAGGCGAGGAACACCCAGGCCGTGCTGATGGAAGAAGCCCATCTTGGCCGGGTCGACGATCCGGCGGCCGGCTCCTGGTTCCTCGACGCCCGCACCCGCGACCTGGCCGAGGCCGGCTGGGCCGAGTTCCAGCGGATCGAGGGCGAGGGCGGCCTGATCGTCGCCTTGCGCACCGGCGACATCCAGGACCGCGTCGCCGCCGCCCGGGCCGGGCGCGAGGCAGCCCTCGCCGGCGGCGCCTCACACCTGGTCGGGGTCACCAAATTCGTCGATCCCGATCCGCGCCCTGCGCCGTTCGGGACCGAAGCCACCCACCCGGCGCAGGCCGGCGGCGACGCCTGCGCGCCCCTGATCCCCGTCCGGTTCGCCGCCCCCTTCGAGACGCAAGCCTGGGAGGCCGGCCGATGAGCACGCCCGACTTCACAAGGATCGCCCTCGACCTCGGCCCCACGGGTCCCGGCCCGGTCCGCGACGCCTGGAACACCCCCGAGGGACTGACCGTCGAAACCACCTACGGCCCCGACGCCATCGAGGGACTGGACTTCATCCACGGCCTGCCCGGCATCGCTCCCTACGTCCGGGGGCCCTATCCGACCATGTACGCCGGCAATCCCTGGACCATCCGCCAGTACGCGGGCTTCTCGACCGCCGAGGCGTCCAACGCCTTCTATCGCCGCAACCTCGCCGCCGGGCAGAAAGGGCTGTCGATCGCTTTCGATCTGGCCACCCATCGCGGCTACGACAGCGACCACCCGCGGGTGAAGGGCGACGTCGGCATGGCCGGCGTGGCCATCGACAGCATCTACGACATGCGCACCCTGTTCGACGGCATACCGCTGGACCAGATGAGCGTGTCCATGACCATGAACGGTGCCGTCCTGCCGATCCTGGCCCTCTATGTCGTCGCCGCCGAGGAACAGGGCGTGCCGCATGCGGCCCTGACCGGGACCATCCAGAACGACATCCTCAAGGAGTTCATGGTCCGCAACACCTACATCTATCCGCCCGAGCCCTCGATGCGGATCGTGTCGGACATCTTCGCCTGGACCGCCGAGCACACCCCGAAATTCAACTCCATCTCGATCAGCGGCTACCATATGCAGGAGGCGGGAGCCTCGGCCGATCTGGAGCTGGCCTACACCCTCGCCGACGGGGTCGAATATCTGAAGGCCGGTGTCGCGGCGGGCATGGACGTCGACCGGTTCGCCCCCCGGCTCAGCTTCTTCTGGGCCATCGGCATGAACTATTTCATGGAGGTGGCCAAGCTGCGCGCCGGCCGTCTGCTGTGGGCCGAGGCGGTCTCGAAATTCGGCGCGAAAGACCCCCGCTCCCTGTCCCTGCGCGCCCACTGCCAGACCTCGGGCTGGTCGCTGGCGGCGCAGGATGTGTTCAACAATGTGCCTCGCACCATGGTCGAGGCCATGGCCGCGGCCGGCGGCCAGACCCAGAGCCTGCACACCAATGCGCTGGACGAGGCCCTGGCCCTGCCCACCGACTT
>CAZFQC010000249.1:0-3780 GCA_964520795.1 uncultured Brevundimonas sp.
AGGTTCCAACTGGAGCGGGCGAAGAGATTCGAACTCTCGACCCCAACCTTGGCAAACTCAGGCGGCCCATGGCGCCAAAACGCAAAAAACCCGGCCGAGGCCGGGCTTTTCAGGTTCCAACTGGAGCGGGCGAAGAGATTCGAACTCTCGACCCCAACCTTGGCAAGGTTGTGCTCTACCACTGAGCTACGCCCGCACTTCAGTCGGAGGCGGGCGTATAGCGGGAAGGCCCGGTCCCTCGCAAGTCCCAAAACCCAGAATTCGGCGCTCAAGCAGCGAGCGACCGCGTCGCGAGCGTTAGCGCCCTTCCGCGCGTCAGCGCGGCGCCAACCGGATCGCCCCGTCCAGACGGATGCATTCGCCGTTGATGTAGACGTTGCGGGCCAGTTCCAGCACCAGCGAGGCATAGTCCGCAGGCGTGCCCAGGCGGCTGGGGAAGGGGATGGCGGCGGCGAGGGCGTCCTGGATCTTCTGGTCCATGCCGGCCATCATCGGCGTCCACATGATGCCGGGCAGGATGGTGTTGCAGCGGATGCCTTCCTGGGCAAGGTCGCGGGCGACCGGCAGGGTCATGGCATAGACGCCGCCCTTGGAAGCCGAATAGGCCGCCTGACCGATCTGGCCGTCCTGGGCCGCCACCGAAGCGGTGTTGACGATCAGGCCCCGCTCGCCGTCGGCCATGGGCTCCAACGTGACCATGCCGGCCGCCGACTGGCTGAGGACGCGGAAGGTGCCGAACAGATTGACCCGCACGGTCCGTTCGAAGCCGGCCATGTCATGGGCGCGGATCTCGCCGGTGTCCTTCTTGCGGCTGACCGTCTTCTGGCCCGTGGCGATGCCCGCACAGTTGACCGTCAGACGCTCCTGGCCATGGGCGGCGCGGGCCTTTTCAAAGCCGGCGGCGACGCTGGCGTCGTCGGTCACGTCGACGTGGCAGAAGACGCCGCCGATTTCGGCCGCGATCGCCTCGCCCTTCTCGGCATTCATGTCGAACAGGGCGACCTTCGCCCCCGTGGCCGCGATGGCCCGCGCCGTCCCCTCGCCGAGGCCCGAGGCTCCGCCCGTCACCACCGCCGCAATCGACCCGTCGAGTTTCATGGCCGGAGCCCCTATGTTGTTTGAACCTGAGAACGTCGCGGGGATTTAGCCGCCATGACCACGAATGCCAAACCGATGACGCCCGAAGACGCGCTGGACCCGTCCCGCGCCCTCGTCCCCTCGATCCAGCAGGTCAATGAGGTGCGGGTCCAGAAGGGATTCTGGCCCAAGATCCGGCGCACCGCGGCCCGCATCCCCTTCGCCCGGCAGGTGGTCAGCGTCTGGTATGCCGCCCGCGATCCGGAGACGCCGACGGCGGCCAAGGGGATCATGCTGGGGGCGCTGGCCTATTTCATCCTGCCGATCGACGCCATTCCGGACATTTTCGCCGGCATCGGCTTCACCGACGACGCGGCGGTGATCACGGCCCTCATCGCCACCCTGGGGGCCAATATCAAGCGGCGCCACAAGGACCAGGCCGATGCGGCGCTGGAGCGGCTGCGGGATGACTAGATCGACTGGTGTGACCGCAGCCAGCCGGTGATCGACAACCGGTCGCGCGGCGCGAAGCTGGCCACCTGGGTCACCGCGTGGCGCATTGGCACGGCGAAGATGTTGAGGGCGTTGAAGGCCGGCGAAAAGCCTTCCGCGATATGGCCGTCTGCCCCTTCGAAGGCCAGCACCCCGCCCCAGTCGGCGCGCCAGTCGCGCGTCAGGTTCAGCACATAGGCATAGAGCCGGTTCTTGCCCTCGGCGGCGTCGTCATGCCCGGTCAGGACGTGGCCGGGCCGGTAGCGGGTGGCCTGGGCGTCGGCGAAGTCGATGCGGTCGTCCCCGGTCACGCCCCGAACGAAGGTGAGGAAGTCCGGCCCGTTGAGGAAATCCGGCACATCGCTGACCGCGTCGCGCGGTGCGTCTTCCGGCTCCATGTCCAGCCGGCGGGTGTCGAAGATGTACTGCATGCGCGGCTCGGCCCCGTCGACGCGGGCCCCGTCGATCCAGCCCTGTTTGCCCGTTTCGGCGGCGACGCGGCCGCGGAGCGGCAGCTCGAAGAATTCGCCTCCGGCCGAGACGCTGACCTTCCAGCCGTCGAAGGCCTCCATGGCCGCGACCAGCGCACTGGCGCTGTCGGGATCAAGCACGGCCGGAATATGCAGCCGCCGCCGCGCCGCGAACGCCGCGCGCAGCGCCGCCGGGTCCAGGGTGGGCGACAGGCGCAGGGTCACGGGTCGACCGTGACCACGACCTTGCCCATCACCGACCGGTCGCCCAGCGCCTTGATCGCCTCATGGGCGCGCTCCAGCGGGAAGGTCCGGCTGACGCGCGGACGGATCTTGCCCTCGCTCCACATCGTCAGCAGCTCGGCCATGTTGGCGGCATGGGCAGCGGGGTCGCGCATCACCGCCGCGCCCCAGAACACCCCGATCACCGACACCGACTTCAGCAGGGTCAGGTTCAGCGGCAGGGACGGGATGCCGGCCGGGAAGCCGACCACCAGATAGCGGCCGTTCCAGTCCATCGCGCGGATAGCCGGCTCGCAATAGTCGCCGCCGACGGCGTCATAGACCACGTCCGGACCATCGCGGCCCGAAGCCAGCTTCAGCTCGCCGGACAGCTCCTTCCGGGCCGCCTTGTCCATCTTGCCGGAGGGATAGATCAGGCCATTGTCGGCGCCGGCCTCCAGGGCGAACTGGACCTTGTCATTGGTCGATGCGGCGGCCGTGACCTGGGCACCCATGGCCTTGCCCAGCTCGACCGCGGCGACGCCGACGCCGCCCGCCGCGCCCAGCACCAGCAGCCGCTCGCCCGCCTTCAGCTGGGCCCGGTCCTTGAGGGCGTAGTAAGAGGTGCCATACGTCATCACCAGCGCCGCCGCCGTGTTGAAATCCATAGCGTCGGGGATCTTCATCACCGTGGCGGCGGGGACCGCCAGCCGTTCGACCATGCCGCCCCAGCCGGGCACGGCGATGACCCGGTCACCCTTGCGGACGTTGGACACACCCTCGCCGACGGCCTCGACGACGCCCGCCACCTCGCCGCCGGGCGAGAAGGGCCGCGTCGGCTTGAACTGGTATTTGTCCTCAATGATCAGGGTGTCGGGGAAGTTGACGCCGATCGCCCGGACCTCGATCACCACCTCGCCCTTCATCGGCCGGGGGTCCAGCACCTCCTCGACGACGAGGGTTTCGGGACCGCCGGGGGCCTTGGACAGGACTGCGCGCATCAGGGGGACTTTCTCGAGGGGAGGAGGCTGAGGTCGATCTGGCGCACCCAGCCGGTGATCGACAGGCGCGGCCCGCCGGCGAAGGGGGCCACGCAGGAGACGGCGTGCGGCTGGGGCACGCGGAAGAGATTGAGCGCGTTCCAGGCCGGGCTGTAGGCCTCGGCTACATGGCCGTCGGCGTCGATGAAGTTGAGCAGCCCGCCCCAGTCGGTGCGCCAGTGCGGCGTCAGATTGAGGACAAAGGCGTAAAGCCGGCCCTTTTCGGCGGCGGAATCGTCGTGCTGGGTCAGATAGTGGCCGCGCTCATATCGGGTCGCCTGGGCGTCGACATAGTTGGGCCGCGGGTCGCCCGTCAGGACGCGGACGAAGTCGAGGAAGGCCGGACTGTTCACAAAGGCGTAGGCGGCCGCCAGTTCGGCGGCCAGCGGCTGCCGCTGTTCGGCGAGGTCGCTGATCCGGACGCTGTCGAACATATAGTGGAAGCCGTCGCGCGCCTCGGCATGGGCCAGCTGCAGGAA
>CAZFQC010000250.1:0-3777 GCA_964520795.1 uncultured Brevundimonas sp.
TCGTCGTTTCCATCTTTCCCCCTGGCGCCTGTCCCGGCGTCCTATCGAATCGGCAGGGCGTAGATCAGCCCGGCCGGTCTGGCGTTCCATTGTGCGTTAAGCCCGCGGGCCAGGTCGAGCGAGGAATCGCCGCCCACGTTCCGCGCGAAGATCTCGCCATAGTTGCCCTCGGCTTCGATGGCCGCCTTCGCCCAGTCCCGACGCAGACCCAGCATCGGCCCGACGTCTCCCTCGACGCCTAGCAGGCGTCGGACCGCGGGACTGGCTGAATCCTCGGCCATGTCGCCGGCATTGGCGCGGGTCACGCCCAGTTCCTCGGCGAGGATCAGGGCGTTCAGCGTCCAGCGCACGATCGAGGTCCAGGCCTCGTCGCCGCGCCTGACCGCCGGGCCCAGGGGCTCCTTCGAGATCACATCGGGCAGAATGGCGTGCTGCTCCGGATTGGCCATCGTCGTCCGCGCCGCTGCCAGGGCCGAGATATCGGCGCTCAGGGCGTCGCAGTCTTCCCGCGCATAGGCGGCCCGGGCCGCTTCCTCGTTCGCTGCCACCACGGGCGTATAGTCCAGCCCGCGCGCGCGGAACCAGTCGGCCACATTCAGTTCGGTGGTCGAGGCGCGTTGCACGCACACCCGCGCGCCGTTCAGCTCGGCAGCCGACGCCAGGTCCAGCGACCGGCGCACCAGAAAGCCCTGGCCGTCATAATAGTTGATCCCGGCGAAGCGCACCCCTTCCTTGGCTTCCCGCGACAGGGTCCAGGATGTCGAGCGCCACAGCACATCGACACGGCCGCTGCGCAGAGCCTCGAACCGCTGGGGACTGGTCAAGGGGACGAACCGGACGGCGTTGGCGTTGCCCAGCACCGCTGCCGCCAGGGCGCGGCAGAAGTCGACGTCAAAGCCGCGCCATTCGCCGCGATTGTCCGTATAGGCGAAGCCGACCAGCCCCTCGTGCACGCCGCAATTCAGACGCCCGCGCCGCTTGATCGCCGCGAGCGTCGGGCTGGCGAAATCGGGCGCGGCGGTCTGGCTCTGGCCCACGGGGTCGGCGCCCTCTCCGGCGTCGGCCGGCGCTTCGCCGCGACCACACGCAGCCAGCGTCAGAACCAGGGCGATCGCCCGCGCGGACGCAGCGCCGCCGCCCTTCTTTCGCCCCGTCGTTCGTGTCCGCATCCGCGCCTCGCCGAATTTCGTCAGACCTTGCGCCCCGCCAGCTTTAGAGGCCTTTGGAGGCTGAACCGCAACCCTCAGTGCCCGCCGCGCATGACCGAACGAACCGACCGCACCCGTCTGATCGCCGCCGCCACCCGTCGCGGCAGGGGCCGCCGCCCGGTCGCCCCGCCGATCGAGCGCGCCTCGACCCTGCTCAATGATGCGCCCGGCACCATGCGCGATGAAGGTCGGGGTCCGGTCTATGGCATCGAGGACCTTTCGGCGGCGCGCGAACTCCGCGACCTGCTCTGCGACCTCGAAGGCGCGACCGACGCCTGGCTGGTGCCGTCGGGCCTCGCCGCCGTCACCGTGCCCTTGGCCGCCCTGCTGCGTTCCGGCGACGAAGTCCTGACCACCGACGCCCTCTATGGCCCCAGCCGGCGGTTCCTCCGGCGTCACATGGGCACGCGCGGCGTCACGACCGCCTTCCACGAGGCCGGTGCCGCGACGGACGAGATCCTCGCCGCCCTGACCGACCGGACCCGGGTGCTGCTGATCGAATCCCCGTCGTCCCTCACGTTCGAGATGCTCGACGTTCCAGCTCTCGCTGCCGCCTGCCGCGCGCGCGGGGTGGTAACGGTGATGGACAACACATGGGCCGCAGGCCTCGCCTTCCGCCCGCTGGCGCATGGCGTCGATGTCAGCGTCCAGGCCGTCACCAAATATATCGCCGGTCACTCCGACCTGCTGATGGGCAGCATCGCGGTCGCCGATCCGACGGTCGGCCGCCCCATCGCGGAGACGCTGGAAGACCTCGGCTGGCGGGTCTCGCCCGATGATGCCTGGCTGGCCCTGCGCGGCCTGCGCACCCTTCCGCTGCGCTATCAGGAACAGGCCCGGTCGGCCCGGATCGTCGCCGAATGGCTGCAAGCCCGCCCCGAGGTCGCCGACATCCTTTACCCCGCCCTGCCCGGCGCCGCCGGACACGCCCTGTGGACCCGCGACTACACCGGCGCCGCCTCCCTCTTCGGCATGGTGATGAAGGGCGGAGACGAAGCCGCCGCCCACACCCTGATGTCGGCCCTCGACCTGTTCGGCCTCGGCTATTCCTGGGGCGGATTCGAAAGCCTGATCACGCACGAGACCGGCCAGCTGTCGAGCCGCCGATCGCCGCCCGCCCTGGCGGGTCAGTTGCTCCGACTGCACATCGGTCTCGAGGACCCGCGCGACCTGATCGCCGATCTGGAGGCGGGACTGGCCGCGTGGCGCGACGCGCTCGTCTGACCATGGCGCGCCCAGCAGGACTCGAACCTGCAACCGTCCGCTTAGAAGGCGGGTGCTCTATCCGGTTGAGCTATGGGCGCCCGATGGTGGCTCAGGGTTAGCCGCCCAACCCTCACGGCTCAAGCAGCGAGCCTCCGCGCGGCGAGCGTTAGCCGCCCCCTTGGCCTAGTGCGTCCAGGGCTGTTTGCGGCCGGTGGCAAAATTGTCGGCATAGGCCTTGAGGATGACCGGGGCCTCCTGCGGTTCATGCAGGCGGAACGGGATGCCGTGGCGCTCGGCATAGGCCACCGCCTCCTCGGCCGAGTCGAAATTCAGCCGCACCTGGCCGTTCATGTCGCTGGAGCTGGTCCAGCCCATCAGCGGGTCGATGGTCCGCGCCGAGGCCGGCTCGAACTCCAGCCGCCAGCCTCTCGACGAGGCCTTGCCGGACTGCATGGCGGTCTTGGCGGGGCGATAGATGCGGGCGAGCATGGACGGTCCTCGTGACGACGGCGGGCGCACCCGCGGGGCCCAGATACCGCGCGGCCGACGCCGGGTCCAGCGTTCGACGGCTTCCCTTCCACCCCGCCCGTGGTGCCCTCCCCGTCGCTGCTTGTGGTGGCGCAGTGCGGGCCGGGCGAATCTCGTGCAGTCTGTGGGTCGCATCCGTCCGGGAACCGCCGATGAACGCTCCAGCCCTCCACCCCCAGGCCGGCCATCCCGACTACGGGCGCCTCTCGATCGCCCTGCACTGGGTGATGCTGATCCTGCTGGCGGCCGTCTTCGCCTGCATCGAGCTGCGGACGAACTACCCGCGCGGCAGCGACATCCGCGAGGGACTGAAGACCTGGCATTTCATGCTCGGCCTGGCGGTCTTCGTCCTGGTCTGGGTCCGGCTGATTGCGCGCCGGAAGATGCCATGGCTCGCGCCCGAGGGAGGCTGGACGCGTTGGCCCGCCCTGGCGGCGCATGTGGCGCTGTATGGCGGCATGATCGCCCTGCCGCTGCTCGGCTGGCTGACCCTGAGCGCGGAGGGTGACCCCATCCCCTTCTTCGGCCTGTCCCTCCCGCCCCTGATCGGACAGGACAAGGACCTCGCCCATCAGCTGGAGGATCTGCACAAGACCATCGGCGAGGCGGGGTACTGGCTGATCGGCCTGCACGCTCTGGCGGCCGTTTTCCACCATTACGTCCTCAAGGACGGGACGCTGCGCCGGATGCTGCCCGGCTGGCGCTGACAGCCCCCCCATGAGCCGCCTCGAGCGCCATCCTGAACGCCACCTGGTCGCCCGCATCGGCTGGCTGCGCGCCGCTGTCCTGGGGGCCAACGACGGCCTCGTCTCGACCGCCAGCCTGGTGGTCGGGG
>CAZFQC010000251.1:0-3771 GCA_964520795.1 uncultured Brevundimonas sp.
CAGCACGAGCCGACCCCGCCCCTGATCGTCGTCGAGTGCATGAAGGACCCGCAGACCCTTCTGTGGGAGGTCGACCAGCTGGCAGAGGTCTGCGACGCCGGAACCAAGGTGGTCGTCGTCGGCGCCACCAACGACATCCTGCTGTTCCGTGAATTGATGCGGCGCGGGGTCAGCGAGTATCTGGTCGCGCCGCTGCAGCCGCTTCAACTGATCGCCGCCATCGGGGGCCTGTTCGCCGATCCGGCGCAACCCTTCGTCGGTCGCTCGATCGCCTTCGTCGGTGCCCGCGGCGGCACCGGCTCCAGCTCTGTCGCCCACAACACCGCCTGGGCCATGAGCGAGCGGATTGGCGCCAACACCGTCATCGTCGACTATGACCTGCCGTTCGGCACCGCCGGTCTGGACTTCAACCAGGACCCGTTGAGCGGGGTCGCCGATGCGCTGAGCCAGCCGGACCGCCTCGATCCCGTCCTGCTGGACCGGATGATGGTCCGCTGCACCGACAAACTCAGCCTGTTCGCCGCGCCTGCAACGCTCGATGTCGACTGGGACATCTCACCGGAGGCCTTCGAGGAGGTCACCACCCAGATCCGATCGACCGCGCCCTTCGTGGTGCTGGACCTGCCGCATCTCTGGTCCGGCTGGATGCGTCGTACCCTGATCGCCGCGGACGAGGTGGTGATCGTGGCGACGCCGGATCTCGCCAGCCTGCGCAACGCCAAGAACATGATCGACCTGATCAAACAGGGCCGGCCCAATGACGCGCCACCGCGGCTGGTGCTCAATCAGGTCGGCGTGCCCGGCCGACCGGAAATCCCGGCCAAGGACTTCGGCGCCGCCCTGGGCGTTCACCCCAGCCTGGTCATCCCGTTCGAGCCCAAGGTCTTCGGCGCGGCCGCCAACAACGGCCAGATGATCCTTGACGCCGGCGGCAAGTCCAAGGCCGGCGAGGCCTTCCAGACCCTGGCCCAGATCGTCTCCCGCCGCGAACTGCCGCTCATCGCCGGCCCGAAGGGCAAGCCCGGCAAGGCCGAGAGCAAGTCCCTGTTCTCCGGCCTGTTCAAGAAGAAGTCCTGACGCGTGTTCGGCAAGCGCACAGGTCAGCCCGGTCCATCCGCCGCCGCGCCGCGGCCGGTGCCCGCTGCTGCCCCGATGGCGCAACCCGCGCCCGGCATCCAGGTCGAGGCCTTCGCCTTCGGCGGTGAGCCCGACGCGGATCAGGTCCAGGCCGCCGCGCGCAAGGCCGAGTCCTATGCTGCCAAACCCGCCTCGCCGGCGGCGGACCGTCTCGACGCCCTGGCGTCGCGGCCCCGGCCTGAAGCCCAGCCGGCACCGGCCCGGAACGCGCCCGGCCCGAAGGCCACGCCCGGCTTCGAACAACTCAAGAAAGCCCAGGCGGTCGCGGAGATCGTCCGCGAGCAGTCGGACTATTATCACGCCACCAAGACGACGATCTTCAACGCCCTGATGAACACCATCGACCTGGCCCAGCTGGCCCAGCTCGATACCAAGGCGGCGTCGGAGGAAATCCGCGACATCGTCGCCGAACTGGTGGCGATCAAGAACGTCTCGATGTCGGTGGCCGAGCAGGAGCACCTGGTTCAGGACATCGTCAACGACGTCCTCGGCTACGGCCCGTTGGAGCCGCTGCTGTCCCGCGACGACATCGCTGACATCATGGTCAACGGCGCGGGTCGGGTGTTCATCGAGGTCGGCGGCAAGGTCCAGCTGACCAATGTCCGCTTCCGCGACAACAACCAGCTGATGAACATTTGCCAGCGGATCGTGAGCCAGGTCGGCCGCCGCGTGGACGAGAGCTCGCCAATCTGCGACGCCCGCCTGCCCGACGGCAGCCGCGTCAACGTCATCGCCCCGCCGCTGGCCATTGATGGCCCGACGCTGACGATCCGGAAGTTCAAGAAAGACAAGCTGACGATGAAGAATCTGGTGGAGTATTCCTCCATCAGTCCCGAGGGCGCGCGCGTGCTCGGCGTCATCGGTGCCTCGCGATGCAATCTGGTCATCTCGGGCGGCACGGGCTCCGGCAAGACGACCCTGCTGAATACCCTGACGGCCTTCATCGATCCCACCGAACGCGTCATCACCTGCGAGGACGCCGCCGAACTGCAGCTGCAGCAGCCGCACGTCGTCCGCCTGGAAACCCGCCCGCCCAACCTCGAGGGCCAGGGCATGATCACCATGCGGGATCTGGTGAAGAACTGCCTGCGGATGCGTCCCGAGCGGATCATCGTCGGCGAGGTGCGCGGCCCCGAGGCCTTCGACCTGCTGCAGGCCATGAACACCGGCCACGACGGCTCCATGGGCACGCTGCACGCCAACAGCCCGCGCGAAGCCATCAGCCGGATGGAGTCGATGATCACCATGGGCGGCTACGGCCTGCCCTCGAAAACCATCCGCGAGATGATCGTCGGCTCGGTCGACGTCATCATCCAGGCCGCCCGCCTTCGCGACGGCTCACGCCGCATCACCCACATCACCGAGGTGGTGGGGCTGGAGGGCGATGTGATCGTCACCCAGGACCTGTTCGTCTACGAAATCACCGGCGAGGACGAAAACGGCAAGATCATCGGCCGTCACCGCTCGACCGGCATCGCCCGTCCCCGCTTCTGGGACCGCGCCCGCTACTACGGGCTGGAGCGCGAGCTGGCCGAAGCCCTCGACGCGGCGGAGTAGGGCGGATGCTCCCGATCCTCGCAGCGGTGCTGGCCTTCATCACCATCGGCGGACTGGGCTGGGCCTTCGTCGGTGCCGGCGATTCCAGCGAGGCGGCGGTCAAGCGCGCCCAGACCTTCGGCGGCCCCAAACAGAACAACGCCGCCGCCAGGAAGGCGGCCGCGGCCAACACCCCCGAAGCGCGCCGCAAACAGATCATGCAGCAGCTCCAGGAATCGGAGCGGGCGGAGCGCAAGGCCCGCATCAGCCTGGCCGCCAAGCTGAAGCAGGCCGGGCTCTCCACCAAGGTCTCGACCTTCTGGATCATCAGCGGCGTGCTGGGCGTGATTGCCTTCCTGTTTCCGCTGCTGTTCGGGCTGAATATCCTGATAGGCCTCGGGGCCGGCGTCATCTTCGGCCTAGGCCTGCCACGCTGGGTGGTCGGCTTCCTCGGCAAGCGGCGGATGAAGAAATTCTCCGGCCATTTCGCCGACGCCGTCGACGTCATCGTGCGCGGCATCAAGTCGGGCCTGCCGGTCCACGACTGTTTCAAGATCATCGCCCGCGAAAGCCCGGCCCCCCTGGGACCGGAGTTCCAGAAGCTGGTCGAGGGCCTCGGCGTGGGCCTGACGCTCGCCCAGGCGCTGGACAAGATGTACGAGCGGATGCCGACGCCCGAGCTGAAATTCTTCTCGATCGTCATCGCCATCCAGCAGAAGACCGGCGGCAACCTGGCCGAGGCGCTGAACAACCTTTCGGTGGTGCTGCGCGCCCGCAAGATGATGGGCGAGAAGATCAAGGCCCTCTCGTCCGAGGCCACGGCCTCGGCCGGCATCATCGGGTCACTGCCGCCGGCAGTGATGATTCTCGTCAGCATCACAACGCCGGCCTACATGGCCCGACTGTTCACCGACCCGCGTGGCCAGTTCATGCTGCTGATCGCCGTGGCCATGATGGCCTTCGGTGTCTTCGTGATGAAGAAGATGATTTCGTTCAAGTTCTAGGGAACGCACGGCGCCGATGATCGAGTTCTTCACCAACACCCAGAACCTGCTGAGCCTCGGCGTGGGCGTGCTGGTGTTCGCCACCCTGGTGACG
>CAZFQC010000252.1:0-3749 GCA_964520795.1 uncultured Brevundimonas sp.
AGTGCGCTGTTGATGCTCATGGCTGCAAGCTCCTTACGAGAACAATTTCATTGGGTTGACTGAGGCAGCGTTCGAAGCCAGCAGGCCTTCCTCGCCGTCGTCGTTGGCGGGCGGAGGCGCCGCGGCGGTCCGGGCCTCTTCCAGCGCGATCACGGTGGAGAGGGGCAGGATGGAGTTGCCGACGGTCAGATAGGGTTCGCCGTCGTACATCTCGACGCCGGTGATGCGGCCACGGGTCAGGACCTGGCTGTCGACCGAGCCGCCGGCGGCGTCCCTGGCGACCACACGCAGGCTGTAGACCTGGCCGTCCTGGCCGTCGTTGCCGCTGGTGGCCTCGCCGTCCCAGGTGAAGTCATGGACGCCCGTCGTGCGGGCGGGCGCGTCGCCGGACCAGACCACATTGCCGGAGCCGTCCAGAACCTGAAGCGTGGCCGAGGCGGCGTTGGAGGCCAGTTCATAGCTCCAGGTCGCCTCGCCATCGGTGAATTTGGTGGCCGACCAGGCGGCGGTGGCTTCCTTGCCGATATAGGTGGCGGCGCCGGCCAGTCCGCCGCCGCCCTGGGCGGCGAGCAGCCCCTTCAGCAGGTCGTTGGTCAGCAGCTGCTGCTCCACGCCGGCCATCTGGGTCAGCTGGGCGGTGAACTGGTTGGAGTCGACCGGCGACAGCGGGTCCTGGTTCTTCAGCTGCGAGGTCAGCAGCGCCAGGAAGGTCTCGAAATTCGAGGCCAGCATGGTCGAGCCGGCGCCGATCCGGCTGGTCGCATTGCTGGTCGTGTTGGTGATGGAGTCGACCATCGGATCAGACCTTCATGTCCACGCCCGAAGGCGAGAGAGAGAGCGCCATCCAGCGCGGCGGCTGGGCGACATCGATTTCAGCGTTGAGACGCGAGGCGGAGGCAAAGGCCCGCGAGGAGCCGTTGCGCGCATCCTGTCCGCGATCGAAGGCGCTCGACCCGCTGTCGCGGTCGGTGAATTCGAAGGCGTCGGCGGCCAGGTGGAAGCCGGCGTCCTCGAGCTGGCGGCGCAGCTCGTCGGCGCGGCCTCTCAGATCGGTCGCGGCGGCGGGATTGTCGAAGGCCAGGCGGGCGTTCAACCGACCTTCGGAATCGATGTCCAGCTTGACGTCGACCCGGCCGAGCTCATCCGGGGTGAGTGCCATTTCGAACCGGGTCGAGCGGCCCTCCAGTCGGCGGAGAATCTGGGCGGCGATCTGGGCAGTCGCCTCGACCGTGGCGCGGGACAGCTGGGACACGACGTTTTCGCGCGCGGCAGTCGGCGCCTGGGTCTGCACCGTTGCGGCTTCGCCGGCGGGCAGGGCCTCAGCCGTGGCGTCCTCTCCGTCCGCGCCCGCAGACTCACGAGCGACGATGGCGGCGAAGTCCACGGGGCGGGCCGGCAGGTCTGCGCCCCTGGCCGGGGCGGCGGCTGCCGCAGCTGCGGCGGCGGGTCGGGCGGCCTCGTTCGGGCGCTGACCGTCTACCTCCCTTGCGGGCGTGGCATCAGACGGGCGCGAAGTGCGATCTGCAAGAGGCCGGAGCGGCGGCGGAGCCGACGTCAGCGCAGGCGCGGGAACCTGACCCGGGACGGTGGTCGGGGTCGGAGCCGGGGCGGGGGGCGTGGCCGTGGTGGTAGCCGGAGCCGGGGCGTCCTCGGCCATCGGCGTGGGCGGGAGGGCGGTGGTCGAGGGAACTGCCGCCGGTGCCCTTGCCTCGACGGCTGCGGGCGCAGGCGCGCTCCGCGCCATGGTCACCACAGTCGGCCGAACCTCCGTCGACGCGCCCCGAAGCGGCACGACATCGGCCACAAACGGCAGGACTTGCGGCTCATTGGTCTTGGCCGTCAGGCCCTTCCCGACGGGTACGGGCGTGGTGGTGGCCGGGACGTCCGGATCGTCGGTGGCGAGCGCGGCGGCAGGTGAGGCCGGAGCCGCGTCCATCTTCCGTTCGCCGCCAGCATTCGCGATCAGGCCCGGTTCCGCAGCGGTCGCCGTCTCTCCCACGGCGGGCGGCGTGACCGGGACCGGTGCCGGCGTCGGCGCGACCAGCAGACCTGTGAGAGCGGGGGTCTCGGTCTCTGTTCCGGCCTTCGCCTCGATCGGCGTCGACGCCTCCGCTCCACCGGCGCGGGCGCTGCGACCGGCCCCTGCCTCGTCGGACAGGGCCGTCAGCAGATCCTGGAATCCGGTCGCGGCCTCGCCCGACGACCCTTGCGGGACACCGGGGATGGACGGCGCGATGACGGACATCAGGGTGAGGGCGGACATTATGCCGTGGGGCGGATCGCCGGAGCGATGGGGACGAGGGCGCCTGCTGCGCCGGACATTCGGACGACGTGGCGCAAGTCGCGGGCCAACTGAGCTGCGCCAGTCAGTGTGTTGAAATCAAACGGGATAAATATCTCCGGCAGCCCTGGTCCGGCGCTGCGGCTCAGTCGAAACTTGCCGCGTGGAGACGATTCTTGCCCGGCGCCGGTTCCAGGTTGGACGGGCGGATCCCGTGCGGCCCATCGGTGGCCCGCCGTTTGCGCCCCTTGTCGCCCATGACCCAGGCGCGAAACACAACAGCGCGTAATTTCAGTAACTTGGCCGGATCGCCTGCGTGCGACGCCGGGCAAAAAACGCGCATCGGCTGGCAGGGCTTGCCGGGCGCCGCGGGCATGGAGGCCTTCGGATGTCCCTGAACGCCATCATGAACACCGCGAATTCCGGTCTCGCCGCCGCCCAGACCCAGTTGCGCGTGGTTTCGGACAACGTCTCCAACGTCAACACGCCCGGCTATGTCCGCAAGATCGCGGAACAGCGCACCCTGACCAGCCAGGGTATGGGGTCGGGCGTGGAGGTCGTGCGCATCCGCCTGGCCACCGACCGGTTCCTGCAGGCCGCCAGTCTGAACGCCGGGGCGGAATCGGCGCGCATGGGCGTCCGCCACGAGCTGTATGACCGCATCCAGTCCCTGTTCGGCGACCCGGGCGGCGACACCGGCTTCTTCTCACAGGTCGACAGCGTCTTCTCGGCCTTCGCCGCCAGCGCCGAGGATCCCGCCTCCTCGCCGCGCCGCCAGGACGCCCTGTTCCGGACCCAGGCCCTGTTCGACGAGTCCGGCCGGATCGCCAGACAGATCCAGGCGGTCCGCGAGGACGCCGACAGCCGCATCCAGAGCGCGGTCGAGCGCGCCAACGGCCTGCTCGAACAGATCGAGGGGCTGAACCTCGAGATCGCCCGCGCCACCGTCGTCGATGGCGACGCATCGGGCGCCGAGACGGCGCAGTCGGCCCTGATCGGGCAACTGGCTGAACTGATGGACATCCGGGTTTCGCTCCGGCCGGTCGGCGGGGTGTCGATCCGGACCGGTTCGGGAACCTTGCTGGCCGGAGAGGGCGCGGCGGTGCTCGGCTACAACCGTGCAGGCACGGTCACCGGCGAGACCGCCTTCAACGAGATCTGGGTCACCGAGCCGGGCGGTCAGAAACGTTCGTTGCTGGACAGCGTGACCTCGGGCGAGATCCGGGGACTGGTCGAACTGCGCGACGTCGAGGCTCCGGCCGCGGCGGAACGGCTGGCCGAACTGGTCTCCCACGTGGCCGACGAACTGAACCGGGCCCACAATGCGAACGCTTCGGCCCCGCCCCCGACCAGCCTGACCGGCCGCAATGTCGGACAGTCCTTCGAGGGAGCCATCGCAGGCTTCACGGGACAGACGACCGTCGCGGTGACCAATGCCTCGGGCGTGGTCCAGGCTCGCGCCGACATC
>CAZFQC010000253.1:0-3717 GCA_964520795.1 uncultured Brevundimonas sp.
CGCCTTCGCGGCTTTGGACTTGGAGCGAGACCGCAGCACTATCCCGCCATCATGGAAACCTGGCCGGATCTCGACTTCCTCGAGATCATCTCCGAGAATTTCATGGTCCGGGGCGGTCGTCCGATGAAGATGCTCGACGCCCTGCGCGAACGCTACGCCATGGTCATGCATGGCGTGTCGATGTCGATCGGATCCGCCGATGGGCTTGACCGGTCCTATCTGGAACGGCTCAAAATCCTGGCGGACCGGGTTCAGCCCGCCTGGGTCTCGGATCACCTGTGCTGGACGGGCGTCCACGGGGCCAACACCCACGACCTGCTGCCTCTGCCCTATACCGAGGAAGCCTTGCTGGTCTGCTGCGCCAACATCCGACTGGCCCAAAGCGTACTGGAACGCCCGCTGGTTCTGGAAAACCCCTCCAGCTATCTCGGCTTCGTCGAGTCCGGAATGAGCGAGTGGGACTTCCTGTCCGAGCTCTGCGCGCGCACCGGCTGCGCCCTGCTGCTGGACGTCAACAACGTATTTGTCAGCAGTGTGAACCACGGGTTCGATCCGCACGCCTTTCTTGAGGGTCTGCCCGTCGATCGCGTCTGGCAGATCCATCTGGCGGGCCACTCCCGCAACGGCGACCTGCTTATCGACACCCACGACGAAGCCGTCTCCGATCCCGTCTGGGCGCTCTATGACGCCGCTTGCCGGCGGTTCGGGTCCGTCGCCACCATGATCGAGCGCGACGACAACATTCCGCCTCTGGAAGACCTTCTGAGCGAGGTCGACATCGCGCGAGCCGTGGCGGCCGCGGCGCTCGCCAAAGACGTTCCGGCCGGGCGGGCGGCGTGAGACTTCTCGAGGTTCAGCGCGCCTTCCAGTCCCTGGTGCTGCAGGGCGACACGGCCCCTGTCGAGGCCGTCGTTTCCGGCAAGGACCTGACCGACGCCCGCCGCCGCCTCGGGGTCTACAGCCATGCCTACAGAGCCACGATGGCGGGCCTGCTCCATGAGGTCTTCGACAAGACCTGGGCCTATCTCGGGGACGAGCGTTTCGAGGCCGAGGTCGCCGACTATGTCGCCGCCCACCGGTCGACGAGCTTCAGCCTCGATGACTATGGCGCGGATTTTCCCACGCGGTTGGAGCAGCGCCTGGCCGGCGAACCGGACGTGTTCGAACTGGCCTGGCTGGACTGGGCGATGCGCCGCGCCTTCGACGGACCGGACGCCGAGCCGGTTGGCGCCGCGCAGCTGGCCGCTCTTTCACCGGAGGAGTGGGACCGGGCGATTCTGGTTCTCCACCCGACACTGGTCCACCGGGAGGTCGTCAGCAACGCAGGGGCCCTCTGGGCCAGTCTGGACGCGGGCGCGCCGGCCATGCCGCCGCCATTGACGGCGCCGATGACGCTCAGGGTTTGGCGCAAGGGCTGGCAGCCCCATTTCCGGATGATACCGGCGGAGGAGGGCGCGGCCCTGCAGGCCATCGCCGAGGGACAGACCTTCGCGGCCCTGTGCGAGGATCTGGGCCGCGACGGCTCGCAGGACGCCCCCGTGCGCGCGGGGCGGCTGCTGGCCGTGTGGCTCGAAGACGGCCTGATCGTCGAGATAGCGCTCTGACGGCGGCCGGCTGGATCGCCGGCCGACGTTCGGCGCGCCCGCGTCAGGGGATCTTCAGCAGCCGGTCGAGGCTGGCGGCGCCCGCTCCGTAACGGACAAGGTAAAGCAGCAGGGCTGCCCAGACGAGGTGCGTCGACCAGGCGCCGGGATAGACGAAGATCTGGATGACCAGGGTCATGCCCAGCAGGGCGAGGGCCGAGAACCGCGTCATCAGGCCCAGCACCAGCAGGATCGGAAACAGGTGTTCGGACCAGGCCGCGAGGTTGGCGGCGATGTCGCTCGGAATGAAGGGGAGTTTGTACTCCTCGGCGAACAGATAGTAGGCGCTGTCGTTGACCGTCAGCAGGCCTTCCACCTTGGTCCGGCCCGACAGGAAGAAGACGGTTGCGATGCCCGTGCGCGCCGACAGGCCGACGAGCCAGGTCGGAAGTACGGACTCCATCAGGTGGACGGTCCGGTCGATCAGGGCCATGGGACCGGCTCTTCGGGATGGCTGGCCGATGGCGTCGGAAGGCAGGGCGTCAGTCATGGGTCAGGTCTCCGGTTCAAGGGTGGAAAGGGCTCCGGCCTCAAGGAGCCCGGCGAACATGGCGGCGAGGTTCAACCGCGGGTCGACGGCGAAGGCGGCCTGCGCAGCCTCGCCGAGCGTCCGACCGCGCTGACAGGCGCGCAGGAAGGACCATTCGGCCCGGGACAGCCGGCGCCAGGTCACGACCTGCGCGTGACGCACGATCAGCAGGCCTTCGGGCTGCGCCTCCCAGGCCACGCCAGCGGCGTCGAAAGCCTGGGCGCGGTTGGCGATCCAGATCGACGGCACGGTCCAGTCGAACCAGAACAGTCGGGCGGAGGGGTGGAGACTGGCGCGACTGGAGAACAGCCGGGGCGCCGGGGTCTCGGTCGCGACCCGGCCCGAGAGTACCGCGGCATCGGGCGCTCTGTGGGCCTGGCTCCAGGCCTGGTCCAGCCGCGCCACTGCCGCGAGGTAGGGCAGGTCGAGCGCCGGAGGAAAGGTCTCGAGCCAGCCCGGAAAGTCTGCGCCGAAGAGGTCCAGTACGGGCGACGAGGGCGGCGCTTCGCTGGCGAAGATCAGGCCGGCCTGTCTGAACCAGTCCGGTCCGACAAGCCGTTCGACGGTCGGGTAGAGGCCGGTGAGGGCGTCAACGCGGCCTTTGGCGACGGTGTTGCGATACACGTCCAGCCTCGCTTGATCGCCCGTGTCGGCGTCGAGCCAATGGTCCAGGGCGCCCTCGTCTCCCGCCAGCAGGGCGGTGAAGGCCGCCTCGAAGCCGTCGTTGACGGTTTTATCCATGCGCCCGCCCCTGTTCCGGGACCATCAGCGAAATCGCGTGAGCGCGCTCGGCCATCAGGATGTCGAAGGCGGGCAGGTTGCCATCGCGCTCGATCAGGGTCGGGCGCGTGCCGATGCGCTCGAGGGCGTAGCCGAAGAGGTCCCATACGGCGTCAGCGATCGGCGCGTCGTGGGTATCGATCAGCAGGGCCGACCCGAGGCGTTCATCGACGGTGTGGCCGGCCAGATGGATCTCCCCGATGGCCTGGGCGGGCAGTGCGTCGATGTATCCGCGGGCATCGCCGCCCAGATTGTTGGCGGTGACGTGGACATTGTTGACGTCGAGAAGGATGCCGCACCCGGTCCGCGCGACGAGTTCGGCGAGGAAGTCCGTCTCCTCCATCTCATGGCCCTGCAGGGCGACATACAGCGACGGGTTTTCGATCAGGATGGACTGGCCGAGGGCGTCCTGCGTGCGCGAGATATTGTCGGCGATCCGGAGCAGTCGCCGGCGGGTTCGCGGAAACGGCAGAAGGTCGGGGTGGTAGATGTCGCCATGCCGGGACCAGGCCAGATGCTCGGAGACCAGGAAGGGTTCGTAATGGTCGATCAGCGCCCGGAGACGGGCGAGGTGTTCCACATCCGGCGAGGCGTCGCCCGCCAGCGAAAGACCGACCCCGTGCAGGGAAAGCGGCTTCTCGTGCCGGATGGCCTCGAGCCAGGCGAGGCGCGGCCCGCCCGACACCATGTAGTTTTCGGCATGAACCTCGAACCAGAGTCCGGTCGCCGAGCACGCCAGAGCGTCCTCATAGTGCTGGGCCTTGA
>CAZFQC010000254.1:0-3693 GCA_964520795.1 uncultured Brevundimonas sp.
TCGACCACATCTCCGCCTCCTGGTCGGTCGACGAGACCCTGTCGGTCGGCAGCCGCTACGATCCTCCCGAACGCGGCATCCATGACGTGACCGTGCAGTGGTCGCTGATCGCGGAATCGCTGAACGCCTCGGGTCATGCCAAGGGCGATCACGGCTATGGCTCGCTGGTGCGCGGCGGGCACGGCGCACGCATGACCTTCCACCACAATCTGTGGGCCGCGCACCGGGCGCGGATGCCCCGCCCCGGCAATTACAATCCGCCCGAGGTCGATCCCGAGGGCCCGCGGTTCGAGTTCCGCTCCAATGTCTTCTACGACTGGAGCGGCGGCCATGCGGGCTACAACGCCGACACCGAAAGCCGGTCCGCCTACGCCTTCATCGGTAACGCCTACATCCCCGGACCGGACTCGGACGGACGCTGGGCGTTCGAGGAATCAAACCCGCTGGCCCGGGCGTGGTTCGAGGGCAATGCGATGGACGGCCTCGTCCCGGCTGATCCGTGGAGTCTGGTGAAGGATTCGGATCGTCCGGACTATCGCCTGCCGACCCGTCCGGACTGGGCCGACCCGGCGACGGAAACGGCGGCGGAAGCCGAGGCTCTCGTCCTCGCCCACGTCGGTGCCGGCCGGATCCGCGACACCGTCGACGCCCGCATCATCGCCGGCGTCCGCACCCGCACCGGCCACATCATCGACAGCCAAGCCCAGGTCGGCGGCTGGCCGGAACCCGAGCCGGGATCCCCCTGGATCGACGGCGACGGCGACGGCATGCCGGACGACTGGGAAACAGCCCACGGCCTGAACCCGGCCGATCCCGGTGACGGGACCGCCGACCGGAACGGCGACGGCTTCACCAATCTCGAGGACTGGCTGAACAGCCTTTGATCAGCGCGCCAGCCAGCCGCCGTCGACGGCCAGGACCGTGCCATGGACATAGGCCGCGGCGTCCGAGGCCAGAAATACCGCGGCGCCGCTGATGTCCGACGGATCGCCCCAGCGGCCCGCCGGAATCCGCGCGAGGATGTCGCGGTTGCGGGTCTCGTCGGCGCGCAGGGCCTCGGTGTTGTTGGTCGAGAAATAGCCGGGCGCGATGGCGTTGACGTTGATGCCCTTCGCCGCCCACTCGCAGGCCAGAAGCCGGGTCAGTCCGGCCAGACCGCTTTTCGACGCCGTATAGGACGGAACGCGGATGCCGCCCTGGAAACTCAGCATCGAACAGATGTTGATGATCTTTCCCCCTGTGCCCGACGCCGCCCAGGTCCGGGCCACGGCCTGGCTGAGGAAGAAGGCCGTCTTCAGATTGGTGTCGATGACCGCGTCCCAGTCCGCCTCGGTGAAGTCGAGGCTGTCGGCGCGGCGGATGATGCCGGCGTTGTTGACCAGGATGTCGATGGCCCCGACGGCCGCCACCGCTTCAGCCACGACGCCGGCGATGGGAGCCACGGACGACAGGTCTGCGGGGATGGCGTGCAGGGCCCGGCCCGTCTCCGCGACCATGGCGGCGGTTTCCGTCGGGGCCGACCGGCCCACGGCGACGATGTCGGCCCCGGCCTGGGCCAGGCCGACGGCGATGGCCTGGCCCAGGCCGGTATTGGCCCCGGTGACCATGGCCGTCTTGCCCGTCAGGTCGAAAGAGACGCTCATTTCAGCTTGCCTGCAGTGTGCGGATGGGGCGCGGATTGTGCCGATAGGTAACCGGTGTCATAAGCTTATGCAAACACTGTCGGGCGGCCCGCCCCACGATCAAGCCTCGGGAAAAATCCATGAAAATCGCCCTCATCATCGAGAACAGCCAGGCCGCCAAGAGCGAGATCGTCCACGCCGCCCTCGACGCCGTCGCCACGCCCCTGGGCCATCAGGTCTTCCACTACGGCATGTACACGCCCGAGGACAAAGCCTCGCTGACCTATGTGATGAACGGCCTGCTGGCCGGTCTCCTGATCAACGCAGGCGCGGCCGATTTCGTGGTCACCGGGTGCGGAACCGGCATGGGCTCGATGCTCGCCTGCAACGCCATGCCGGGCGTGTCCTGCGGCCTGATCATCGATCCGACCGACGCCTTCCTGTTCGGCCAGATCAACGACGGCAACGCCATCGCCATGCCCTATGCCAAGGGCTTCGGCTGGGCGGCCGAGCTGAACCTGCAGGACTGCTATCGCAAGCTGTTCGAGGGCGAGCGCGGTCTCGGCTATCCCAGGGAGCGCGCCGAGATCATGCGGAAAAACCGCGGCATCCTGAAGGACCTCAAGGCCGTCACCTGCCACGACATGCTGACGATCCTGAAGACCGTGGACCAGGACCTGCTGAGGGCCGCCATCGCCGGCGAACGCTTCCAGGACTATTTCTTCGCCAACGCCACGGATGAAGCCATCCGCGACCATGTGAAGGGCCTCGTCAGCCACTGAGGCGGAAGGCGGCGGCCCGGGCTGCGATCCCGGGCTTCCTTGCGTGGTCGGGTGCCCGGACCGACGGTCAGGCCGTGGACGCGGCCTGGCGAGGGTCGGCGTCGGCGCAGGCATGGGCCTTCGCGACGGTTGCTCGGGGTTGTCGGCCGAGAAGGAACGAGCTTTGCCGGAATTGGCTCCCGGAAAGGCAAGGCTTCAGGCATGCCGCCACGCGCCGGACGGGCCCCGGGCGCGCCGTTCGAGGACCTGCCGAATACCCGAAGCAGACGGGATCAGCCGCCCGGCGCCGCCGTCGAATCCCTGACCACCAGGGACGGATCGACCTCGGGCTGGATCAGGGTCGCGGGGTCGAGGCCGCGCAGGCCGGCGGTCAGCTTCTCGGCCGCCATCCGGCCCATATCGCGGATCGGCAACCGGACCGTGGTCAGGTTGGGCCAGACCCGCGAGGCCATCGGCAGGTCGTCGAATCCGACGATCGACAGGTCGCGCGGCACATCCAGACCCGCATCCCGCGCGGCCTTCATGACCCCGATGGCCATCTCGTCATTGCCGGCGAAGATCGCGGTCGGGCGCTGCGGCAACGCCAGCAATTCCGCCGCGGCCTCGACGCCGGATTCGAATGTATAGGCCGCCCGGCGGATGTAGGCGGGATCCAGCGTCAGCCCGTGCTCGGCGAGGCCCTCGGCGAACCCCCTGCCCCGCTCGTGCGATGAGCGGAAGGTGTCCGGACCCGAAATGAACGCGATCCGCCGGTGTCCCAGTTCAGCAAGGTGGCGCGCCGCCCGCGCCGCGCCGCGGCTGTCGTGGGTCACCACCATGCGGGCAGGCTCGTCGAGCGACACCGAGGCGATCCGCACATAGGGGCAGTCGGCCTCCTCCAGGATGGCCACCACCCGGTCGTCCTCGGACACCGAGGGCGGCATGACCACGCCGAACAGTTTCTGCCGAACGATGAAGGCCCGCACGTCGCCCAGAAAATTCGCGCTCGACCGGTTGCAGGGGTGGACGACCAGCTCCAGCCCGGCACCCCGCACCGCATCCAGCACGCCCTGCTGCATATTGACGACATAGTTGGGGCTGGGATTGTCATAGATCATCCCGACCAGGAACGACCGCCGGAAGGCCAGGCCGCGCGCCTGCGGATCGGGGCTGTAGCCGTGCTCTGCGATCACCGCCTCGACCCGCTTGCGCGTCTCTTCCTTGACGAAGGGCGAGTTGTTGATGACCCGCGAGACGGTCTTCTTCGACACCTCGGCGAGCCGGGCGATGTCGTTGATGGTGGCGGGCTT
>CAZFQC010000255.1:0-3685 GCA_964520795.1 uncultured Brevundimonas sp.
GCCGGCATGATCTGTGTCCTTCTTCTGTAATGCCGACCCGGGATGATCCAGCCGAACGGAGGGGGCGGAGTCAATCGGAACGTTCGCTTTTTGTTCTTTTTAACCACAAGGGAGGGGGCGCCGCCAACAGTGTCTTCTCGCCCCCGATAAACGCGCCCCTTCCAGCCCCGAAAGGCGCCCTTTCGACCCCCGATCGGCCGGCGCGCACCGCCGCCAACCCACCCATCCCCCGCACCGGCGTATAATGCGGCTCGAGGCGGCCAAAGGGCCGCCCCGCCTGACCGGTCTTTGACATCGCCACCCTCAAACCCCGCCCGACCGCCCCAGGCCGAGGCGGATTGTCAGCATATTGACGCTGCTCCAAATCCCACGCGGAGCGTCCCCAATTTATTCCCTGTCCCACAGTGTACTCCCGCCCCACCTGTTGGGGGCGCTATCGCTCGCGACGCGGTCGCTCGCTGCTTGAGCGCGTCGGTGTTAGGACGCCCCCATGAAGCCTGAGACCATCGATGTCCTGATCGTCGGCGCCGGCGCGGCCGGGATGATGTGCGCCATCGAGGCCGGGCGGCGCGGGCGCTCGGTGCGCATCCTCGACCACGCCCGGGCCCCGGGCGAGAAGATCCGCATCTCCGGCGGGGGGCGCTGCAACTTCACCAATACCGGGACCAGCCCCGCCAACTTCCTCGGCGAGAACCCGCGGTTCGCCACCTCGGCCCTGAAGCGGTTCAGCCAGCACGACTTCGTCAAACGCGTCGACCGCGCCGGCATCGCCTGGCACGAGAAAACCCTGGGTCAGCTGTTCTGCGACGACAGCGCCAGACAGATCATCCGCATGCTGACCGACGACCTGCGGGCGGCGGGCGTGGTCCTGTCACTGGGCGTCTCGGTCGAGCGGATCGACCGGGTCGCCGAGGGCTATGAGACCGCCCTGTCGGACGGCTCCGTGGTGCGCAGCCGGTCGCTGGTCCTGGCCACCGGCGGCAAGTCGATCCCGAAGATGGGGGCCACCGGCTGGGCCTATGAAACGGCCCGCCAGTTCGGCCTGCGCGTCACCGACACCCGCCCGGCCCTGGTCCCCCTGACCTTCGAGGCCGGCCTGCTGGAGACGCTGAAACCCCTCGCCGGCGTCGCCGTGGACGCCGTTGTGAAAGGCGGCGGCACCAGCTTCGCCGAAGCGATGCTGTTCACGCATCGCGGCCTGAGCGGCCCCGCCATCCTCCAGATTTCCAGCTACTGGCGCGAGGGCGAGGCCATCACCGTCGCCATGGCCCCCGGCGAGGACCTCCATGCCCGCCTCAAGGCGGCGAAGGAGGAGAACGGCAAGCAGATGGTCCACACCGCCCTGGGCCATCTGATCCCGCGCCGCCTCGCCGAAAGCGTCTGCGACCGCGAAGGGATCAAGGGCAAGCTGGCCGAGGTCGGCGACAAGACCCTGCGCCGCCTCGACGCCGCCGTGAACGCCTGGACCGTCAAGCCCGTCGGCTCCGAAGGCTACCGCACCGCCGAGGTCACCCTGGGCGGGATCGCCACGGACCAGCTGGACCAGCAGACCATGGAGGCCAAATCCGTGCCGGGCCTCTACGTCATCGGCGAGGCCGCCGATGTGACGGGCTGGCTCGGCGGCTACAATTTCCAGTGGGCCTGGTCGTCGGGCTGGGCGGCGGGGCAGGCTTGCTAGGTGTGGCCAGTGGCCAGTGGCCAGTGGCCAGTCTCCACGGTTGGGGCTAGAGCCTCTGTCGTCGCCACCGCACCCGCCCCTAACCACCAGCCACTAGCCACTAGCCACTCCCTTCATGCCCTTCACCGCCACCGTCCTGACCATGTTCCCCGAGGCCTTTCCCGGCCCGCTCGGCGTCTCGCTGATCGGCACGGCGTGGCGCGAGCGCGGGCTCTGGAGCCTTGATACGGTTGACATTCGGGCCTTTTCCACAGATACGCGCGGCTTCCTGGACGACACCCCCGCGGGTGGCGGGCCGGGAGCCGTGCTGAAAGCGGACGTGGTGGCCAGGGCGCTCGACAGCGTATCCGGGTCAGGGCGGCCGCTTTTGTACATGAGCGCCCGGGGTCGGCCCCTGACCCAGGCGCGCGTGAAGGAATGGGCCAGGGCGGACGGGATTACCGTTCTCTGCGGCCGGTTCGAGGGGGTGGACCAGCGCGTGCTCGACGCGCGCGGGTTCGAGGAGGTCTCCGTCGGGGACGCGGTGCTCGCCGGTGGCGAGGCAGCGGCCATGGTGGTGATCGAGGCGTGCGTACGACTGATCCCCGGAGTGCTGGGCCAGGCCGACAGCCTGAGTTCGGAGAGCTTCGAGGACGGCCTTCTGGAGCATCCGCAGTACACGCGACCGCGGACGTTCGAGGGGCTGGAGATACCCGAGGTTCTGCTGTCCGGAGACCATAAAAAGGTCGCCGCATGGCGCGAGGAACAGCGGCGAGAGACGACCCGGGAACGCCGGCCAGACCTCTGGGCGGCCTATCCGGACAAGACGACCCATGCGGGACTTGAGCCCGCCAAATCACAGGTAAAGAGCGCAAAAGCTCGAGGAGAATAGAATGAACATCCTTCAGACGATCGAAGCCGAAGAAAAAGCCCGCCTGATCGCCAACCGCGACATCCCCGACTTCCAGCCCGGCGACACCCTGCGGGTCATGGTCAAGATCAAGGAAGGCGAGCGCGAACGCATCCAGGCCTTCGAGGGCGTCTGCATCGCCCGCGCCGGCGGCGGCGTGAACGAGAATTTCACCGTGCGGAAGATCTCCTTCGGCGAAGGCGTGGAGCGGGTCTTCCCGATCCTGTCGCCGAACATCGACTCCATCGAGGTCAAGCGCCGCGGCGTCGTCCGGCGCGCCAAGCTCTATTACCTGCGTGACCGTCGCGGCAAGTCCGCCCGGATCGCCGAAAAGCAGACGATCCGCCCGGTCAAGGGCGTCGTGGTCCCGGAAACCGGCACCGCCCAGAAGGCCGACGACACCGAAGCATAGGCCGCTTCGGTTCGCTGAAATTACAAAGGCCCCGGCGCAACCGCCGGGGCCTTTTCTATGGGAAGCTGGTTCGGATAGAGCCGCCCGTCGGCGTCCTTCTGGCCTTCCAGGCTGTGCTTGAGATCGCGCATCTGGTCGTGCCCCTCCTTCACCGTGGCGTAGGCCCGGCGGATGGTCTCGCGGGTCGTCGCCGAGACCCTGGAGTCATCAAGCGCGGTTTCGAACTTGCCCTTGATGAAGTCCTCACCGTTCTCGACCGAGTTCACCACCGCCTGTTCGTCGCGCAGCAGGGCGTGTTTGATGTCGAGGAAGGCGCGATGGGCCTTGGCGAGGATCGAGCCGTCGTCCTCGGGCTCGCCGCCCAGGTTGCGGACAGTGCCCTGCAGGTCAGACGCCACCTGCTGACGTTCGAAGCTCCGGGCCTCAAACAGGGCCCGGTAGCCGGGCTTGTCCGTCTCCTTCGCGGCCTCGCGATAGCCGTCGGCGCTGTCGATCGTGGTTTCGATCAGGCTGTTGAGGACGTGGATGTCGTGGTCGTTGGGGGTGGTCATGGGCAGGCCTTTCACAGCGTCAGGGAGGAGACCTGAAAGCGCCGTCGGGCCTGAAAAGGTTTCAGCTTCGCCGTTCTACAATTTCGTGCGCAACGACCAGAGCTCCGGGAAACACCGCCGCTGCAGGGTCTCGGTCAGATAGGCGACGCCCTCGG
>CAZFQC010000256.1:0-3684 GCA_964520795.1 uncultured Brevundimonas sp.
GCGAGCGCCTCCTCATGCCGCAGGGCGGCGGCGTCCGAGGCCTGGCGGTCGAGATAGCCCGCATAGCCGGCGTCGATCTCGACCTGCTGACGCACCTGGGCAGACCAGCCGGCGATCTCCGGCCGGATCGACTCAAAGGTGGCGAGTGACACACCGGGGAAGGCCAGCAGGTCCCGGATAGAACGGCGCTGGCCGTCGGCGTTGACGTGAATGCCGAGGGCCGCGGCCTCTTTCGGGGTAAACACGGTTTCACGTGAAACAGCCCCCGCCTCGGCCAGCTGGACAGACTTGGCGGCATAGGCCCGGGCCCGATCGACCGAGACGAGTCCGCAGTTGATCGCCAGGGGGGTCAACCGTTGATCGGCATTGTCCGCCCGCAGCGTCAGCCGGTACTCCGCCCGGCTGGTGAACATGCGGTAGGGCTCGGTCACACCGCGTGTGACCAGGTCGTCGACCATGACGCCAATATAGGCCTGGTCGCGCCCGAGGATCACCGGATCGGATCCGGCGGCGGCGCGGGCCGCATTCAGCCCGGCCAGCAGACCCTGGGCCCCCGCCTCTTCATAGCCCGTGGTGCCGTTGATCTGTCCGGCCAGATACAGGCCCGGCCGCTTCTTGACCTCCAGCGCCGGGGTCAGTTCGCGCGGGTCGACATAGTCGTATTCAATGGCATAGCCGAACCGGAACACCTCGACCGCCTCAAGCCCCGGAATGGTGCGCAGGAAGGCCGCCTGGGTGGCGTCCGAAACCGAGGTCGAAATGCCGTTCGGATAGACAGTCGGATCGTCCAGACCCTCGGGCTCGAGGAAGATCTGATGGGAGGTCTTGTCAGCGAACCGGACCACCTTGTCCTCGATCGAGGGGCAGTAGCGCGGGCCCCGGCCGGACAGATGGCCGCCATAGACGGCGCTGTCGCCGAGATTGTCGGCGATGATCCGGTGGGTGGCTTCGGTCGTATGGGTCACGCCGCAGGCGATCTGGGGCACGTCGATCCGGTCGGTCAGGAAGCTGAACGGCACCGGCTCGGCGTCAGCCTGCTGCATCTCCAGCCGGTCCCAGGCGATGGTCCGGCCGTCGAGGCGCGCCGGCGTACCGGTCTTGAGCCGGCCCATCTGCAGGCCCGCGCCATAGAGGTCCGCGGCCAGGCCCGTAGACGGCGCTTCACCGTGACGGCCCGCGGGAATGCGCTGGTCGCCCTTGTGGATGACGCCGTTGAGGAAGGTGCCGGTCGTCAGAACGACGGCGGCGGCCCGGAGTTCGACCCCCTCGCCCGTCGCCACGCCGACGACGCGGTCCCCGTCGAGGATCAGCCGCTCCGCCGTCCCGGCCATCAGGGACAGATTGGGCGTCTGCGCCAGTTCGGCCTGCATGGCCTCCCGATACAGACGGCGATCGATCTGGCTGCGCGGGCCCTGGACCGCGGCGCCCTTGGAGCGGTTGAGCAGGCGGAACTGGATCCCGGCCTTGTCGCCGAGCCGGGCCATCAGCCCGTCCATGGCGTCGATCTCGCGCACCAGATGCCCCTTGCCCAGGCCGCCGATGGCCGGATTGCAGGACATTTCACCAATCGTCTCGAGCTTCTGGGTCAGCAGCACCGTGCGGGCGCCCGCGCGCGCGGACGCTGCCGCGGCCTCGCAGCCGGCGTGGCCGCCGCCGATGACGATGACGTCAAAACCCTTCATGGGCGGGCACATAGGGCAAAACCGCCCCATCCGCCACCTTGGCCGCCGGTTCGTTTCACGTGAAACGACTCACTTGCCGATGCAGAAGGTCGAGAAGACTTCGCCGAGAATGTCCTCGACCCCGATAGTGCCGGTGACCCGGGCCAGGGCCTCAGCCGCCCGGCGCAGGTCGTCGCCGGCCATTTCGGGCGCGCGCTCGAGGGCCGCGCGCCCGGCCTCGACCGCCGTCATCGCCTCCACCAGGCGGCGACGGTGTCTCTCCCGTGTGACAGCCGGAAAATCGGCGCCGGACAGGTCATGCGCCAGTCGGGCGGCGATCCAGTCGTGGAGTTCGGGCAGCCCCTTTCCGGTCGTGGTGCTCACCGGCAGGGCTTCGAACCCGTCGACGGCCTTCGCTGTACCGAGATCGGCCTTGGTCAGGACCAGCAGATCACCAGGCCGGGCGAATCCTGCCGCGTCCCCTTCCGCATCGTCCGGTCCCCGGACCCAGAGCCTGAGATCCGCCGCCCCGGCCCGGGCGCGAGCACGCCGCACGCCCTCAGCCTCGACCGGGTCGTCGCTGTCGCGCAGGCCGGCGGTGTCGGACAGGGTGACGGCGTAACCGCCGATGATCAGGTCGGCGTCGAGTACATCGCGCGTGGTCCCGGCGATCGGGGTGACAATGGCCGCCTCGCGCGCGACCAGGGCGTTGAACAGGGAGGACTTGCCGGCATTGGTCTCGCCGATCAGGACGATGCGGTAGCCCTCGCGCACCCGCTCACCCCGCCGGGCGTCGGCCAGGCCGGCCTTGAGATCGGCGATCAGACGGTCGAGCACCGGGCCGGCGGACCGGGCCAGATTGTCCGGCACCTCCTCGTCCGGAAAGTCGATCTCGGCCTCGACCAGGGCGAGGGCGGTCAACAGGTCGCGGCGGAATCCGGCATAGGTCTGGCTCAGCGCACCGTCGAGCTGGCCGAGGGCCTGGCTGGCCTGGGCCGCCGTCTCGGCGTCGATCAGATCGGCCACGGCCTCGGCCTGGGCCAGGTCCATACGGCCGTTCTCGAAGGCCCGGCGGGTGAACTCGCCGGGATCGGCGGGTCGCAGACCGAGGGCGACCAACGCCTCGCCCGCCGCCTCGACCACCGCGCGTCCGCCGTGCAGGTGAAGTTCGGCGCAGTCCTCCCCGGTATAGGAGTTCGGCGCCGGGAAGCGGAGGACCAGCGCCTGGTCGATGGGCCGGCCGTTGTGAGAGAGGTCACGCAGGGAAGCGAGGCGCGGCTTCAGCCCGCCGGCACCGAGCGCCGTCAGGGCGTCGTCCGTCCCCGGCCCGGACAGCCGCAGGATGGCAATGGCCCCGCGGCCGGGCGGGGTGGCGAGGGCGAAGATGGTGTCGGTCATCTCAGCCCATCTCCTCCCCCTTGATGGGGGAGGTGGCGCGCCGCGCCGGCGGCGTGACGGAGGGGGTCCATCGACGGTTGGCGTCGTCAGGACGCCTTCGGCGTCCTTCCTTCACGGCTTGACGGCCGCTTCCATCAATTTCCGGAACTGGTCCTGGGCCTGCATGCCGAAACTGGTCCAGGTCTTCATCAATTCGTCGGGCTGCATGGCGGTGATGTTCTCGTCCATGCGGCGCTTCATCTCGGCGACCAGATGGTCGTTCAGCGGCTCGACATTGGGCAGGCCGAGAAAGGCGCGCGCCTCTTCCGGTGTGCATTCGACCTCGACATTGACCTTCATGACGTCTCCTTGCCCCATCGTCGGACCCGCGGCAGCCGACGACTTGAGGGCGTGTTTCACGTGAAACAGGCCGGCCCTCAGGCCGCGAGCGACCGCGTCGCGAGCACAGGGCCCAAAATCACGTGTTCATCGACTGGAAGAAGTCCGCATTGTTCTTCGACTGACGCAGCTTGTCGATCAGGAACTCGATCGCGTCCTGCGGGCCCATCGGGTTGAGGATGCGGCGCAGGACGTAGGTCTTGGCCAGCTGGTCCTTCGGCGTGGTGAGCTCTTCCTTGCGGGTGCC
>CAZFQC010000257.1:0-3660 GCA_964520795.1 uncultured Brevundimonas sp.
CCGGCCGTGCAGACGCCCAGCACCCGCTCGCCCGGCCGGTCGACGACGTGCAGCTTGCGATAGGTCGAGATGCTGTCGACGCCCGCATTGGTGCGGGTGTCGGCGATCATCGCCAACCCCTCTTCAACCAGCATGCCCACGCAATAGGTCATGCGGCGCGCAATCCCCACTGCCCGTCCGTCATGACGGCCACGCTAACAGATTCCCGCGTCAGATAACCCACTGCCTACGCCTGTTGCTGGCCCTGTTGCATGTCGGCATCACGCACGTTCAGCCTGACCGCCAGCCGCTCGCCCCCGCCGCCGTAGCTGGCCCCCCGAACGGGTGCCGCGCCGCGATAGTCCAGCCCGGCCGCGACCCGCACATAGCGGTCTGTCGAGCAGATGCCATTGGCCGGATCGAAGCCGACCCAGCCGAGATCCGGGATCCAGGCCTCGGCCCAGGCGTGCGCCGCCTCCTGGTCGTCCTTGCCGTCGCGACGCAGCAGATGGCCCGAGACATAGCGGGCCGGCGTGCCCATCTGACGGGCGCAGGCGATGAAGACGTGGGCGTGGTCCTGACAGACCCCACGACCGAGGGCGAGCACCTCGGCCGCCGTATGGGTGGGGGTGGTCACCCCGACCTCGAAGGCCACCGAGCCGTGGATGCCGGCCATCAGCCGGTGCAGCCGCTCGAGCGGCGGATGGGCCGAAAACTCCGAGGCGAAGACCGAGATCAACCTGTCACGCCGCGTCAGGGCGGTGTCGCGCAGGAAGACCAGGGGCGACAGGGTCTCCTGCCCTGCCGGTACGACGCCGGCAGTGTCCGTGGTCACCACCTCGCCCGAGACACGGACGGTCAGGCTCTGGGTCGGCTGTTCTGTGTAGAGGGTGTGGACGATGTTGCCGAAGGCGTCCTCGGACTTGCGCAGGCGGGCGTCGACGTCGGTCTCGACGCGCCAATTGCGGACCTGCTGCGCCTCGGACGAGCGCGGCGTCAGCCGCAGCGTCTGGATGATGAAGCGCGCGGCCCGGTCATAGGCATAGGTGGTGGCGTGATCGATGCTGATGCGCACTGGGTCAGCTCAGATACTGGTCGTGGATGGCCTGGCCCAGGCGACCGTTCTCACCGAGGAAGGCCTGGATGTATTCGTGCAGGCCCGACTGGAAGATGTCTTCCATGCGCGAATTGTCGAACGCCCGCATCCGCTCCGCCGCCAGCCGCTGGGCCGGGCCGCGTCGGCCGTAGTCATTGGCCAGCCGCTCGAGATAGCGCACGATCGAGGACTGGCAGCTGGCCAGCGAGCGCGGCATCTGGCGGTTCAGCACCAGCAGGTCGGCCACCAGCCACGGCTTGACCGAGTCCCGGTAGACCCAGCGATAGGCCGTCAGGGCCGAGACCTCGCGCAGCAGGGTGGTCCACTGGAAATAGTCCAGCTGTCCGCCGACGCGTTCGCCCTCGGGCAGCAGCAGGTGGTATTTCACGTCCAGCAGTCGCGCCGTGTTGTCGGCCCGCTCGATGGCCGCGCCCAACCGCAGGAAATAGTAGCCGTCGTTGCGCAGCATGGTCCGGCTGGTCGCGCCCTCGACCGAGAGGGTGACCGTCTTCACCCATTCCAGAAAGCGCGCGAACTCGTCGCGGCGGGTCGGCTGGCCCTGCTCCTCCAGCCCGTTCCAGGCGCCGTTGATCGCTTCCCACAGCTCGACCGTCAGGGCCGTGCGCACCGAGCGGGCGTTGGTGCGGGCGCGGGTGATACAGGCGGTGATCGACGAGGCGTTGTTGGGGGCGAAGGCCAGATACTCGCGCACCGATTTCTCGGTCGGCGACCGGCCCAGCGCCTTGGGCGCGCCGGCCGAAGCCAGGGCGCTGGCCCAGACCGTTTCCGCGTCGCCGTCGCCGCGCGTCGGAATGGCGGCGAGCCGCAGGGTGGCCTCGAGAATGCGGGCAAGGAAATCCGCCCGCTCGATATAGCGGCCGGTCCAGTACAGGCTGTCTGCGGTTCTCGAGAGCATCAGACGTCCAGTACCCAGGTGTCCTTGGTGCCGCCGCCCTGGCTGGAGTTGACCACCAGGGAGCCGGGCTTCAGCGCCACCCGGGTCAGGCCGCCCGGCGCGACCTTCACGCCTTCGGGGCTGGACAGCACGAACGGCCGCAGGTCGACGTGGCGGCCGTGCAGCTCGCCCTTGTCGAGCGTCGGCGCGGTCGACAGGTCCAGCGTCGGTTGGGCGATGAAGTCGTCGGGATCGTTGATCAGCTTCTTCCGGAAGGCCTCGATCTCGGCTTTCGTCGCGGCCGGGCCGACCAGCATGCCGTAGCCGCCCGAGCCCCCGACCTCCTTGACCACCAGCTGGTCCAGCTTCGACAGGACCTCCTTCAGCGCCTCCGGCTCGCGGCAGCGCCAGGTCGGGACGTTCTTCAGGATCGGCTCCTCGCCGGTGAAGAAGCGGATGATTTCGGGCATGTAGGTGTAGACGGCCTTGTCGTCGGCCACGCCCGTGCCGACCGCATTGGCCAGGGTGACTGTCCCGTTCTGATAGGCCGTCATCAGGCCCGGCACGCCGAGCGTGGAATCCGGGCGGAAGGTCAGGGGGTCGAGGAAGTCGTCGTCGATCCGGCGATAGATGACATCGACCTGCTGACGGCCCTGGGTCGTGCGCATGAAGACCTTGCCGTCGTCGACGAACAGGTCGCGGCCCTCGACCAGATCGACGCCCAGTTTGTCGGCCAGGAAGGAGTGTTCGTAATAGGCCGAGTTGAACGGCCCCGGCGTCAGGACAACGATGGTCGGGTCGGCCCCGGCCGCCTCGGGCGCGGAGCCGCGCAGGCTGGCCAGCAGCATGTCGGCATAGGTCTCGACCGGCCGCACCGGATAGTCGGCGAACAGGTCGGGGAACAGCCGCATCATCATCTCGCGGTTCTCCAGCATGTAGGAGACCCCGGAGGGGGTGCGGCAGTTGTCCTCCAGCACGTAGAAGCCGTCCTCGCCGGTGCGGACCAGATCGACGCCGGCGATATGGACCCAGACGCCGCGCGGCGGCCGGCGGCCCTGCATCTCGGGCACATAGTGGGGATTGGTCAGGATCAGTTCGGCCGGGACGATGCCGGCCTTCAGACACTCCTGCGGGCCATAGACGTCGGCCAGGAACAGGTTGATCGCCCGCACCCTCTGGGTCAGGCCGGCCTCAAGCCCGGCCCATTCGGCCGCTCCGATGATGCGGGGCACGACGTCGAACGGGATCAGACGCTCGCTGGATTCCGCGTCGCCATAGACGGCGAAGGTGATCCCCATGCGGCGGAAGAACAGCTCCGCCTGTCGCGAACGCGCCTGCAGCAGCCCGTCGGGGGCGTCCGCCAGCCAGCGCGCGAGTCCGCGATAGCTCTCGCGGACTCCCCCCCCATAACCGGGCTTGTCACCGGACATTTCGTCGAAGGCCATGTCGCTCCCGCTGCAACGATCTTGCAGCGTGGCCCGACTGGCGGCGCTGGCGCAACAGGAATGTTGCGCCGCCGCAAAGGTTCAGTGTCGATCTAGCGCGACTGGACCGTCGTGGTCCGTCCCGGCGAGACCGTCACCCGCGTATAACCCTCGGTCCAGGAGTTCTGGCTCAGGACCTCGCCCGCGCCCACATCCCAGCATCCGGCGGAGACGGTAAAGGTGTAGCTGCCGCCCGGCGGGATGCG
>CAZFQC010000258.1:0-3654 GCA_964520795.1 uncultured Brevundimonas sp.
TCATCCAGCCCGAAATGGTGGCCGATTTCGTGGATCAGGACGTGGGCGATGATCTCGGACAGGCCGACGTCGCCGCGTTCGCACCATTCGTCGAGGATCGGGCGGCGATACAGGAAGATGCGCGAGGGTTCGGCCGCCGGTCCGAGGGCGTCGCGGCCGCCGATGTCGATGCCGTGGTACAGGCCGGTCAGTTCGAACGGGTCCTCCATGCCGAACCCGGCCAGCACCTCCTCGTCGGCGAAGTCGTCGACCCGGATCACCACCTCGCCCGCCAGCGAGCGGAACGGCTCGGGCAGGGCGTCGAAGGCCTCGCGCGCCAGCCGGGCGAAGTCGTCGAGGGAGGGGGCGGATTGGGTGGTCCAGGTCATGGGGTGATTGGTGGCTGGTGATTGGTGGCTGGGCGCGCACGAAAACGAGCGCCTGACCGGCCTAGCACCAATCACCAATCACCAGCCACCAATCACCGCTTCCCTCGTCCCTCGACCCTCGCCCCCCATGCGGTATGGTTACCGAATCACGCCCGGGAGCTGACAGGACACCATGGCCGAGGCCGACATCGCCTATGTCGCGACCGCGGGCGCCGCGGGGCTGGCCCTGGCCCTCAGCGCCTGGGCGGCGCGGCTGCGTGGGCGGCTGGCGGCGCGTAACCAGGTGGCGGAAGCGGAACTGGCCGCAGCCCTGGTTGATCTGGCCGATCGCGACGGGGCGCTGGCGGCGTTCGAGGATGTGCGGCTGGCGCTGGCCCCGGATGGACAGACCCGGCGGCTGGGATCGCCGCAGGCCTGGCAGGCGGTCATCGGCGAACTGGCCAGCGAGGCGGACGCTGAACGCGATCCGGGGCTGGTGGTGCTGGATGCGGTGCGGCGGGCGGCGGGACCGCGGCTGGACGCCCTGATCGACCAGGGCGAGGCGTTCGACGCCGTGCTGGAAGGGTCCGGCGGGGCCTGGTCGGTCGAGGGCCGGTCCTCGGCGGGCGCGGCCTGGCTGCGGCTGTCGCGGCTGGGGCTGGTGGGCACGGCGACCGAAAGCGGCCTGGGCCTGCTGGCCGATTCCTATCCGGCGCCCACCTGGATCACCGATGCGGCCGGGCGGCTGGCCTGGGCCAACAAGGCCTGGCTGACCGAGATGAAGGCCGAGAGCGTCGAGGCGGCGCGCGAAAAGGGGCTGAGCTTCGATCGCGGTGCCGACGCCATCGTCGCCGAAGCGGGCCGGACGCATCAGCATCAGGACGGCTTCCGCTGGACCACCGGCGGCGGACGGCGGCGGGCCTGGCGGATCGTCGCCGAGCCGGTGCAGGGCGGGGCCGGCGCGGTGCTGGCCTTCGCCCTCGACATGACCGAGGCGGAGGAGACGCGCGACACCCTGCGCCGCCACGTCGAGGCCCATGACGAGACGCTGAATCACCTCGCCGACGCCGTGGCCATCTTCGGCCCGTCCAAGCGGCTGGCCTTCCACAACACGGCCTTCCAGACCCTGTTCAACATCGATCCGGCCTGGCTGGACGAACGGCCGACCCATGCCGAACTGCTGGACCGGCTGCGTCAGCGCCGCCTGCTGCCCGAGGTCATCGACTATGCGGGCTGGAAGGCCCAGGAGCTGGACTTCTACGGCGCGTCCGAGGCCGCGCCGGACGACAGCTGGTCCCTGCCCGACGGGCGGACTTTGCGCGTCGTGCGTCAGCCGCACCCGCTGGGCGGCGTGCTGCTGCTGTTCTCGGACATCACCGATGAACTGAAGCTGCGCAGCCGGTTCAACGCCCAGATCCAGGTCCAGACCGCGACCCTGGACAAGCTGAATGACGCCGTGGCCGTGTTCGGCTCGGACGGGCGCATCCGGCTGCACAACGAGGCCTTCGACGCCTTCTGGGGCGTCACCGGCGAGGCGCTGGACGCGGCGGGGGATTTCGACGCCGTCGCCGCCCTGTGCCAGTCGACCATGCCCGATCCGGCCCTGTGGCTGGGGCTGAAGGCGCGGGTCGCGGATCCCGATCCCGAAAGCCGGGTGCCGATCGCGGGCGAGGGCAAGACCACCGACGGCCGCATCGCCTCCTGGCTGACCCGGCCCCTGCCCGACGGCGCGACGCTGGTGGCCTTCGCCGACGTGACGGCCCAACGCGGTCTGGAACAGGCGCTGGCGGCCAAGGCCCAGGCGCTGGAAGAATCGACGGCGCTGAAGCGCGAGTTCGTCGGCAGCGTCTCCTATGAACTGCGCACGCCCCTGACCACCATCGTCGGCTATTCCGAACTGCTGGAGATGCAGGCCGATCTGCCCGAGCGCAGCCGCCAGCATGCCGGGGCCATCCGCATCGCCGCCAGCCAGCTGGCCAGTTCGATCGACGACGTGCTGGACATGGCCCAGATCGATGCCGGCGAGATGGAGCTGCAGCTGGGTGACGTGCGGGTGCGCGACCTGCTGGACGCGGCCGCCGAGCGGGTCTGGGTCCGGATCGAGGCGCGCGGTGCCAGTCTGAAGGTCGACTGCCCCAACGGCCTGCGCCCCATTCGCGCCGACGCCCTGCGGGTCGGTCAGGCGCTGGATCACCTGCTGGACAACGCCGCGCGCGCTGTCCCGGAGGGCGGGGCGGTGACCCTGACCGCCGAGGCCACGGCGTCGGAGGTCCGCATCCGGGTCGAGGATACCGGGCGGGGCATTCCCTACCACCTGCAGGCCCATGTGTTCGACCGGTTCGTGCGCCGCGAGCGCGGTGGGCCGGGCGTGGGTCTGGCGCTGGTGAAGGCCCTGGTTGAGCTGCATGGCGGCTGGGCCGAGGTGGAGAGCGAGCCGGGCAAGGGCGCGGCCTTCATCCTGCACCTGCCGCTGGAGGCCGCGGGCGTGGCGGCGGCACCGGAGCTGCGGCTGGGGTAGTGGCTGGTGGCTGGTGGCGAGTGGCGAGTGGCCAGGGTTGAACACGGCCGGCGGCTTTGACACCCCAAACACTAGCCACTAGCCACTAGCCACTCGCCACTTCCTGGACCGCCCCATGGCCAAGCTTCTCAAGACTGCCCTCATCTATGATTTCGACGGCACCCTGGCGCGCGGCAATATGCAGGAGGTCAGCTTCATTCCGTCGGTCGGGATGGAGAAGGGTGCCTTCTGGGGCGAGGCGGAAGAGCTGACCCGCGCCGCCGATGGCGACGGCATCCTGATGTATATGCAGCTGATGCTGAACCACGCGCGGGACAACGGTTCGCCGATCACCCGCGACGCCCTGCGTGAGCATGGCCAGGACGTGAAGCTGTTTGACGGGCTGAAGACCGATCTGACCGGCCCCGGCTGGTTCGAGCGGATCAATGCCGTCGGGGCCCGATACGGGCTGGATATCGAGCATTACATCATCTCGGCCGGGCTGGAGGAGATGATCGACGGCTGCCCGATCCGGTCGGCCTTCCACCACGTGTTCGCGTCGAAATTCGTCTACGACCGGCACGGCGTCGCCATCTGGCCGGCCGTTGGCGTCAACTACACCACCAAGACCCAGTATCTGTTCCGCATCAACAAGGGGGTGCTGAACCACTGGGAGCATGAGCGGATCAACAAATTCATGGCCGACGACGAGCGGCCGGTGCCGTTCGAGCGGATGATCTTCCTCGGCGACGGCGACACCGACGTGCCGACCATGAAGATGATGCACACCAAGGGCGGCTTCTCGATCGC
>CAZFQC010000259.1:0-3650 GCA_964520795.1 uncultured Brevundimonas sp.
TGCGCTTGACGAGAACAAACCGACAACATAGAACATAGACAGAACACGCAATCTGGGGACAAGATCATGGCGCGTTGGGTGAGGGATATGCTGTCGCTTGCGTCGTGCGGCGGCTTCGTTTGGATGGCGTGGCAGGCGGCGTTTCTGATCTCGTGAGTCGGAGATGGGCCAGCTCAAAGAGGGTCTGGCCATTTCCGACGCAGCTGCAGCCGCGCAATTTATCCATCTGAGGGTCCGCTCGGCCTATTCGCTGCTGGAAGGCGCGATCAAGGCGGGCAAGGTCGCGACCCTGGCGGCGGATGCGGGCATGCCGGCGGTAGGCGTGGCCGACCGCGCCAATCTGTTCGGGGCGCTTGAGTTTTCGGAAGCGGCCAAGGGGTCGGGCGTGCAGCCGATCGTGGCCTGCGCCCTGCCGGTCACCGGCATCGGCGGCAAGGTCAACGAACGCTGGGCCAGGGTCCCGACCGTGGTCCTGCTGGTCCAGAACGAGGCGGGCTGGCTGAACCTGTGCGCCCTCTCGTCCTCGGCCTTCCTCGATGCCGGTTCGCTGGATGAGCCCGGTGTGCCCTGGTCGATGGTGGCGGAGCGGTCCGAGGGGCTGATCCTGCTGTCAGGCGGGCCGGACGGGCCCGTCGACCCCCTGTTCGTCCAGGGCAAGCCGGCCGAGGCGAATGCGGCCCTCGTCGAGATGGCGCGGGTGTTTGGCGACCGCTTCTATGTCGAGCTGCAACGTCACGGCCTGGCCAGCGAGAAACAGGCCGAGCGCGGGCTGGTGGACTGGGCCTATGCCCGGGATGTGCCGCTCGTCGCCACGAATGACGTCCACTATGCGAAGGCTGCTCAGGCGAAGTCGCATGACGCCCTGCTGTGCATCGCCGACGGAGCCTTCACCGGTCAGGAGGATCGGCGGCGGATCACGGGCGAGCACTGGTTCAAGCCGGCGGCGGCCATGCGCGAGCTGTTCGCCGACCTGCCCGAGGCCTGTGACACGACGGTGGAGATCGCCCGCCGATGCGCCTTCCTGGTGCCCACGCGCGCGCCGATCCTGCCGCGGTTTGAGGCCGGGGCCGGGCGGACCGAGCCCGAGGAGCTGATGCATCAGGCCCGCGAGGGCCTGAAGGCACGGCTGCAGGCGGTGACCCCCGTCGCGCCCGAGGCCGACTACTGGGCCCGTCTGGAGTGGGAGGTCGGAATCATCCAGCAGATGGGTTTCCCCGGCTACTTCCTGATCGTGTCGGACTTTATCAAATGGGCCAAGAACCACGGCATTCCCGTGGGTCCGGGACGGGGTTCGGGTGCCGGCTCGCTGGTCGCCTGGGCGCTGACCATCACCGACCTCGACCCGCTGCGGTTCGGCCTGCTCTTCGAGCGGTTCCTGAACCCCGAACGGGTCTCCATGCCCGACTTCGACATCGACTTCTGCCAGGAGCGGCGGGAGGAGGTGATCGACTACGTCCAGGACCGTTACGGCAAGGACCGGGTGGCCCAGATCATCACCTTCGGCACCCTGCAGGCGCGGGCCGTGCTGCGCGACGTCGGCCGGGTGCTGCAGATGCCGCTGGGCCAGGTCGATCGCCTGGCCAAGATGGTGCCGGCCAATCCCGCCAATCCCGTCACCCTGGCCCAGGCCATCGAGCTGGAACCGCGGCTGAAGGAGGCCCGCGATTCCGAAGCAGCGGTGCGGACCCTGCTGGACACGGCGCTGGAGCTGGAGGGGCTGTATCGCAACGCCTCGACCCACGCCGCCGGCATCGTCATCGGCGACCGGCCCCTGACCGAACTGGTGCCCCTGTACCAGGACCCGCGTTCGACCATCCCGGCCAGCCAGTTCAACATGAAATGGGTCGAGTCCGCCGGTCTGGTGAAGTTCGACTTCCTCGGCCTGAAGACCCTGACGGTGCTGGACCGCGCCCGGATCTATCTGGAACGGCGCGGGGCGGCGGTCGACTGGAACGGCCTGCCGCTGGACGACCCCAAGACCTATGAGCTGATGGCCTCGGGCCAGACGGTCGGGGTGTTCCAGCTGGAATCCCAGGGCATGCGCGACACCCTGCGCAAGATGCGGTGCGGCTCGATCGAGGAGATCACCGCCCTGATCTCCCTCTACCGGCCCGGGCCGATGGAGATGATCGACACCTATATCGACCGGAAATTCGGACGGCAGGCGGTCGATTGCCTGCACCCTTCGCTGGTTGATGTCCTGACCGAGACCTATGGCGTCATCATCTACCAGGAGCAGGTGATGAAGATCGCCCAGGTCCTGGCCGGCTATTCTCTGGGCGAGGCCGACCTTCTGCGCCGGGCGATGGGCAAGAAGAAGAAGGAGGAGATGGATTTCCAGCGTGCGCGCTTCGTGGCGGGCGCGTCCGAGAAGGGAGTCTCCGGGGAGCAGTCCGGCTTCATCTTCGATCTGGTGGCCAAGTTCGCCGGCTATGGCTTCAACAAGTCACACGCCGCCGCCTATGCGCTGATCAGTTTCCAGACCGGCTGGCTGAAGGCCAACCATCCCGTCGAATTCATGGCTGCGTCCATGAGTCTAGACCTCAGCAATACCGATAAACTTGCTGTTTTCTATCAGGATTGCCGCCGTTTCGAGGTGCCGATCAAGGCCCCCGACGTGAACTGGTCCTCGGCCGATTTCGACGTGGCCTGGGACGATGGCAAGGGGGCGGTTCTTTATGCCCTGGGCGCCATCCGCAACGTCGGGCTCGAGGCGATGAAGCATCTGGTCGAGGTGCGCGAGACGGGCGGACGGTTCACCGACATCTTCGACTTCCTCGAGCGGGTCGATCCGCGCAGCGTCAACAAGCGGGCGCTGGAGAACCTCGCCCGCGCCGGGGCCTTCGACAGTTTCCACTCCAACCGCCGCCAGCTGGTCGAACAGGCCGACACCCTGATGGCCTATTGCCAGAGCGTGGCGGCCGAACGCGCGTCCTCACAGGTTTCCCTGTTCGGCGGCGACCAGGCCGGTGCGGCGCGGCCGCGGCTCAAGCCGGTGGAACCCTGGGTCGGACCCGAGAAGCTGGACCAGGAACTGGCGGCCGTCGGCTTCTATCTGTCGGGCCATCCGCTGGAAGACATGGCGCCCGCGTTGAAGCGCAAGCGCGTCACCTTCGTCGCCGAGGCCACCGCCCTGGCCGAGAGCGGCCACGAGGCCTTTCTGATGGCCGGTGTCGTACGCCGCCGTCAGGAGCGGGCCAGCGCCAAGTCGGGCGAGAAATTCGCCTTCGTCACCTTTTCGGACCCGACGGGCGAGTTCGAATGCCTGTTCCCGCCGGAGCAGCTGCGCAAATGCCGCGAGGTGCTGGAGGTCGGGGCCTCGATCATGGTCAAGGTGCGGGCCAAGTCGGCCGACGGCGAGGTGCGGTTCTTCGGCGATGACGCCAGCCGGCTGGACACGCTGATTGACGACGGTGCCATGGGGCTGCGCATCCATGTCTCGGCCCGGGGCGTGGATGCGGAGGCGCTCAGGTCGCGGCTTGAGCGGGCGCGGTCCCAGGGCAAGGGCGGGGAGGTCTCCCTGATCGCCTCGCTGGACGGACGGCGCGAGGTCGAACTGAAGCTGCCCGGCCGCTACCGGCTGGACGGTGCCCTGCGCGGGGCGCTGAAATCGGCACCCGGCGTGGTGCTGCTGGAGGACGCGTGATGGC
>CAZFQC010000260.1:0-3641 GCA_964520795.1 uncultured Brevundimonas sp.
GCGGTCCAGTACAGCAGGCGCACGCTGATCTCGCGGCCGGTGGAGATGCGCTTGGTCTCCCGCGTGTCCTGGGCATTGTCGAAATCGGCAAGCAGGGTCGGGTCGGGCGACAGCAGCAGGCGGGCGAAATCCACCGCGCCCTGGACCCGCACGCAGCCGTGGCTGCGCTGGCGCATGGCCAGATTGAAGGCACCCTTGGACGGCGTGTCGTGCAGGAAGATGGCGTAGCTGTCGCGCAGTTCGAACTTCACATAGCCCAGGGCGGCCGTCGGGCCGGCCCGCTGGATGACCTGGCCGTTCGAGATGTACATGTTCTGGCTGGCCAGATAGCCGGGGCCGCGCGGCAGGATCTCGTTGCGGGCGATCGAGGCCGGCACATACCAGGGCGGATTGGCCACCACCGAGGCGAACGGCTTCTCGAGGCTGGGTGTCTGGGTCGACGGCGCGCCGCAGACGACGCGGTTGGAGTGAACGGGACGCCCGTCCTTCCAGTAAACCATGATGGCGGCGGCCGTGTTGACCTCGATCCGCTCGGGCGAGACCTCGCGCTTCAGCCAGCGGCGGCGCTCGAGGTTCAGGGCGATCTGGCGGGCGCGGTCCTCGGCGGAGGCTGACAGCGAACGCTGGCTGCCGGTGCCGAGCCGGCCGTCGGCAACGAGGCCGTGGCGGGCCTGGAAGCCACGGGCGGCGGCCTGCAGTTCCGGGCCGTAGACGATGCCCTGCGCGGTCAGTCGCGCGCCGTCGGCGGCGGAAAGGTCGCCCTCGGCCACGAGGCGCTGGATCAGGATGGGAATGCGGACATCGCTCATGCCCGGCTCGATGGTCGCGCCCTGCCGGAAGGCAGGCCAGCCGCCTTCACGGATCAGGCGGCGATAGCGGACATAGCCGGCGGACAGGTTGGAATAGCCGATGTCTGTAGGGGCCAGACCCTCGAACCAGTCGACCAGACGGTTCTGGGCGAGGGCGTCGTTCAGCCCGACGGGCAGGTCGACGCGGTTCTTCTGCATCTCCCACAGGTCCTCGACCGTCTCGGGACGGACCCGGCCTTCGGCGAGAACGCGGCCATAGCCCAGGGCGGCGGCGGTGGTGCGCATGTCGGCGGAATCACGCGCGGCCGCCAGGGCTTCGAAATCGAAATAGTCGGTCTGCGACAGGCCGTGGCGCTCGGCCCGGCCCGCGGCGGCCTGGAGCATGCGCAGGCGCTCGGGCGTCCACACCGGCCGCCAGCCGTTCAGCTCATAGAAGGCGCGGACATCGGGCTGGATCGTCGCCGGCAGGCGGGCCAGCTGGTCGTTGAAGCTGTCATAGAAGGCGACAGCGCCGGGATCACGGGTCTGGGCCCGGGCCGCCAGTCCGATGGCTGAAGCGAAAGCCGACACGGCCGCGCCAAGTCCCAGTTGCCGTCGATTCATCGTCAGGATCTCTTCGCCCGCTTCGATACGGGACACCACGTCCACGCCTCCGAAGCCAACGTCGGCATGTTATCGGCGTTCCAGCCAAACAGAAAGGCGTCGGTCCATGGGACCGACGCCTTTGTCGTCGTCTTGTCCGGGGGTGTGGCCTGAAAGCCCGGCCCCACGGAACAGCCTACTTCTTGATGAAGCCGGCGAACTTGTTGTTGAAGCGCGAAACGCGGCCGCCGCGGTCCATCAGATGGGCATTGCCGCCCGTCCAGGCCGGGTGGGTCAGCGGGTCGATGTCCAGGTTCAGGACGGCGCCTTCCTTCTGGTAGGTCGAGCGCGTCTGATAGCTCGTGCCATCCGTCATCGTCACGGTGATGAAGTGGTAGTCGGGGTGCGTATCCGCCTTCATGGTCCTGGTCCGGTCTCTGCGCGATGACGATGCCGACCGTCGGAGCGCGAAAATGAGAAATCCCGCCATCTGGGGCGGGAATGAGCGGCGGCGTTTACACCGGCCCCCGTTCCGGGGCAAGAGGCGCGCGCCATGACAGATGCAACCGCCACCACCGACGCTGCCGATATCCGGGGACGACCGGGGGCCGGAGCCCAGCTGGTCGAACAGATGGGCGAGGCCGGCCAGCGCCGGGAACGTAGACGCGATGTGCGGCCGCTGGGACGGCTGCTGCCCTACGCCATGCGGCACAAGGGCCATGTGGCGATGGCGGGGATCTGGCTGATCCTGTCCACCTCGGCCTCGCTGGCCCTGACGGCGGCGGCCCGCGGCGCCATCGACAACGGGTTCGGGAACGGCGGTGCCCAGTTGAACCTGTGGTTCCTGCTGCTGGGAGCCAATGCCCTGTTCCTCGGCTTCGCTACGGCGGTTCGCTATTATTTCGTCACCAAGACCGGCGAGCGGGTCATCGCCGACCTGCGCAAGGGGCTGTTCGGACGCATTCTGACGCTCGACCCGGCCTTCTACGCCTCGATGCGGACCGGCGAGGTCCTGTCGCGCCTGACCACCGACATCGCCCTGGTCGAGACCCTGCTGACAACCTCGGTCTCGTTCGCCCTGCGCAACTTCCTCACGCTGATTGGCGGCACGGTCCTGTTGTTCGTGGTCAGTCCCAAACTGACCGGCATGGTGCTGCTGGTCGTTCCGGTGCTGCTGGGGCCGATCTTCCTGTTCGGGCGCACGGTGCGCAAGCTGACCGTGGCTTCCCAGGACCGGTTCGCCAACGCCGTCGGATTCGCCGGCGAGAGCGTCGACGCCATCGAGACGGTCCAGGCCTTCGGGCGCGAGGCCAGCGCCATCGCCCGCTTCGGTGCCGCGGTCGAGGCGGCCTTCGGCGTGTCCCTGGTGCGGATGCGGGCGCGGGCCTTCATGACCGCCATGGTCATCATCGTCATGTTCGGCGGCGTCAGCCTGGTGCTGTGGCTGGGCGCACAGGACGTCATCGCCGGGCGGATGACGCCGGGTGCCCTGTTGCAGTTCGTCCTTCTGTCGGTGTTCGCCGCGGGTGCCGTCGGAGCGCTGGGCGAGAGCTGGGGCGACGTGCAGAAGGCCGCCGGGGCGATGGAGCGGATCGACGAACTGATGCGCAGCGAGGCCGCCATCCGTCCGCCTGAGTCGCCGGTGGTCCTGCCGGAGCCTCCGACCGGCGAAGTGTCGATGTCGGCCGTCCAGTTTGCCTATCCGGGCCGGCCGGACCTGCCGGCGCTGAAGGGGTTTTCCCTGACCGTGCGACCGGGCGAGACCGTGGCTCTGGTCGGGCCGTCGGGCGCGGGCAAGAGCACGGTCTTCCGCCTGCTGCTGCGCTTCTACGATCCGCAGGCGGGCGTGGTCTCGGTCGATGGCGTGGATGTGCGCGCCGCCGATCCGGTCGCCGTCCGGGGCCGCTTCGCCTGGGTGTCCCAGGAGGCGCCCTTGTTTTCGGGCTCCGCCATCGAGAACATCCGTTTCGGACGCGAGTCCGCCAGCGATGACGAGGTGCGCGCCGCCGCCGAGGAGGCCCAGGCGCTGGGATTCGTCGAGGCCCTGCCTGAGGGCTTCGACACACCGCTGGGCGAGCGCGGCAAGAGCCTGTCCGGTGGCCAGCGCCAGCGGATGGCCATCGCCCGGGCCCTGGTTCGGGACGCGCCAATCCTGTTGCTGGACGAGGCCACATCGGCGCTGGACGCCGAGAACGAGCGGCTGGTGCAGGCGGCACTGGACCAGGCCATGCAGGGCCGCACCACCATCGT
>CAZFQC010000261.1:0-3628 GCA_964520795.1 uncultured Brevundimonas sp.
TGACGCGCGGCGATCAGGTTGCCGTGCCCCTGGGACCGCGTCTGATCCGGGGCGTCGTGTCCGAGGCGCGCGAGACCACGGGCTCGAACCGGCGGCTCAAGGCCATCGACCAGGTGCTGGACGAGCCGCGCCTGCCCGAACGGACCGTGGACTTCGTCGAATGGGCAGCACGCTGGACCCTGAGCGCGCCGGGCGAGATGGCCGCCGCTGCGTTGAAGGGGCTGCGCGCGCCCCGCCCCCGGCCCGAGCGGCGCGTGCGGCGGGTCGGGGACCGCGCGCCCGCCAAACTGACGGCACCCCGCGCGGCGGTGCTCGAGACGCTCGGCCTGCGCGCCCTGCCCGGTCCCGATCTGGCGCGGGCGGCCGGGGTTTCGTCCGGGGTGGTCAAGGGGCTGCTGGACGAAGGCGTGCTGGAGACCATCGAGATCGAGGCGATCGCCGCCTTCGACGCCCCCGATCCGGACCATGCCCCGGCCGCGCTCAATCCCGATCAGGCGGCGGCGGCGGCCGCCATTGCGGCGGCGACAGGCCGGGGGGGCTTTGCGCCCTTCCTGCTCGACGGCGTCACCGGCTCGGGCAAGACCGAGGCCTATCTGGAAGCGGCGGCGCGGACCCTGAAGGCCGATCCGGCGGCGCAGGTCCTGATCCTGCTGCCCGAGATCGCCCTGACCCAGGACCTGATCGCCCGCATTACCGCCCGATTCGGCGCTGCGCCGGCGGAATGGCATTCCGGGGTCGCCCCGCCGCGCCGGCGACAGGTCTGGGAGGCGGTGGTCGCCGGCCGCTGCAACATCGTGGTCGGCGCCCGCTCGGCCCTGTTCCTGCCCTTCGTCAATCTGCGACTGGTCGTCGTCGACGAGGAGCACGACGGCTCGTTCAAACAGGGGGAGGGGCTGGTCTATCACGGCCGCGACCTGGCGGTGTCGCGGGCGCGGATCGAGGGTGCGGCCGTGGTGCTGGCCTCGGCCACGCCGTCGCTGGAGACCCTGTGGAACGCCCAGCAGGGCCGCTATGTCTGGCTCAGGCTGGCGGCGCGGCACGGGGCGGCGGTGCTGCCCGAGGTCACCCTGCTGGACCTGCGGACCTGCCCGCCGGACCCCCAGACCTGGCTGTCCCAGCCCTTGCGCGAAGCCATCGGCGAGACCCTGTTGCGCGGCGAACAGACCCTGCTGTTCCTGAACCGGCGCGGCTATGCGCCCGTGGTCCTCTGCCGCGCCTGCGGTCACCGGATGACGGCGCCCGACACCGACAGCTGGCTGGTCGAGCATCGCTACACCGGCCGGCTGATCTGCCACCTGACCGGCTTCACCATGGCGCGGCCGAAACATTGTCCGTCCTGCGGCGCGGTCGACAGCCTGGTCTCGGTCGGCCCCGGCGTCGAACGGGTCGAGGAAGAGGTGCGCCAGCTGTTCCCCGAGGCCCGCACGGCCGTGTTCAGCTCCGACACCACGCCCGATGCGAAATCCGCCCGGGCCCTGATCCAGCGCATGACCGACGGCGAGATCGACATCCTTGTCGCCACCCAGGCGGCGGCCAAGGGTCACAACTTCCCCCTGCTGACCCTGGTCGGGGTGGTCGACGCCGACCTCGGCCTGCGCGGCGGCGACCTGCGGGCGGCCGAGCGCACCTTCCAGCTGCTCACCCAGGCCACCGGCCGGGCGGGGCGGGCCGACAGGCCGGGCCGTGCCATCCTGCAGACCTGGACGCCGGAGCACCCGGTCCTGATGGCCCTGGCCGCCGGCGACCGCGACGCCTTCGTCGCCGCCGAACTGGCCGAACGCGAGGCCGCCTTCCTGCCGCCTTACGGCCGGCTGGCCGCGATCATCCTGTCGAGTGAAAATGCGGTCGCGGTGGAGAAATTGGCGCGCGAATTGGCCGGTTCAATTCCCAACGCCGAACGGCTCGAAGTCTACGGCCCCGCCGACGCGCCGCTGGCCCTGGTTCGGGGCCGACGCCGCAAGCGGCTGCTGGTCCGCGCCGACCGCGACGTCGACCTTCAGGGCTTCCTGCGCGCCTGGCTGGCGCGGGTGAAGGTCCCGGGGTCGGTGCGACTGACGGTGGACGTGGACCCGTACAGCTTCTTGTAGGGCGCTAACGCCCGCGACGCGGTCGATCGCTGCTTGAGCGCGCGTCATGCGCGAAGCGCCGGGCCGCGTCGGGTCGACGAAGCGGAGCCTCGTGACCGCGGCCCACAAGAACAAGCGCTGGCCTCGCGGAGCGAGGCTAGCGCGGCCCCGTCAGCCGGATCTCGAACAGCTTCGGCCAGTTCTTGCCGGTCACGAACAACCGGCGGCCTTCGGGGTCCCAGGCGATGCCGTTCAGGACCGCGTCGGTCGGGTCCAGCCCGCTGCGGTCCGGCATCAGCTCCGTCAGGTCGATGATGCCCGTGATCGCCCCGGTCGCCGGGTTGATGCGGATGATATAATCCGTCTGCCACAGGTTGGCGAAGACCTCGCCCTCGATCCATTCCAGCTCGTTGAGCTGCCGTATGGGGCGTCCTTCCAGGGTGACGGGGACACGGCCGGTCTCGACCAGCGTCGTCGGATCGAGGAAGCGCAGCGCCGCCGTGCCGTCCGACAGGATCAGCCGTGTCGCGTCATGCGTCAGGCCCCAGCCTTCGCCGGCATAGGCGAATTCGCCCTCGGGCTCGAGCGTCGCGGGGTCCCAGATGAAGCCCTTGCCGCCCTTCCAGGTCAGGGTCAGGATCCGGTCGCCGACCGCGGTCAGTCCCTCGCCGAAATACTGCTCGTCCAGTTCCCGCTGCTGCAGGACGACGCCGTCCTCCAGCCGGACCCGCCGGACCGTCGAGGGATAGCGGCCGGTGCTTTCCAGCAGCTCGCCATTCCGGAACACCAGCCCCTGGGTGAAGGCGGCCGGGTCATGCGGATAGACGCGCACGACCTCGAAACCATAGACCGGCACGGGTGTGGGCTGGGCCGCGGGTGCCGCCGCCGTCTGCGCCGCCGCCGGGAGCGGCGTCAGCAACAGGGCGAACAGGAGCGCCGCGACCCTCATCGTCAGACGCCCGGCTCGGCGGTCTCCGCCTTGTTCAGACCGGCCAGCCGCGCCTCGGCGGCGGCGGCTTTCTTCGCCTGGGCCTTGCGGGAGATCATGTTCAGGCCCTCGACCGCGGCCGAGAAGGCCATGGCGGTGTAGATATAGCCCTTGGGCACATGCGCCCCGAAACCCTCGGCGATCAGCACCATGCCGATCATCAGCAGGAAGCCGAGGGCCAGCATGACCACGGTCGGGTTCTCGTTGATGAAGTTGGCCAGCGGGTCGGCGGCCAGCAGCATGACCGCGACGGCGACCAGCACGGCCACGACCATGATCGGCAGATGATCGGTCATGCCGACCGCGGTCAGGATGGAGTCAATCGAGAACACCAGGTCCAGCAGGATGATCTGGACAATGGCCGAGCCGACATTGGAGATGACCACATCGGCCTTGTTCTTCTCCAGAATGTCGTCGCTCTTCGACGGGTCGACGCTGTGGTGGATTTCCTTGGTCGCCTTCCAGAGCAGGAACAGGCCGCCGGCGATCAGGATCATGTCCTTCCAGGAGAAGGCATTGTCCATGACGGTAAAGACCGGCGCGGTCAGGCTGACGATCCAGGCGATCATCGACA
>CAZFQC010000262.1:0-3625 GCA_964520795.1 uncultured Brevundimonas sp.
GTGCAGCCCGCCGGCACCGGCTTCAGCACCACCGAGCCGGAGGCCACCTTGGCGTAGTCGCCGACGGTGATGTTCCCGAGCACCTTGGCACCGGCGCCCAGCAGGACGCCCTTGCCGATCTTCGGATGGCGGTCGCCGCGATCCGCACCGGTGCCGCCCAGGGTGACGTTGTGCAGCATCGACACCTCGTCTCCGACCACCGCCGTCTCGCCGATGACGATGCCGGTGCCGTGGTCGAGGAACAGGCCCGAGCCCAGCCGCGCCGCCGGATGGATGTCGACCTGGAACAGTTCCGAGATCCGGCTCTGGAAATGGAAGGCCAGGGTGTCGCGGCCCTGCGTCCAGAGCCAGTGCGACACCCGCCAGGCCTGCAGCGCCTGGAATCCCTTGAAGTAGAGGAAGGGCTGCAGCAGCGTCTTGATCGCCGGGTCGCGCTCGGACACGGCGCGCAGGTCGGCCTCGGCGGCGGTAACGATGGACGGGTCCGCCGCGAACGCGTCACGGCACACTTCGCGCACCGACATCGGCCCCAGTTCGCTGTCGCCCAGCTTGCGTCCGATCTGGAAACTGAGCGCGGCGGCCAGGTCGTCGTGCGCCAGGATGACGGCGCTCATCTGCGAGGCCAGATGCGGTTCGTCCCGCGCCGCCGCCTCCGCCGCCGCGCGCAGCTGCCGCCAGGTTCCGGTCCCTTCGGTGACGACTTCGAGCTTGGGCATCGTGGACTCCTTCGGCGGCATCATACCCCCGCCAGCATGGCCTTCGCCAATTCGGGCGGCAGTTCGCCTTCCCGCGCCATATGGTAGGCCCTCAAGGCCGTCGCCAGCGTGAACATGTCCCGGATCGCCCCGGTTCCGATTTCCCGCAGCAGGTCGCCGAACGGCACGCGGATCACGCGGATGATCTCCGTCGGGTCCGGCGCGATCGGCACGGGCGTGAGCCCCCAGGCGATCCAGGCCATGGCCCGCTCGTCCGTCACCGAATTGCTCATCTCCGCCTTGTAGGCCGGTGCCCAGTGCGCCGCCGCCAGCCCGGCCTCCTCCATCAGCTCGCGGCGCGCGCCCTCGATCGGATCCTCGTCGAACGGCGCCCCACCCTCGGGCATTTCCCACGACCAGTTCATCAGGGCGAAGCGCTGCTGCCCCACCAGCGTCACCGTGCCGTCCTCATGCACCGGCAGCACCCCGACCGACAGATTGCGCGGCCGCATCACCACATAGTCGGCCTTCACCCCCGTCGGCGCGGTCGCATCGTGGCGGGTCATCCGCAGCCAGGGATTTTCGAACGTCACCGTCGAACCGGCGTCCCGCCAGGGCGGCGGCCGGTCGCTGCCATCGTCCCAGCCGGGCAGCGGACGGTCGTCGTCGAAGGTCTTGTGGGAGTCGCTCATGCCCCCGGGTATGGCGCACCGGGCCGCGCGCGCCTAGTTCAGACCCATGACCGACGCCGATCTGGGAGCGACCCTCCCCCTGCCCGTTCCGTCCGCCGAGATGCAGGACCGCCTCGCACGGCGCCGCTCCGCCCCGGCCCAGGCCCTGACCGCGCCCGGCCCGTCGCGGGCCGAGATCGAGCACATCCTGTTGCTCGGCGCCCGCACGCCCGACCACGGCAAGCTCTTTCCCTGGCGGTTCGTGGTCATGGGCCCTGAAAGCCGCGCCGACCTCGCCGCCGCCCTGACCCCTCTCGCCGCCCGTCAGGCCGACCCCGGCAAGGCGGCCAAGGTCCTGTCGAAGCTGACCGCCCCGCCCCTGACCCTCCTGGTGCTCTCCGTCCCGATTCCGGGCCACAAGGTGCCGGAATGGGAGCAGCAACTGTCCGCCGGTGCCGTCTGCATGAACCTCGAACACGCCGCCAACGCCCTGGGCTATGCCGCCAGCTGGATCACCGACTGGTACAGCTACGACCCCGACGCCCTCGCCCTCCTCGGCGTCGGCACGGGCGAGCGGGTGGCCGGCTTCATCCACATCGGCACCCTGGCCGAACCGCCGCTGGAACGCCCGCGCCCGGACATCAGCGCGCTTACGATCTGGCGCGAATAACGGTCAGCCGCCGAACAGGCCGAGGCTCGCGAACGTCGCCAGCGCCATCAGGGCGGTGACGAGCACCAGCAGGGCGGTCAGCAGGGTTTCGATCCGGTCTGGGCGGCTGCGCATGGCGACGATCTCCGCCGCCAGTGTCTCGCGATTCGGCCCGTCAGGCGTCCCAGACGCCGCCGACCATCCGCCGCGCCAGCAGCGGCTTGCCCAGCCAGTAGGCCAGCTCCGCCGGCCGCGTTATGTCCCACACAGCCAGATCGGCGGCCTTGCCCGCTTCGAGCGTGCCGATCCCGTCTTCCAGCCCCAGCGCCCGCGCCGCGATCCGCGTCGCCCCCGCCAGCGCCTCTTCCGGCGTCAGGCGGAACTGCACGCAGGCCAGGTTGATCGCCGCCGTCATCGAGGCGACCGGCGAGGTGCCCGGATTGCAGTCCGTCGCCACCGCCATCGCCACCCCGTGCCGCCGCAGCAGGGCGATCGGCGGCGGCGTGGTCTCGCGCAGCATCAGATAGGCCCCCGGCAGCAGCACGGCGACCACGCCGGCCTCCGCCATCGCCCGCACGCCCGCCTCGCCCGTATGTTCGATGTGATCCGCCGACAGCGCCCCGTATTTCGCCGCCAGCGCCGCGCCGCCCCCGTCCGACAGCTGGTCGGCGTGCAGCTTCACCGGCAGGCCCAGGGCCTTTGCCTTGTCGAACAACCGCCCCACTTCATCCGTGGAAAAGGCGATCGGCTCGCAATAGGCATCGACCGCGTCGACAAGCCCTTCGGCATGCGCCGCCGGCAGGATGTCGTCCACCGCCAGATCGACATAGCGGCCCCGCTCAGCCTTCCACTCGGGCGGCACCGCGTGCAGACCCAGATAGCTGGTCCGTACCCGCACCCCGGCCACGCGCCCGATCCGCCGCGCCACGCGCAGCATCTTCAGCTCACTGTCCTGATCCAGCCCGTAGCCCGACTTGATCTCGACCGTGGTCACCCCCGTCGCCTTCAGCCCCGCCAGCCGCTCCAGCGCGCTCGCGTACAGCTCAACCTCCGACGCCGCCCGCGTGGCCGCCACGGACGAGACGATCCCGCCCCCGGCCCGGGCGATTTCCTCATAGGTCGCCCCGCCCAACCGCTGTTCGAACTCCCCCGACCGGTCGCCGCCGAACACCAGATGCGTATGGCAATCGACCAGCCCCGGCGTGACCCAGCGTCCGTCCAGACGGTCCGTCTCCGAAGCCTCATGGGCCGGCAGATCGGCCCGCGCGCCGGCCCAGAGGATCCGCCCTTCGCCGACCAGCAGTGCCCCGTCCTCGATCGCACCATAGGCCGCCCCGCCTTCGGCCATGGTGGCCAGCCGGCAGTCGATGATCAGCCTGTCCGCGCGGATCATCGCGACGCGAATCCCGCCAGCAGCTCGCAGAACCACCGCCCCGCCGTCAGCGAACCCAGGTCCCCGATCTCCAGTGAGGGATCGTATTCGGTCAGGTCCACCGCCCGCACCCTGGGATGCGCCCCGATCACCCGCGTGGCGTCGAAGAAGTCCTGCACCGAGACCCCGCCCGGCCGCGCGCCCGGCGAGGCCGGCCACTGGCTGCGGTCGATCACAT
>CAZFQC010000263.1:0-3611 GCA_964520795.1 uncultured Brevundimonas sp.
AATCGCGCGATCCGGAGGTTCGCCGCATGGCGCAGATCGTGGTCGACACCCAGACCCGGGAAATCGCCGAGATGCGTGCGTGGAAGCCGGCGGCTCAACCGACCCCGTGACGCGCGTCACAAATCCGGGCTAGGTCAGCACCGTACCAGACCGGAGGTCCGCATGCGTTCGCTCGATTCTGTCTCCCGTAGAGGCCTGATGCTGGCGCTCGGTGCCGGCGGGGTGGTGCTGGGGTCCGGCCGCAAGGCGCTGGCCGACCCCGTGTTCGCGGAATACCCGTTCCAGCTGGGCATCGCCGCCGGCGACCCGGCCCCCGACGGCTTCGTCATCTGGACCCGACTGGCCCCCCGCCCGCTCGAGATCGGCCACGGCATGCCCTCGGCCCCTGTGCCGGTGAAGTGGGAAATCGCAACGGATCGCGGCTTTTCCAACGTGGCGCAGAGGGGTGAGGCGATCGCCCGACCCGAACTCGGCCACGCGGTCCATGTCGAGGTCACGGGGCTGGAGCCCGGCCGGGACTATTTCTACCGTTTCACGGCGGGAGCCGAGCGCACCCCTTCCGGCCGGGCGAAGACCGCTCCGGCGGCGGGCGCTTCGGTCGCTCAAGCGCGGTTCGGCGTGCTGGGCTGTCAGGCCTATGAACAGGGTTTCTACACCGCCCACCGCAAGGCCGCGGCCGAGGACCTCGACTTCGTCTACTGCTATGGCGACTACATCTACGAAGGCCGGGGCAGCCGCACCTACAACGGCTCGGGCGGCACCTTCGAAAACCCCCGCCAGCATCTGGGCGGCGAGGTCTACAGCCTTGATGACTACCGGCGGCGCTATGCCCAGTACAAGCTGGACACGGACCTGCAGGCCAGCCATGCGGCGACGGCCTGGTACGTGACCTGGGACGACCACGAGATCGCCAACAACTGGGTCTCCGACATCGACGACGGCGTACCGCCCGAAGTCTTCCTGCTGCGTCGCCAGGCGGCGGCCCAGGCCTTCTATGAGCATATGCCGTTGCGCCGGTCGGCCTTCCCGCGCGGGGCGGAGATGCAGCTGTACCGCCACTCGACCTGGGGCGATCTGCTGGATCTCAACTTCCTCGACACCCGGCAGTACCGTTCGGACCAGCCCTGCGACGACGCCTGGGCCACGACCTGCGCGGGCGTCTCGGCGCGCGACGCCGACATCCTCGGACAGGCCCAGGAGGCCTGGCTGTACCGCAACCTCGACCAGTCGCAGGCGCACTGGAAGGTGCTGGCGCAGCAGATCATGGTCATGGATCTGGACCGCAAGGAGGGACCGGAGCCGGGCTACAACCTGGACAGCTGGGCCGGCTATTCGATCCCGCGGCAGAGGCTGCTGGACCGTCTTCGGGAACGCCGGATCGGCAACACCGTCGTGCTGACCGGCGACGAGCATCAGAACTATGCCGGTGAGCTGTACCGCGACAGCCGCAATCCGGAAGGCGCGCCGATCGCCTCGGAATTCGTCGGCACCTCGATCAGCTCGTCGGGCGATGGTCAGGATCAACGAGCCGAAGGCCGCCGTTACCTCGCCGACAATCCGTTCCTGAAGTTCAACAATGCCCAGCGCGGCTATGTCGTCTGCGACGTCACGCCGGAACGCTGGCAGACCGAGTTCAAGGTGCTGGACAAGGTGTCGGAGCGGGGCGGAACGCTGACCACCCGGGCGAAATTCGCGGTGGCCAGCGGCGACGCCCGGGTCGTGGCCGCCTGAGATCAGCCCCGCGGCAGATAGTCGTTGGCCTCGACCAGCCGGAAGCCGGGCGTCGTTCGAACGAACTCTTTCAGCCAATAGCCATGCCCGGCACCGTAGATCACCACGATCCGGTCGCCGGGCCTCGCAGCCTGCACCAGGCGCGCGAAGATCATGGCGTTACGCGTGTACCAGCGGCCGTTGAGGACCGCGCCCGGCTGGGTGTCGCCTGCGCCCAGGGCCAGCAGGCCCGTGTAGAAGGTCTGGTCCGAGGCGGCCCTCTCGGGCGCATTCATCCAACGCAGCATGCCGCCGACCGTATCTGTCCGCTGGCGGGTCTCCATGTCGGCCACCATCGCCCCGACCCGCGCCAACATGGCCCCGAGGGCGTCCGATCGCCCGTTGGCCTCGGCCCAGCTCTGCACGTCCTCGAACGGGAAGTAGGAAGGCTGGCCGTCGCGATCCTGTTCGTCGATGGCATAGACCCGCTGGAGGCCGAGGCGATGGGCGAGGCGATAACCTACCTGGACCCGCTCGTCAGGGCTGGTCAGCAGATCGGTGGGCGTGAAGTCCGGGTAGCGATGGTCCAGCATGTCGGACTGGTTCCGCGCCACCCGCTCGATCGCGATCGCCGTTGGCCGGAACCGCGCCAAGGCCTCGGCGACGGCCTCCAGCTCGGCCTGTTTCGCCGGGGTGGTGACCGGATCGATCCGGGCGTTGTGCAGGTCCTGGCCCGGATTGCCCATGTGATAGGTCCCCAGCACCATGACCTCGATGGGCGCCGGGTCGGGGGTCCGGGCCATGGCGGCGGTCGGCAGGAGGAGGGCCATGACGGCCGCAAGCAGTTTCAGCATGGACAGGCTCCGGGGTCTGGACTCCAGAGGCCCGGAGCCTGTCGTTTGGATGCACCACCCTGCGAATAGTCTGCGGCGGCCTTGCGGATGAGACTCAAGAGAAGTGGCTGCCACAGGCAAGGAACCTCGGACCTAGAGGTCGAGCCGGTCCGCCAGCAGGGCGGCCAGTCGGTCCGGCTTGCCGTCGAACAGACGGTCCAGCAGATCCTGGACTTCGCCCTCCACATAGGCCTGGCGGTCGATGGCGGCGTGATAGCGTTGACGGCCGTCGTCCTTCACCGACCTGACGGCGCCCTTCTGGATCAGGCGGTGCAGAAGGGTCTTGATGGTGGCGTCCGCCCAGGGCTGGCCGGCCTTCACCTCCTCGATCAGGGAGGCGAAAGACAGCGGGCCGCGTCGCCACAGCGCAGCAAGCACCGCGCTTTCGGCCTGGGTGACCGCCAAGCGGGCCGGGATCAGGATTGCAGCACCGTGCGGTCGATGCGCGCCTCGATGATCCAGTGGCAGATCACGCCCACGACGCCGCCGGTCAGTCCCAGCAGGAACAGCATGGCCGCTTCGGCATAGCCGGGTGCCAGAACGGACATCGGAACCGGTTCGGAGTTATTGGCGATGGCAATGAAGCCCATCAGCAGGACGAAGGCCGCACCCACCAGCCCGATCAGGCGTCCGCCGAGGCGCAGCGCCGAAACGAAGGCCGAGCCGCCGCTGAGCCGACGCCCGAACGCCAGCTTGAGCGCGGTGACGATTACCGCGGCGAGCGACGCCGCGACCAGGGCGATCATGAGGAATTTCATCGTCTCGTCCGCATCGGCGAAGACGCCGGCAAGGGTCAGGCGGGACTGGGCCAGCGCCACACCGGGAACGGACGCCAGGGCAAGGCCGGCAGTGGCGAAGAGGGGAGAAAGACGCATGGTGGGATCTTCCAGACTACGTTTGTAATCTTTTCAGTTTACGCTCGTAAACTCTTCCATCAAGCGATGACGGGAATGGCCTGGCTCAACCGCCCGCCGACGCGGATCGGCTCGACGCGGGTGGCGAGACCGG
>CAZFQC010000264.1:0-3596 GCA_964520795.1 uncultured Brevundimonas sp.
GCTCGGAAGCCGTCAAACAGGCGGCCATGGGCGTCGAGGGCTGGACCATGCAGGCCTAGACGCCCGGAAGCTCCAGCGTTCGCGTGGTCTGACGCCGCAGGCCGGAGAAGGTCACCGTATCGGCCGGGAAGTCCAGCGTGACCTCGCGGAACCGGCCCAGCAGGTCGGCTCCGATCAGCAGGGCCGGGCGGTTGCTGAGCCCAAGGGTCTCGAAACAGTGCAGGTCGGCAAACAGCAGGGGCGTGGCTCCCAGGCGGGTGGCACCCAGCCTCAGGTCGTCGACGCGGGCCAGGTCCGCGCTCAGGCTCTGACCGGTGACGCCATAGATGGGCACCGCCCGGGACAGGCGTCCACCATCGGCGCGGCGCGCCGCGATCGCCTGCCGGAGGGCCAGGTTGCCGATGGAATACTGGGCCCCGCTGTCGACGAAGGCGACCGTCGGCTGGCCGTCCACGGAAACCTGGGTCAGCATCATCTGGCCAAAACGGCCGGTCACCGCCCGCAGGCCCTCGCGGCGGATGCGCGACCCGGTCTGGATATCCCCACCTATGGAGATGCTGACGCCGTGCATGGTCAGGCTGGCCGTGCGGCGGACGACGTCGAAGCGAAGCTTGAACCGACCCAGCACATCCAGGCCGATCAGGCCGTCCGCGCCCAGTTGTCCACGGGGGAAGACCGGGCAGGTCAGGTTGCGGAATCCCAGACCGCTGAGCTGCAGCCGGTTGACGGCGACGCTGCGGGTGACCCGCGCCTCGGTGATGCCGTGCACCAGCACGCTCTCGAGCGGCGGCAGGGCCAGCCGGTCGGCCAGACTGTCGGCGATGGAAGTGGTGCCGGCACCCGTGTCGACCACGAAGGTGTAAGGGCCCCGATTGTTGATAAAGACGGCCGCCCCGACCCGGGTGAACAGGTTGGTCAGCAGCTGGATCGGCGGGATAGTGGCCTCGGGCACAACGGCCGGGGGCGCTTCCTGCGCCGCGGCCGGACGGCCTCCGGCCATGCCGGCACCGAAGGCGGCGGTCAGGCCGGCGATCAGTCCACGTCGGTCAAGGCCCTGAAAATCAACCACGCCCAGCGTCGCCTCCCCAGAGTATCGACCATCACTCTACCCCGTTCAGGGACGCTGACCAGCCCGGCCCTCTCAGCGCCTGGGATGGGCACCGGAGTATGCGTCCAACAGCCTTTGGGCGTCGACGGCGGTGTATTTCTGTGTCGTCGACAGGCTGGCGTGTCCCAGCAGCTCCTGGATCGAGCGCAGGTCGGCCCCGGCCCCGAGCAGGTGGGTGGCGAAGCTGTGGCGCAGGGCGTGCGGCGTCGCTGAGACGGGCAGACCCAGCCGGCCGCGCAGCCTCTGGACCATGGCCTGGACATGGCGCGGCGTCAGCGGCCCGCCGCGGCGGGCGCGGAACAGGGCATCGGCCGGCGCGAGCGGGAAGGGCTGCAGGGCCAGATAGGCGTCCACCGCCTCGCGCACCGCGGGCAGGACCGGGGCCAGCCGGGTCTTGCCGCCCTTTCCGGTGACGCGCAGGGTTTCCGTCAGGGGGGCGTCGGACCGGACGAGGGACAGCCCCTCCGATATTCGCAGGCCGCAGCCATAGAGCAGGGTCAGGACGGCGCGGTCACGTGCAGCCTCCCAGGGCGCGGCGTCGGGATCGGAATCCGGCTCCTGCAACAGGCCGCGCGCCTGGTCCTCGCTGACGGGACGGGGCAGGCCCGGCTTGATCCGGGGTCCGCGCACGAGGACGAGTTGCGGCGCGGGCGTGCCGCAGCGCCGGTCGAGGAAGCCATGGAAGGCCCGGATGGCCGACAGGGTCTGGCTGATCGACCGGGCCGCCAGCGGATGGTCGCCGCTCCGCCGCTCGGCCAGATGGGCGCGCACCTCGCCGGCGGTGACGGTCCCGAGGTCGGCCAGCCGCTGCGGCCCCCCGCGGTGCCGTTCCAGAAAGGCGAGGTAGAGGCGGCCGATGCGGCCATAGGCCTCCAGCGTATTGGCGGCCAGCCGTCGTTCGTGGGCCAGATGCTCCAGCCAGGCCGCCAGGGCCTCGTCCGCGCTCAGTTGAGGATCGGCCATCGCTCGGCTGTCCGTTCCACCACCCGGGCGATGAAGGCCACCAGTTCGCAGCCCATGGTCGGGGTGAAGCCGTCGTCTTCGGGCGAGCCGAAGGCGCAGATGGCGTGGCGGGCGGGTGTTTCGGCACCCGGGAACTGCGGGGCCATGCGGATCAGGGCGACCGATTTCACCTCGGCCTCATGGGCGCCGAACAGGTTGAGGCCGTCGAAATTGGGCCCCAGCCAGGTCAGGCCGTGCTCGCCCAGCAGGGCGTCGACCCCACCGGCCTCCAGCCCCCGCCAGCCGAACGGAACCCCGCCGGGCTTCTCCAGGGCGATGGCCGCGCTGGCCAGGCCGAACCGTCCCTGCGCCACGGCATCAAGCCGGCGCGCCAGATCGGAGGGGTTGCGCGCCTCCATCAGGTCGAGGGCGGCGACATGGGTCTGGGTCTGGGCGGCAAAATTGGCCCGGGCGATGGACTCGATGCGTTTGCGGGCGTCGGCCTCGCGTTCCGCGGCCTCCTCCAGCTTGGTCAGGGCGGCGCGACCGAACTCCACGACATTGCGGCCGTGCGGCTTCAGGCCGATTTCCTCCAGCAGGGAGCGGTCGTCCAGCAGGGTCTGGGGATTGGCCTGCAGCCAGGCGCGGATTTCCGGCCAGTGGGGTTCAGCCGGCGGAAGCTTCGAAAAGAGGTCAGGCTTGCCGCTCAAAGACCTCTCCTCGAGGTGACACTACAGGATCGACTGGCCCGTCTTGCCCCAGTCCGCCAGGAAGGCATCAAGCCCCTTGTCGGTTAACGGGTGCTTGACCAGGGCCTTGAAAACGTCGGCCGGGATGGTCGCGGCGTCGGCGCCGGCCACTGCGGCGGCGCTGACATGGTTCGGATTGCGCAGGCTGGCGGCCAGAATCTGCGTGTCGAAGCCGTGCACGTCGTACAGCACCCGGATCTCCTCCAGCAGGCCGATGCCGTCGGCACCGTGGTCTTCCAGCCGGCCGACGAAGGGCGAGATGAAGGTCGCACCGGCCTTGGCGGCCAGCATGGCCTGGGCGGCCGAGAAGCACAGGGTGACGTTGGTCCGGATCCCCTTGTCGGCAAACGCCCGCGCCGCGCGCAGCCCGTCCCAGGTCAGGGGCAGTTTGACGACCACATTGGGGGCGATGGCGGCGAGCTTGTCGCCCTCCTTCACCATGGTCTCGAAATCGGTCGCCACCGCCTCGGCGGAGATCGGCCCCTCGACGAGGGCGCAAATCTCGGCGATGACCTCGGCGATGTTGCGACCGGATTTGGCGATCAGCGAGGGATTGGTGGTGACGCCGTCCACCATGCCGGTGGGGACCATGTCCCGGATGACGGCGACGTCGGCTGTGTCGAGAAAGAGTTTCATGTCGGTCTCTCTAGCGGAGCGCGAAGGGCGGTGAAAGTCGCCAGCGTGCTCATTCCCCTGCCGGTGTCCGAGGCCTTCGACTATGAGGTCCCCGAAGGCATGGATGTGACGCGCGGCGATCAGGTTGCCGTGCCCCTGGGACCGCGTCTGATCCGGGGCGT
>CAZFQC010000265.1:0-3588 GCA_964520795.1 uncultured Brevundimonas sp.
TCGGCGAAGAAGCGGCGAACCTCGGCTGAGACTCCCGGCGGCAGGTCGGTCGAGGCCGCGCCAAGGGCGCCGCACAGGCACATCCGCCCACCATCGGCGACGGCCTTTCGGAAGACCGCTGTCCAGGCCCTGACGATATCCAGTCCGGACGCGACGCCGGCTTCGACCCGCGCCAGAACCCGGTCGTTGTAGCGGCGAGTCACCGCGACCACGAGGTCGTCCTTCGTGGGGAAATGATAGTGGACGCTGGCGCTCTTCAGGCCGACATCGGCGGCGATATCCCGAAAGCTGAAGCCGCTGTACCCGGCTTCGCGAATACGCCGCTCGGCCGCGTCCATGATCGCATCAACCGTATCAGTCACGGGCACTCCAGTTCGGCTCAGGGCAGCAATCTACCTTCTGATAGATAGGGGTTGATCCGGCAATGCCCAACCATTAGATGCCGATCCTCATCCCTACCTATCGATAGATCAGGACCTAACCGATGACGAGATTCCAGGACAGAGTGGTGGCGATAACCGGAGGCGGATCCGGCATCGGCAAGGAGACGGCGGCACGGTTCCTGGCGGAAGGCGCCAAGGTGGCGATCAACGGCCGTGACCAGGCCAAACTTGAGGCCGCGGCCCGGGAGATCGACCCGACGGGCGAGAAGGTCGCCATCCATGCCGGAGACATCGCCGATCCGGCGACAGGTGCGGCGCTTGTCGATCTGGCGGTTTCCCGGTTTGGCCGGCTCGACGTCCTGGTCAACAACGCCGGCGTCTTTAATCCCAAGCCGTTCCTGGAGCTGACCGAGGCCGAGTACGACTGGTATCTGGACACGATCCTGAAGGGGAAATTCTTCACCGCCCAGGCTGCTGCGCGCGCGATGCAGGCCTCCGGCGGAGCCATCGTCCAGACCGGTTCGATGTGGGCGATCCAGGCGATCGGCGCGACCCCGTCCGCCGCCTATTCCGCCGCCAACGCCGGCGTGCACGCCATGGTGCGCAACCTTGCGATCGAACTGGCGCCGTTCAACATCCGCATCAACGCCGTGGCGCCGGCCGTCGTCGAGACGCCGGTCTACAACACCTTCATGACCGACGAGGAGGTGAAGGCGACGCTGCCGCAATTCGACGCCTTCCATCCGCTTGGCCGCAACGGCCAACCCCGCGACATCGCCGAGGCCATCCTTTTCCTCGCCTCGGACCAGGCGTCATGGATTACCGGAACCATCCTTTCAGTCGACGGCGGGGTCACGGCCGGAAGATCCTAGGGGATCGCGACGCCCCGAATGCCCCCACGATAGCGCCGGACCCCGCCCCCCCTTCGACAGGCCCGGTCCCGGCGCTATCGTCCACCTTCAAGCGACAGATCAAACCCATGAAGGCATGCGGATGAAGGTCACGATTCTCGACGACTGGTTCGACACACTGCGAGGCCTGCCCTGCTTCGCCAAGCTCGCCGGCCATGAGGTTACGGTCTGGAACGACCACCTCGAAGACGACCGCTTGCTGGCGGATCGCCTGGCCGACACCGAAGCGCTCGTCCTGATCCGCGAGCGCACGCCCCTGCGCGCCGGCCTGATCGAACAGTTGCCGAACTTGCGTCTGGTCAGCCAGCGTGGCGCCTGGCCGCACATCGATGTCGAGGCCTGCTCCCGGCATGGCATTGCGGTCTGCTCGAACCAGGGGGCTGACCAGCCCAATCATTCAGCCGCCGAACTGACCTGGGCGCTCATTCTCGCCGCCGTCCGCGACCTGCCGCGCCAGTACGCCTCGGTTCGGTCGGGCCAGTGGCAGGCGGGGGTGGGGAAGACTCTGCGAGGCAGAACGCTCGGGATTTTCGGCTATGGCCGGATCGGAAGGATTGTCGCGGAATATGGCCGGGCGTTCGGCATGACCGTCCTTATCTGGGCCAGCGAGGGCTCCCGCCTGCGCGCCGCCGCGGACGGCTGGCGTGTGGCGGACAGCAAGGAGGCCTTCCTGGCCGCCTGCGATGTCGTCAGCCTGCATCTGCGTCTGGGACCCACGACCCGCGGCATCCTTTCGAAGGCTGATCTCGCCTGCATGAAGGACACGGCGCTGCTGGTGAACACCAGTCGATCCGGCCTGATCGCATCCGGCGACCTTTATGAGGCGCTTCAGGCCGGACGCCCGGCGATGGCGGCGCTTGACGTGTTCGACGTCGAGCCCGTGATCCATGACCCCCTGCTCGACCTGGAGAATGTCATCGCGACCCCGCACATCGGCTATGTCACCGAAGAAGAATTCGATCTGCAGTTCAGCGACGTCTTCGATCAGATCAACGCCTTCGCGGACGGCGCGCCGATACACCTGGTCAACCCGGCGGCTCTCTCCGCAAGGATCTAGCCCTCCCCCGCCGCGGGACGGCGGCGGGTCTCGTCAGGGACTATTCAGCGGCCGGCCGGCTGAAAAAGACAAGCCAGGCGAAGGCGAGCGCCAGGAGCGCGAAAAGGCCGCACACGGCGATCGCCTCGAGCGGCAGCATTCCCGCCGCGAGGTACCGCCCGAGCGTCAGGGCCGAAGTCGAGAAAAACAGCAGATTGCCCAGCCCCAGGGGGCGAGCATAGACGCCGCCGATCGGCCGTCCACGCGACATCCAATTCTGGATGGCGAGCGCCAGCATGCCGATGCCTGCGAACTCGGCGACTATCCGTGTCTCGAACGAGACTTCGAGGTCCAGCAGACCGGCGACCTCGTCGGCGGCGAAGACGGCGGCTCCCCCGGCGACGAACAGCAGGAGGCTCGTAATCGTAAGGATGGTGCGGCTGCTCATGACGTTCCTTTCTTTCAGTCTCATGGTTCAGGTTTCAAACGGCGGGAGCTCGCCCTGCTCGGTCACTGTGTCGCGCAAAGCCGGTCAGACCGTTCGACCAGTCTCCTTGCGCGAGCCATTCGGCTGCGGCTGATCCAGGGGCGATGGCGGCAACGCCCGCGACATCTCCGATGTGCCCCTCCAGCCCATACGCTCATACAGCGGGCACCCAGCGGTCGTACTGTGCAGCACGGCAAAGGACACGCCAAGGCGGATCAATTCATCGTCCGCGGCTTCCATCAGGGCCCTGCCGATGCCGCGACCGCGCCAGGACGGCTCCACATAGAGGTTCAGAACATAGCCTCTGTGAGCCTCCAGCGGGTGAGCAGGATGAGGCGGCCAGTCAATCAACATGAGGCCGACGCCTCCGATCGCCTGCGCCCCGTTTTGGACCACGAACCCGCGGTAGGCGCCGACGGACAATTGTTTCTCAAGCCACTGCCGAAACGGAGCCATCATCAAGGCGAGATCCGGCTCAGGCCGACCCGCATCACGGAACATCTCGAGGCGGTGGCGACAGATCAGCTCCAGGTCATCGGAACTGACAGGACGCATCTCCGGAATCATGGAGCCTTCCTTTCGGATGTGAGGCGGGCTGGCAGGAGGGGGCCGCCAGGGTCTGTGGGCCCTGGAAGTCAGGTCCGGGCGAAAGATGATGGATCGGCGTCCCCTTTGGGTGAAGGGGACGCCGGTTCCGGGGTCAGCTGGCCGTCATGCGGGCCACCGCTTCCTCGGTGGTCCACAGATCGTTGGCGACATAGCGGAAGTTTG
>CAZFQC010000266.1:0-3571 GCA_964520795.1 uncultured Brevundimonas sp.
ACACCCGCGCCATCTCCCGGATCGCCGCCGCCGCGTCGGGAATGTCGATCAGCGAGAGATAGCTGACCACCAGATCAAAGGCCGCGTCATCAAAGCCGAGCGCCTCGGCACCCTCGACCCGGTAGTCCCCTGCGGGGTCGAGTGAACGGGCATGATCGATCAGAGCCGGAGCAGGGTCGATGCCGACCGCGCGGATACCTTCGGCCTGAAGCTGGCGGCAAAAACGGCCTTCGCCGCAGCCGACGTCCAGTGCCGAGGTGAATTGCCCCGCCCGGACCCGCTCCATCATCGGTGCATCCAGCACGAACCGTCGACCATAGTCGCCCGCATCGCCCTGAGCCGCGATCCAGGCTTCCGCGGACTCCTGCCAACCGTCACTCACTCCCGTTCTCCCCCGACCATCCCGACCGGCTCCGCCTCCGGCCGGTGCACCAGAGACACCAGCACCACGCTGATCATCATCAGCAGGAACCAGCTGCCCAGCTTGTCGATCGACACCATGTGCCAGCCGTCGCTCTGGGACGGATAGACCCAGGCATTGGCGAAGGTGGCGATATTCTCGGCCAGCCAGATGAAGGTCGCGACCAGAAAGAACCCCAGCAGGAAGGGCATGGTCCGCCGCCGCCGGTCGGGCGTGAAATAGAACCAGCCCCTCCCGAACAGCACCGCCGTCGCCACAAACAGCCCCAGCCGCACATCGGGCAGCCAGTGGTGGGCGAAGAAATTCACATAGATCGCCGCCGCCAGGACCCAGGTCGTCCACAACGGCGGATAGTGCCGGAATTTCAGGTCGAAGATGCGCCAGATGCGGGCGATGTAACTCCCGACCGCCGCATACATAAAGCCCGAGAACAGGGGCACCATGCCGATGCGCAACAGGCTGTCCTCGGGATAGATCCACGACCCCGCCTGGGTCTTGAACAGCTCCATGACCGTGCCGACCACGTGGAAGACGAAGATCACCCTCGCCTCCTCCCAGCTCTCCAGCTTCAGCGCCAGCATGGCCGCCTGGATGGCCACGGCGCCGATAACGAGGAAGTCGTAGCGGCTGACCGGTGCCCCCTCGGGCCACCACAGATGCGTCCCCATCAACAGGGCCAGCATCGCCGCGCCGAACAGGCAGGCCCAGGCCTGCTTGATCCCGAACATCAGGAACTCGAAGCCGTACCGGCTCCATGCGGCGCGGTCGGCCCAGGTCTGCAGTCGCCCCAGCCAGTGTCGGCCCCAGGTTTCGAGCGGAAGGCGGCGGGGTTCGGTCAAGCGACCCGCCGGCTCGCCGCCCGGAACTCCCGCGGCGTCACGCCGACCTGCTCGCGAAAGGCCCGGTTGAACGGTCCGACAGATCCGAAGCCGCACTCGAACGCGACCTCCAGAATGGGCAGGACCTGATCCGGGTCAGCGAGCAGGCGTTTCGCGCGCTCGATCCGGTGATGGTTGATCAGCCGGTTGAAGTTCGGGAAGCCCAGAACGGTGCTGATGCACTGCGACACCTTGTATTCCGGCTGGCCCAGGCGCGCGGCGACGTCGCCGATCCTGAGATCCGGCCGACTGTCGATCGCGTCATCGCGCAACAGCGCCAGAAGCCGTTCGGCAAGGCGTCGGTCCTCATCCGTCGGTGCCCGGCGGGCCGCACCCGTCCCGTCCGACTGAACCAGGGGATGACGCAGACGATACCAGATCGCCGCCGACGCCCCGATCAGTCCGACGACGCAGCAGGCGATCCGGATCAGGTCGGTCCGCGAGACCCCCACGGTACCCGGGCTGGTGACTCCCGACCCCAGAACCGCCACCAGCTGCGCCGCATTGATCGTGAGGAAGGCGAGCCGGAACCGCTTCTCCAGCACCCCGACATCAACCCGGCGCGCCTGGAACGGTTCAATGAAGGCCAGCAGCATGGCCGTCGAGCCGCTGAGCCGATAGACGTTCGCGGCGAAATCGGAGAGGCCGCCTTCGGCCGGCGCGAGGACCGTCAGCGCGCCGGTGACGGCGACCACCGTCGCCACAATGCGGGGCCACCAGACGTCGCGGGGCGCAGGATCGAACAGGGCCCGTGTCAGCAGCCAGGCCCATCCGCACGCCCCTGCGCCGACGAGTGAAAACAGGGTCCCGGCGGAACCGTCGGTCAGACGGCCCGCGATGTAGCAGACGAAGGTGACAGCGCAGAGCGCCGCATAGGCCTCAAGACGACTGGGGGCTCGCCGGGGCCAGGAGACACGGCTGACGTCCACAAGGCTGGGAAATGGCTGAGTGGACACCGATCCTCCCGGGGCGCTGGCGGATTCATGCCCCGCCCGAGGGGCCCTGTCCAGCGCGCCGCCGCCCGTGCGGACCGGCCAGCGCCAGACTTTTTCTCGCCGATTTCCAAATCGGCGAGACGCCCGGCCGAGGTCGCCCGCATTCGTGCCGACGCTCCGTACTTCGGGGCCTTTCAGGAGACCTCATGTCCAGCATTTCCTCACCGGCCCCTGTGAAGGGTGCCGCCGCCAGTGCCCTGCGTTGGGCCGGCATCCTCTGGTTCGTCGTCGCCGCCACAGGCCAGGCGGCGTTCGTCGGCTTCATCCTCGCCTTCTACGGCACGCGGACCGTGTCCGGGGACTTCGCCGGCTGGAACGACAAGCCGCTGATCGACGGCTATATCGCCGGCGACTCGACCGGGAATTTCGTTTTCGCCGCCCATGTGCTGCTGGCGTCGGTCGTGACCCTGGCCGGGTTGATGCAGCTGGTTCCGGCGATCCGGCGCGCCGTCCCGGCCCTGCACCGCTGGAGCGGGCGGACCTTCCTCGTCGTGGCCGCCTTCATGGCATTGAGCGGCTTCTGGCTGACCCTCGTCCGGGGGACCTCGCTGTCCGATGTCTCTTCGGCCGCCATCGTGATCGATGGGGTGCTGATCCTCATCTTCGGCGCGCTGGCGTGGCGGCATGCCGTCAAGCGCCGGTTCGACCAGCACCGGGTCTGGGCCATGCGCACCTTCATGGCGGTCAGCGGCGTCTGGTTTCTCAGGGTCGGCATCATGGGCTGGGTTCTGATCAACCAAGGGCCTGTCGGCATGTCGGACAGCCTGTCAGGGCCGGCCGACATCGTCCTGGTCTTCGGCAGCTATCTGATCCCGCTGGGCTTGCTGGAGCTCTATTTCAGGGCCGGCCGCAGCACCCGGGCGGTGCCGAAAATCCTGACCGCAGCGCTGGTCATCGCGGCAGCCGCCTTCACGGCGCTCGGTGTCTTTGGAACCATCGCCCTCATGTGGGGGCCGTATCTCTAGCCGGGCCGGACGAGGGATCCCTGTTTCACGAACAGCTGATCCAAGTCCTCAAAGCCCTTCATCTCGACGGCGTTGCCGCTCGGGTCACGGAAGAACATGGTGGCCTGTTCACCCAGTTCGCCCTTGAAACGGACATGGGGTTCGATCTCGAACCTCACCCCGGCAGCCAGCAGGCGGTCGGCCAGCGCCCGCCAGTCGCGCATCTCCAGGATCACGCCGAAATGCGGCACCGGGACCTGGTGGCCGTCGACCGCATTGCCCCCGGCGTCGCCCGCTTCCATCCCCGGAACGAGGTGCGTCACGATCTGGTGG
>CAZFQC010000267.1:0-3566 GCA_964520795.1 uncultured Brevundimonas sp.
CGATGATCTGCTTCTGGTAGGAGACGACGTCGACCACCTCGAGCGTCGTGGTCTGGACGAGGCGCAGGTCAATGGCGATGTTCATCACATAGACCTTGCCGGCGAAGGCCGCCGACAGGGGTGTCTGGGACGTCGCTTCGCCGCCGGCCATGTCGAAGCCGGCCGAGCGGATGTTGTAGTTCACCTCGGTGATGCCGCCGATGATGTAGAAATCCGTGCCGGGCACCGAGCCCGCCAGGATGCGGCGATACTGGACGTCGTCCGCGCCGCCCGGGCCGTCGTCGCCGATCAGCCGGTTGTTGGCGTAGCGCAGCTCCATCTCGGAGACCGAGGTGTCGTACCGTTCGACCATACGCGCGCCGGACTTGGCGAGGGCGGTCATGGCCATGAGTGAGGCGCCGCCGGTGACCTGGCGGCCGCCGTCGGCCGAGACCGTGCCGGTGTAGTCGCTGATCCGCCCGACGGCGATCCGCGGCGAGGGGAGATTATAGCGCCGGGCGTAGTCCGCCATACAGTAGAGGGCGGCCGAGTAAGGGGTCGGATTGGCAGTGACCGGCGCATTGCCGATCGGCGAGGCGTACAGACCCTGCGGCCCGGCCGAGGTCGAGACGCAGCCGCTCAGAAGCGCGGTCGCCGCCAGGGCGAGGCCTGCGGTCCTCGCATGCCGGGTAAGGGAGCCCGTGTTCATGGAAGCCTCAGGGTGCCGTTCAGGCTGGTTCCGGCGGTGATGGCGCCGTTGTTGACCTGACTGGAGTTGACGATGACCGTGTTGTGGTTGCCCTGGACCACCACGTTCAGACTGTTGCCGATGGCGGTGGAGCCGCCGATGGCCGTACCGCCGCTTCCGCCGGCACCGGTAAAGCTGGACGACACACCGCCCGAGGCACTGGAATATGTGCTCGCCCCGACCTGGATGATGCCGTCGACGATCAGCCGGTTGCCGTTGGCGTCGCGGGTCGATCCGGTCTGGGTGCGGGCGGTGGTGTAGCGGGACCCGCCATAGCCGGCAGTATAGGCCCCCATGCCCGAGGAACCCGCGGACTGTGCCGCCGCCACGCCGGGCAGGACCTGCAGGGCCACGGCGACGACAGCGAGGGCGGTCATGGCCTTGATCCGGATCGTCATGGCGGGCGGCTCCACGCAAACATGGTTTACGGGCCGGCAAGGACCCTGCGTGCCAATCTGGGTCATGGTTATTAAGAACCGCTTGCCATGATCACGTTTGCTGTCTGATCCGCCGTTCCCGAATCCCCCCCGAATCCCCCCCGGAGTTCGCCCTGACCCATCCGCCCGCCGAACGGATTCTGAACGCACCGCCCGTGGCCGTGACGGTCGCCGCCTCCATGCCGGCCCTCTATCTGATCCAGGAGCGGTTGCCCGACGCCGGGTTATCGCTGGCGTTCCGGCCGTCGTCCCTGTGGGACGGGCAGTGGTGGCCGGGGATATTGACCTCGATGTTCGTGCATGGGGGCTGGGCTCATGTGGCGATGAATGCGGTCGCCGCCCTGGCCTTCGGACCGCCCGTGGCACGGCTGGCGGGCGGCCGGAAAGGCGTCATCGGATTTCTCGCCTATTATATTGCGTGCGGTCTCGTCGCGACGGCCGGTTATGGCCTCATCCACCCGGGCAGCCACGATTCGCTGGTCGGGGCGTCCGGGGCGGTCTTCGGGCTGATGGGCGGCGCCATCCGGCTGCTGGGCGGCGCGGGGAGTCGCCTGAGGCCCCTGGGGGACCGCCGCTTCCTGACCACGGCGGCCGTGATCATGGGGGCGAACGCCGCTATCGGACTCATCGGCCTTGCACCCGGGATGGACGGCGCGCGGGTCGCCTGGGAAGCGCATGCCTTCGGCTTCATCTGCGGTGCCCTGATGATCGGCCCATGGGCCAGGGCGTTCGAACCGCCGCGCGCGGCATTTGCTTCCCCGCCCGATCTGGGCGACCCTGACGCCTGAAGCGGGCCGTCCGCGGCCACGCTCTGGATAGAGAGGGAGGAGCCGCGATGCTGGTCGCCGAAATTCTCAAGGACAAGGGCGATGCCGTTTACGCCATCGGGCCGGATCTGCCGCTGGGCGAGGCCTGCGGCGAACTGGACCGGCTGCGCGTCGGTGCCCTGATGGTCTGCAACAATGACAAGGTGGTGGGCGTGCTGTCCGAAAGGGATGTGGTCAGGGCCGTGGCCCGCGACGGCCAGCCGGCCCTGGCCCGCCCGGTCTCCGCCTATATGACGAGCGAAGTGATCTTCGCTGCGCCGGGGGAGACGGTGGCGATTCTGATGGGGCGCATGACCGACCGGCGAATTCGCCATCTGCCGGTGCTGCGCGACGGCCGGCTGGCGGGCGTCATCTCCATCGGCGACGTGGTCAAATGCCAGATCGCCGAGGCCACCCAGGAAGCGGAATCCCTGCGTACCTATATAGCGGGCTAGGGCGGCCACCTTACGGCCACGCTTCGACGACCGTGACTCCGCGAGAAAGTTGGCGAAACGGTCGGAATCCGGTTGCGGACAAAACCGTCGCTGCGTATATCGCCGCCTCGCTCGGAAACGGGCCGGTCGCCGGGGCCACGGAGACGAAAGCCTCCAGGGTCCCTCGGGAAGAAAGTCGCGAAAGCGGGTTGCTTCCTTAAGGGTGTTCGGTTAGGTTCCGCGCTCCAAACGAATCGTCGGTAACGAAACAGAGGCAAGCCTCTCGGGCTTTCCAGACGGTTTTTTGCGGCCTGAAGTCTCCGGATTTCAATCTCTGCAAAATGGCTGAAAAGCCCGGTTGACACGGAGAATGGCTCTCTCTAGACAGCCGCCTCCGCCGCCCTCCAGGGCGGGTTCGCAGACAGAGGTTCTTCTTTAAAAAGAACCACTTGACGCGGAGAAATGAGACGCTAAACAGCGCCTCCCTCGCCTCCGGGCGGGACTAGCTGGAAAGAGAATGTTCTCCGGAATATTCGCTTGACACGGAATGCCGAGGCGACTACATCGCCGCCTCCGCCGTTTACCGGGCGTTAAACGGTCGGGCCGGGCAACCGGTTCCTACGGTCTTTGAAATCGTTGATCTGGAAAGAGAAACGCAGGCGGCGGTGTCCTAGCGATAGTCCTTCGGGACTGTCTATCGACACTGACATCTGCGGTCTTTTTGAAAAGACACCATGACGTCGCTCTTCGGAGAGACGTTCGTGGGATCTCGTCAATAATACGTAGAACTAATGCCAAATCGGCCAACTTCCTGAAAAGGATGGGGTCCGATCTGCTTAGGTCAGAAGTCAACTCAACCTGAGAGTTTGATCCTGGCTCAGAGCGAACGCTGGCGGCAGGCCTAACACATGCAAGTCGAACGGACCCTTCGGGGTTAGTGGCGGACGGGTGAGTAACACGTGGGAACGTGCCTTTAGGTTCGGAATAGCTCCTGGAAACGGGTGGTAATGCCGAATGTGCCCTTCGGGGGAAAGATTTATCGCCTTTAGAGCGGCCCGCGTCTGATTAGCTAGTTGGTGGGGTAAAGGCCTACCAAGGCGACGATCAGTAGCTGGTCTGAGAGGATGACCAGCCACACTGGGACTGAGACACGGCCCAGACT
>CAZFQC010000268.1:0-2169 GCA_964520795.1 uncultured Brevundimonas sp.
AAGGGCCAGGGCGTGACCCTGCGTCCGCCGCGCTCGGCTGATCACGAGGCCTGGGCGGCCCTGCGGCAGGCGTCGCACGCCTATCTCCAGCCCTGGGAGCCGATGTGGCCGGAGGATGATCTGACCCGCGCCGCCTTTCGCCGGCGGCTGACGATCTACGGGCGGGAGATGGAGGCGGGCAACGCCTGGCCCTTTTTCATCTTCGCCGATTCGGACCAGTCGCTGGTCGGGGCCATCACCCTGTCCAATGTGCGCCGCGGCGTGGCCGAGACCGGGACCCTGGGCTACTGGATCGGTCAGCGTTTCGCCGGCCGGGGCCTCGCCACGGCGGCGGTCCGGGCCATGGTCGGCTATGCCTTCGACGATCTGAACCTGCACCGCGTCGAGGCCGCCTGCGTGCCGGACAACGTCGCCTCGCGTCGCGTGCTCGAAAAGGCCGGATTTGTGCTTGAAGGACAGGCCCGGGCTTATCTCAAAATTAACGGCGTATGGGCAGATCATCTCCTGTTCGGCGTCGTTAATGACGGGGTCGGACGCGGCGGCTGATTCCGGTCGTCCTGTCGGGACCCTTTGGCGTTTGAACACTCGCTCCAGAAGTTTGGCCTGGGACGCGACGACCGCCATTGAGGCGCTGGCCGCCGCGGACACCGCCCTGTGGATCTGGACCCCGTCCGATGATCAGATGCGCTTTACCGGCGCGACCCGGGCGCTCGGGCTCGGACCGCTGGCCCCGGAGTGTTCCGGCGCCGCCTTCACCGCCGTGGCCATCCCGCAGGACCGGGCGCTGGCCGAGAAGATCCTCAAGCCGCAGGAGGAAGGCACCGAGGTCGCCGTCCGCCTGCGCATGCGCGATTCCGAGACCTGCATCTGGCGCGGCGTCTGGCTGGAGGACGGCCTGCGCGCCGCCGGGGTCGTCGCGCTCGAGACCAAGTTCGCCGCCTCCCACCTCGACCGGCTGACCGGCCTGCTGGACCGACGCACCTTCCTGGCCCGCGCCGGGGAACAGCTGACCCAGCCCGGCGACTATGAGCTGGTGGTGGCCGACGTCGACCGCCTGCGCCGACTGAACGAGGCCCTGGGGCATGAGCGCACCGATCTGGTCCTCGCCGCCCTCGGCTCGCGCCTCAACGCCGCCTTCTCCCATGACGCCAACGCCGCCCGCATCGGCGAGGACGAGTTCGCCGTCCTCGCGCCGCGCGGCACCGGCATGGTGGCCGAGCGGGTGCGCGAGGCGCTGGAACAGCCGCTGCGCGTCGCCGGCTTCGACATCTATCCGACCGTCTCGATCGGCTCGGCCCAGGCCGAGGGCGGGCCCGACGCGCCCGATCCCGCCGAGATGCTGCGCCGGGTCGAACTGGCCGTCGAACAGGCCAAGACGGCCGGTCGGGGCGGGGTCGCCGCCTATGGCCGGGCGCTGGAGAGCGACAGCCTGTCCCGGCTGGCGCTGGAAGCCGACCTGCGCAACGCCTTCCTGCGCGGCGAGATCGAGCCCTTCTACCAGCCCATCGTCAATCTGCTGACCGGCGCCGTGGCCGGGTTCGAGGCCCTGGCCCGCTGGCGTCACCCCAAGCGTGGCCTGGTGCCGCCCGACGAATTCCTCGGTCTGGCCGACGAAATGGGCCTGATGAACGACCTCGGCCTGCTGATGATGACCCAGGCCTCGCGCCAGCTGGCCGAGTGGCTGAAGCGGCATCCGTCGGCGGGCAAGCTGTTCTGCAGCGTCAACCTGTCGGTCGGCGAGATCGAACGGGCCAATCTGGTCGAGGACGTCACCCGCATCATCGCCGACGCCGGCCTGCCCAGGGGCGCGCTGAAGCTGGAGGTCACCGAAGGCGACATCATGCGCGACACAACCCGCGCCGCCGCCACCCTGACCCGGCTGCGCGAGGCCGGTGCCTCGCTGGCGCTCGACGACTTCGGCACCGGCTTCAGCTCCCTCACCTGGCTGGCCAAGCTGCCGTTCGATACGCTGAAGATCGACCGCTATTTCGTTCTGACCATGGACAAGGACGAGGGCTCGGCCAAGATCGTCAAATCGGTGGTCAACCTGGGCCGCGACCTGTCGCTGGAAGTCGTCGCCGAGGGCGTCGAGAACGCCGGCCTGGCCAAACTCCTGCTCGAGGCCCAGTGCCACTACGGCCAGGGCTTCGGCTACGCCCAGGCCCTCCC
>CAZFQC010000268.1:2269-3561 GCA_964520795.1 uncultured Brevundimonas sp.
TCCTCCAGCTGGCCCTCGCCCCAGCCGGCGTAGCCGAGCAGCAGCACGGACCGGTTCGGTCCCGACGCCGGGTCGACCATGGCCAGCAGGGCCTCGCGCGTGCCCGTCATGGCCAGGCCCTCGGCGAAGGCCACCGAGGCGTCGTCGATCAGCCAGTCGTCGGTGTGCAGCACGAAGCCGCGCTCCCGCTCCACCGGCCCGCCGATCAGCACGGGCCGCCCGGCGGCGGCGTCCGGGGCCTCGGTCTTCAGCTTGTCCAGCACCTTCTTCAGGTTCACCCCGGGCGCGGGCCGGTCCAGCCTCAGGCCCATGGCATGGTCCGGCCGGTGGGCGCAGATCAGGATCACCGCGTGTTCGAACCGGCTGTCGCTGATGCCCGGCATGGCCACCAGCAGCCGCCCGACCAGGGATTGGAAATTATCCATGTTCCTATCATCGGCACGCGCGTCCGCGGACGCAAGGCGGCGAATGGACACGATCCGGTTGGCACCCCGCGCCGCAACCCCTATCTGGTCGTGGACACTGCGTCCTCACACACCCCGGAGCCCCCCCATGACCGTCCAGATCGGCGACCGCATCCCCTCGGCCAACCTGACCCGCGCCACCGACGACGGCCCCAGGCCCGTCACCACCGACGAGATCTTCGCGGGCAAGACCGTGGCCCTGTTCGCCGTCCCCGGCGCCTTCACCCCGACCTGCTCGGCCCGCCACCTGCCGGGGTTCAAGGACCTGCGCGGCGACCTCGCCGCCAAGGGCGTCGACACCATCGCCTGCATCTCGGTCAATGACGCCTTCGTCATGGGCGCCTGGGCCGACAGCCAGGGCATCGGCAAGGACGAGATCGTCATGCTGGGCGACGGCAACGGCGACCTGACCCGCCAGCTGGGCCTGTCGATGGACGCCAAGGGCTTCGGCATGGGCGAGCGCTCGCAGCGCTACTCCATGATCGTCAAGGACGGCGTGGTCAGCCAGCTGAACGTCGAACAGCCGGGCGAATTCCGGGTGTCCTCGGCGGAACACCTGCTGGCTCAGCTCTAGGGCAAATCCTCCCCCATCGGGGGAGGGGGACCATCCGAAGCCGAAGGCGAAGGATGGTGGAGGGGCACTGGCGGCAGCTTCACTGCCCCTCCGTTACGTCGCGAAGGCGCGCCGCGCCACCTCCCCCGATGGGGGAGGACTTGACCACGGACGATCGCAAGGTCCGCGGTCAGGCCGCGACGGTCTCCGCCCCGGCCTCTTCGTCCGACTGGCCCATGGTCATCACATGGTTGATGGCCCCCAGCAGCATCGGC
>CAZFQC010000269.1:0-3545 GCA_964520795.1 uncultured Brevundimonas sp.
GCTGGCGGACGGCGCTGTCGTCCTGCGCAGCGGCGCCTCGTCAAAGCGTCAGGCCTTGCACACGGTGGCGGAAGCCGCCGCGCAGACGCTTGGCCTGCCGGAAGGCCGGATCATGGAGGCCTTGCTGGAACGCGAGGCCCTGGGTTCGACCGGACTCGGTTCGGGCGTCGCGGTGCCGCACGCCCGGCTTGAGGGTATCGCCCGGGTGACCGCCGTCTTCGTGCGGCTGGAGACCCCGGTCGCCTATGGGGCGGTCGACGACCGGCCCGTGGACATCCTGTTCGCCCTGTTCGCCCCGCCGAGGGACGGTGCCGACCACCTGCGCGCCCTGGCGGCGGTGTCGCGCGCCCTGCGCTCGCCGGAGATGCGTGAGCAACTCCGTCAGGCCCGCACCACGGACGCGATCCGCGCCCTGTTCGTCCGGGACAGCCTTCCGGCGACGGCGGCCTAGAACGCCCGGCACTTGTCATTCCGGACGCCGCAGAGCGGCGATCCGGGACGACAGGATCTAGTGAACGGAAACCGGCTCCAGCTCGTGGGCCAGGGCGGCGGCGAAGGCGGCGTCGCGGTCGAGCATGACGGCCAGCCGCTCGCCGTTCGCGCCGTGCACGGCATAAAGGATGGCCTCCGGATCAACCGACAGGCCCTTGTCGACCGTGCCGGCGACATCCGCCATCACATCGGCCGCGCGAATCTCGCGCACATAGACCAGGTCCGGGGCGCCCAGGCCCCTGAAGTCTTCCTTGGTCATGATCGTCGTGGGCGTCATCAAGACCGCCTCCTTGTACTCAACTAACGCCCTGAACGGGCTTTGGGGTCCGCCCCCCGGGGGGCGACCGGCAAACCGGTTGGCTCAGCCCGCCGTGATCGGGATTCGCCGGACCGCGGGCAGGTCTTCGGGCCGGCTCATGTCGACGTGCAGGAGCCCGTGCTCGAGCCGGGCGGCGTCGACGTCCAGCCCGTCGGCGAGGACAAAGCTGCGCACGAAGCCGCGCCCTGCGATGCCGCGATGCAGAAAGGCCTGCTCGGCCTGTTCCGGGGCCGGCTCACGCTTGCCGGCGATGGTCAGCTGGCGGCCCTCGAGGGTGATCACCAGGTCGTCGGGGCCGAAGCCCGCCACGGCCAGGGAGATGCGCACCGAATGCTCGCCGCGCTGTTCGACATTGTAGGGCGGATAGCTGTCCGCGGCGGCGCGGGCGGCCCGGTCTATGAGGGCCCGGGTGTGGTCAAAGCCCAGCAGGAAGGGGCTGTCGAACAGGATGGTGCGCGTCGTCATCGTCTCTCGCCCCCGAAGCAGGCCTTGGCCGTCTGCGCCCCCCGTCATCGGCGAGGCACCGGCTCCCACCCTAGATGGGGCGGGACCGCGCGGAGATCAACGGGAGCCGGATGGGACGAAGGCCCCGCGGTTTCCCGCAGGGCCTTCGATGGTGGAGCTTAGCGGAGTCGAACCGCTGACCTCTTGCATGCCATGCAAGCGCTCTACCAGCTGAGCTAAAGCCCCGAACCTTTCGGTCGGATCGTCGCGGGAGAGGCCCTGCGGCGAGGCGGCGGAACCTATGTCAGGGCCTGATCGCGATCAAGCCCGGTTCAGCCATTTATTTTCGTCTCCGCCGGACGGTCGAAAAACAGTCCGGCGGAGGGTCGAAATTCCTTACTCGTCTTCCTTCGGCGTGATGATTTCGTCCTCGAAGCCGTCGTCGTCCTCGTCCTCGATGAAGGGGACGGAATCGTCGTCGTCGTCGGCCAGGACGTCGTCATCCTCGACCGCCTCGCCCATGCCGGGCTCTTCGGTCGGATCCACGGGGGCGTCGTCGTCGTCGTCCGGAGTCAGGATCGGCTCGTGGCCTTCCTGATCGATTTCGGGCGTCGCGACCGCTTCCTCTTCGTCGTCCTCGTCGCCGTCGACCTTCTTGTCCTTGACCTGATCCTCGTCGGCATCATCGGCGGGATAGCCGGCCGGACGGCCGCGGCGATTGCGCAGCTTCAGCGCCTCTTCCGGGTCGAAGTCGGTCGCGCATTTGGGGCAGTGAGCCGGGCGACGGCCCAGGTCATAGAATTTGGCCTGGCAGTTCGGACAGATCTGCTTCTGGCCCAGTTCGGGTTTGGCCACGGTTGAAGACCTTTGGCGGGAGTTGGGAAATGGGGCGGCTCCCTTGCCACCCCCGGACGCCGCTGTCAAAAGCCATCTCCGCGCGGTGCCCCGGACTCCGGGCCCGCTGACCCTTTCCGGAGAGCGCCGGGTGTCGATTCCCGCCCATCTGACCGCCCGCCGCAGCCCCGCGCTGTCCGGCCGCGTGCGGGCGCCGGGCGACAAGTCGATCTCGCATCGCGCCTTGATCCTGGGCACCATGGCGACCGGGGTGACGGACATCGAGGGCCTGCTGGAAGGCGAGGATATCCTGGCCACGGCGCGGGCGGTCGAGGCGTTCGGCGCGACGGTCGAACGCCTGGGCGAGGGCCGCTGGCGGGTGACGGGGCAGGGCGGGTTCAGACAGCCCTCCGGCGTCATCGACTGCGGCAACGCCGGCACCGGGGTGCGGCTGCTGATGGGGGCGGCGGCGGGGTATCCGGTCACGGTCACCTTCGACGGCGACGCCAGCCTGCGGAAGCGGCCGATGAAGCGGGTCACGGGACCTCTGGCGCAGATGGGCGCGCGGTTCGACTGGCAGGGGGGCGAGGATCGGCTGCCGGTCGCGGTTGCCGGTGGCGGCCTGTCGGCCATCGACTATGTCCAGACCGTCGCCTCGGCCCAGGTCAAGTCGGCCATCCTGCTGGCCGGGCTGAACGCCCGGGGCGTGACCACGGTGATGGAGGCCGAGCCGAGCCGCGACCACACCGAGCGAATGCTGGGGGCCTTCGGTGCCGAGGTCGGGGTCGAGCCGGTCGGCGGCGGCTGGCGGGTCAGCCTTCAGGGCGGTCAGGCCCTGACCGGAACCGCCGTGGCCGTCCCCGGCGACCCCTCCTCGGCCGCCTTTCCGCTGGCGGCCGGTCTGATCGTCCCCGGATCCGAGGTGACCGTCGAAGGCGTGATGCTGAACCCGCTGCGCACAGGCCTGTTCGAGACCTGGCGCGAGATGGGTGCCGATCTGACCGTCTCCAGCCGCCGCATGGCCGGCGGCGAGGAGGTCGGCGACGTCACCGCCCGGCATTCGACGCTCAAGGGCGTGGTCGTGCCCCCGGACCGGGCCGCATCCATGATCGATGAATATCCGATCCTCGCCGCCACCGCCGCCTTCGCCGAAGGCGCGACGGTGATGCGGGGCATCGGCGAGATGCGGGTCAAGGAAAGCGACCGCATCGCCCTGATGGCGGCGGGCCTGACCGCCTGCGGCGTCCGGGTCGAGGAAGAACCGGAGGGGTTCACCGTCTTCGGCGGCCCCGTTCGCGGCGGCGCGACCGTGACCACCCACGGCGACCACCGCATCGCCATGAGCCATCTGGTGCTGGGTCTGGCGGCTGAGGCGGCCGTGACCGTGGAAGAGCCGGGGATGATCGCGACGAGCTTCCCGGGGTTTGTGGAGCTGATGGGCGGGCTGGGCGCGGAT
>CAZFQC010000270.1:0-3533 GCA_964520795.1 uncultured Brevundimonas sp.
TCAGGGTGTCGATGCCGATCAGGGTGGCGCGGGGATGGGCCGTGGCGGCGGCCCCATGCTGGCCCCAGACCGTCGAGCGGCCGACGAACTGCAGGCCGCTGTTGCGATTTCCGGGGCCGATGCCGGCATAGGGGTCCGCAGGGGCGGTCTGGCGCGGAGGCGTTGCGGTCGAGGCGGGCACCCCGGCTGCGGCCCCGCCGCCCAGTCCTGCCATCACGGCGCCGGCGGGCAGGGTCGAGAGGAAGGTGCGACGGTGCATGGGCGGACTCCTTCGTGGACGCCGGACTCTAGCGGCTTGGCCCTCTGTGTGAAGGCGCGAACGCCGGCGGCGGAGTTCCGCTACGGAAGTCGGGCCTCAAAGGTCACGAACGCGTCCCCGACCCTGGGGTCGATCCGCCGGGCGGCCTGCTTGTCCGCCTCGGCCTGATCGTCCCGCCCCAACGCCTGTTTCGCCAGCCCGCGCCCGTACAGCGACGTCGCCTGACGCGGTTCCAGCGCGAGCGCCTGCTCGTAAATCTCCAGCGCCTCGCCTGGCCTGCCGAGGTGCATGAGCACCAGGGCGCGGCTGTCGAGGTATCCGGCGACGGCCGGCTGTCGCGCGAGCGCTGCGTCACAGTCGGCGAGGGCCTGGTCGAGATCAACGCCGGCAACCGCCTGCGTCCAGCACAGGTTGTTCAAAAGCCCTCCGCTGCTCGTGGCCATCGGTCGAACGATCGCCAGATCGGCGCGCCCGCCCTCGAGGTCGCCCTGTTTGAACCGAAGGCCGGCGCGGTCGAGCAGGAGGACGGGATCACCGGGCTCCAGCGCCAGCGCCGCCGAAATCGAGGCCTCCGCCCCCGCAAAATCGCCGCGGAGTTCGCGCACGGATGACTGCGACTGGAGCGCCCCGATATTGGCGGGTTCGCGCTGGACGACGGCGTCGACGGCTGCCGCGGCTTCTTCCAGCCGTTCGGCTCCGGCCAGAACGAAGACCTCGAGCAGGTCGACTTCCGTAACGTCCGGCCGGATTTCGCGGATTCGACGAAGGTCCGCGAGCGACTTTTCCCATTCCCTCATGCCCATATAGGCCGAACTGCGGGCGCGCAGGACGAAGAGGTCATCGGGCTGGGCCCGGAGCGACATGGTGAACTCGACCACGGCGTCGAGATAGCGCCCGTCCTGAACCGCGATCATGCCGCGTCCGTTCATCGCCACGCGCTCAGACGGGTTCAATTCGGCCGCCCTGTCGAAATCCGCCGCAGCGCCCTCCGTGTCGCCTGACCAGAATCGGACGATGCCCCGGTTGGCGAGAGCGTTGGCATGTTGCGGATCGAGGGCGATGGCGCGGTCGAACGCTGCGATCGCTTCGGCCCTGAGGTTATTGCTGCTGAGCGCCAGTCCCTGGTTGACCCAGTCCGTTACGGTCTGCGGTTCGGAATCCTCGATGGCGTTCAGGTCTTCGGCGCTGGCTTCGTAGGTTCGCGGCGCACCGATTTCGGCGACTTGCCGGCCGAGGCGCTGGAGGGGCTCGACCGCGGCGGCGCGTTCGGCCTCCGTAATTTCGGGTCGAAGCACCAGGGTGCTGCGCTCCATGACGATGCGGGCACCTTCCTTGAAGACCTGACGGCGATGTCGGTAGCCGGCGGCCTCCTCGTCGATATCGACCGCGCTGACGACGAAACCCTCGCCGTTCTCCGGAAGGACTATCGTGGTCCGGAAGCGGGAATAGCCCGGGTAGTTGGTTACGACGGGGAGGTCGCGGTACGGGCCTTCGGGGCGTCGTTCGCCGGCGCTCCATGAGATCCGTGATACGGGAATTTCCGCTCGCCGACCGCCGCGCGAGGCCCAGTCGAGCTTGGCCTGACCGGTCATCGTCCAGCGCAGCTCATTGCGCTCGATGTCATAGTTCGAGCCGACCGTCGCAACGTCCAGTCCGTCGACCAGCCCGGGCCAGCTCGAGCGCATATAGGCGTCGCGCTGGGCCTGGGTGGCCACCGAGAACTGGGCCTGCATGGCGACCGCGGAATCACCTCGCACCAGAATTTCTCCGGTCACCGGACCCGCAACATACAAGCCGCCTGTCAGGTCGAACTCGAGCGTCGTCTCGCGCAGGAACTGCGTTGGAGGTTCCGTCGGCATCCGTACGAGGACCGCACCGGTTCGCTCCACGGGAAGGACCCAGCCGTAGTCGAAGGGTGGCAAGGCGACGAGCGACCGGTCGCCCGACCGGGCACCGTCGAGCCAGACGCCCTGGCCGTTCACCTCGGCCCGCACGATCACATGGTCGAATGCCGATACCCGCGGCAGGCGGGCGTCCAGGGCGTCGTCGAAGGTGCTGACCAGAACAGGGCGGGCCTCGATGCCGAGTTCTCTCAACAGCGCGATGAGCAGGACACTCTTGCCCTTGCAGTCGCCGAGGCGTCGCGTCCAGGTCTCGTCAGCCGTGGCCGGTATGAGTCCGCCTTCCCCCATGGCCAGGGCCAGATATCGCACTTCGTCCTGGACCAGCCGGAGCGCGGCGAGGGCTTGTTCGGACGGGTCGGCATGGGCGGCGCGAATGCGTGCAACCTCGGTCCTCAACGGCGAGTCCGGCGTGAGGACCGCGGCTGTGTCGAAAAGCGGTGCGAAAACGGCCGACAGTTCGGCCCAGGACGCATAGTCCGACCCCTCGATCTGGCGCACGAAATGGAAACGCCTCGGGGCGTCCTCGGGAACCAGCAGCGGCTCTAGGCCGGTGAGCGCGAGTTCAAACTCCGATTGGTCGCCGCGTCGCTGAATCTCCGGCAGGACCCAGTCACTCGACGCCTGAAGGCGCAATCCGACCCCCGTGGGCCAGGAACCACGCAGGAAAAACTGATCGACCGCGGCCGGCACCGCGCCGGTCGCCAGAATTTCCGCATGGGATCCCAGGACCGGAATCCGGGTCGTGACCGTATAGGCGAATTCGACCCGGTCCCCGACACGCAGGTCATCCAGCTGAAGGGTCGCCGTCAGCAGTCCGTCGACGACGGCTGACTCGAGGTTCGCCTCCCGACGCAGCAGGGAAAACGTCTTGCCCTCGAGCCCATCGATGCGCTGGTCGCCCCGGATCACCTCAAGCGCATGGACGGTCACATCCTGGGTCACCGGGTTCCACGGGAGGGCGACGGAACCGAACGCGCTGAGGGCTTGGGGTGCCAGGATTACGACGCGGGTATGGACGAAGACTTGCGAGCCGGTCTCGTCAAAGCGGAACTGCTGATCGAACAGCTCAATCCGGAACGCGTCCCCTGCGGAGGTTCCGGTGGCGGTCGCGGCGACCGGCGCTGTCCTGACCCATGCAGGGGGAGGTCCCCGGCCGACGGTATCCGCGGCCCAGGCCGCTGACGCTGTGACCAGCGCGATCAAGACAGCCAGAATAGTACGCATGAGCCCACCCCCGTACGCAACTTCTAGCATACTGGTGGGCGGCGACCAGAAGTCGTGTGGCTGAATGGCCCGGAAATCCCGCGTCCACAAGGCGTGTGAAGCCGCCTTACGCCCCCAGATCGAGCGAGTACCCCGCCGACCGCACC
>CAZFQC010000271.1:0-3527 GCA_964520795.1 uncultured Brevundimonas sp.
TGGCGCTGCGTCATCACCGAAATCCTCAAGAAGGGCGTGGTGCTGCGGGCCGGGGAACAGGTGCGGCCGCAGGCCATGGGGCCGGATGTGCATCTTCTGATCGCGGTGGTGAAGAAGTCCGCGCTGGAGTTCGCGGTCGAGAAGGCGACGGAGCTCGGCGCGCGCCGGGTCGGGCTGGTGGTCACCCACCGGACCCAGGTCCAGCATGTGCGGATGGACCGGCTGGACGCCATCGCCATCGAGGCGGCCGAACAGACCGGCCGGCTGGACGTGCCGATGGTCGACGAGCCGGCGAAGCTGGGCGAACTGCTGGACGGCTGGGAGGCCGGACGGCGGCTGATGTTCTGCGACGAGACGGGCGGAGCACCGGCGTTGTCGGCGCTGTCAGAGGCCGGCGGCGGCCCCTGGGCGATCCTGATCGGCCCTGAGGGCGGCTTTTCGCCGGAGGAGCGCGAGCGGCTGCGCGCCCTGCCCTTCACCACCGCCGTCTCGCTGGGGCCGCGAATCCTGCGGGCCGACACTGCCGCCATCGCCGCCCTGACCCAGTGGCAGGCAGCGGTCGGCGACTGGGCGCGCTAGCGGGACCGCTGGCTTCCGGGCAGGATGGATCATGTTCAACGAACTCGCCCTGTCGACGGTCCTGGCCCTGCTCGCCGTCAGCCTTCATGGATTCGGGCTGCTCAGCCTCGGCCGGGCGCTGGAGTTCTACGAGGTTCGGGCCGCGCGATCCTATGTCGAAGGCCCCCTGTGGAGACATGCGCTCCTGACCATTGCCGTCGTCCTTGGGCTGTTCGTCATCCATGGCGTCGAGATCTGGATGTACGCCGGCGTGTACCGGATCATCGGGGCGGTGCCGGACCTGCGCGAGGCCGTCTATTTTTCCAGCATCAGCTACGGGTCGATCGGCTACGACGACTCCCTGATGGCACCGAGGTGGCGGCTGCTCGGCGCTTTCGAGGGCGTGGCAGGCGCGATTCTGCTTGGCTGGTCGGTCGCCTTCTTCGTCAGCGTGATGACGCCGTTCTCCGCCCGAAGGAAACACGGCATGGTCCATCGCAAGGACCCTTGAGGAACACCTCGTTTCGCCCCATCTAGCCGCGACAACAGGGCTGAATGTATGACCGACGCTGCGCCGCTTTCCCGGGAAGACCTGATCGGTGCCATGTCGAAGGGCGCCAAGCCGAAGGCGCAGTGGCGCATCGGCGCCGAGCACGAGAAATTCGGCTTTGACCGCACCAGCCTGCGCCGCCCCGCCTATGACGGGGACAGCGGCATCCTTGCCATGCTGACCGGCCTGCAGCGCTTCGGCTGGAGCCCCGTCGAGGAGGCCGGCCACGTCATCGCCCTTGAGCGGAAGAACGACGAGGGGATGACCGCCTCGATCTCGCTGGAGCCGGGCGGCCAGTTCGAACTGTCGGGCGCGCCGCTGAAGGATGTGCACGACATCTGCAACGAGACCGGCCAGCACCTGATGGAGGTCAAACAGGTCGCCGACCAGATGAACCTCGGCTTCATCGGCGCGGGTTTCGATCCGATGTGGCGGCGCGAGGACGTGCCGGTCATGCCCAAGGGCCGCTACAAGATCATGCGGGCCTATATGCCGAAGAAGGGCTCGCTCGGCCTCGACATGATGCTGCGCACCTGCACCATCCAGTCGAACCTGGACTTTGCGGACGAGGCCGACATGGTGGCCAAATTCCGCACCAGTCTCGCCCTGCAGCCGGTCGCCACCGCCCTGTTCGCCTGTTCGCCCTTCATCGAGGGCAGGCCCAGCGGCTTCCTGTCCTCGCGCGCCAATGTCTGGACCGACACCGATCCCGACCGGACGGGCATGCTGGACTTCGTGTTCGCTGACGGCTTCGGCTACGAGCGCTACGCCGACTATGCGCTGGACGTGCCGATGTATTTCGCCAAGCGCGGCGAGACCTATGTCGACCTGTCGGGCCAGTCGTTCCGCCGCTTCATGACCGACGGGCTGGACGCCCTGCCCGGCGAGCGCGCGACGAAGAAGGACTGGAACGACCATCTGACGACGCTTTTCCCCGAGGTGCGGCTGAAGTCGTATCTGGAGATGCGCGGTGCCGACGGCGGTCCGTGGAGCCGGATCTGCGCCCTGCAAGCCCTGTGGGCGGGGGTGCTGTACGACGGCGCGGCGCTGGCCGCCGCCTGGGACCTGGTCAAGGACTGGGACATCGCCGACCACGAGCGTCTGCGCCGCGACGTGACCCGGCTGGGCCTGAAGGCCGAGGTCGCCGGGCGGTCGGTGCGCGACGTGGCCGTGGATATGGTCAGCATCGCCCGCGAGGGCCTGAAGAACCGCGCGCGGTTCAGCGGCGGCATGGTCGATGAGCGCGGCTATCTGTCAGAGCTGGAAGACATCGCCGACAGCGGGATCACACCCGCCGACCGGCTGCTGGCCCTGTACCACGGCGAATGGCAGGGCGACCTGACCCGGATGTACCGCGACTTCGCCTACTGACGCCTTGATCGCCTGGCTCAACAGGCACAGGCTTGTTCGTGGCAGGCGGGAGACGGGTCATGAACGGGTTTGGCGTTTTCGCGGTTCTGGCCGCACTGGGCATTGCGGGATGCCAGGCACCCGCCGCCGTTGACGCGCCTGAATCGCCCCGGACGGCTCCCCGGACAGCTCCCCGGGCGGCACCTCCGTCCGACGCTGCCCCGGGCGTTGCATTTGACCGGGCCCCCGGTCTGCAGATGCGTCCCTGCGATGCCGATATGGGCCCGCGCTGCATGATCCTGTTCGATCCGACCGCCGAGGCCTTCATGCGCGACCTGCTGACGGTGCAGGTTTACGCCGGGACGCTCGAGGCGGTCGCGGCCGAGGAGGCCGGTTTCGAGCGCAATGCCGACGGCCAGCTGATGACGACCTATGGCCGGTTCGAGCCCGTGGCGGTCGAGGCATTCGAGGTGAACGGCCACTCAGGCCTGCGGGCCGTGGTCGCCTGCGGGATCAGCGACCCGGAAACCGGCTTCCACGCGGCCGCCGGCGAATGCCTGTGGGCGGTCGTCAGCGACGGGTCGCGGTCCGTGGTGATCTCGTCGAGCGGCTTCGGCAACGGCCTGGAGGCCGCCGAGGCGGCTGTTCGATCGGTCCGGTTCACGGCGGATTGACAAGGATTGCCATCCGGCGGACGCTTGGCGTTGAAGGAGCGCCGCCCATGGCCACAATGAACATCTCCCTGCCCGACCAGATGAAGGCCTGGGTCGAGGCCCAATCGGCGGACGGCCGCTATGCCAATTCCAGCGACTATGTCCGGGACCTGATCCGGCGCGAGCAGATCAAGGCGGAGAAGATCGCGCACATGCAGGCGCTGGTAGATGAGGCCCGGGCGAACGGGCTGAGCGACAGAACCCCGCGCCAAATTCTGGATGCGGCCAAAGCCGCGCTCGGGAACCGGGCAACTGATCCGCTGGCGGACGACCAATGACCCACCTCATTCGCGTCGGCATTGGCGGCTGGACCTATGAGCCGTGGCGCGGGGTCTTCTATCCGGACAAGCTGAGCC
>CAZFQC010000272.1:0-3525 GCA_964520795.1 uncultured Brevundimonas sp.
AACTCGGTCCCATCGCCACCGGGCTCGGCGAAATCTTCATGTATACGATCGAGGCGGAACGCGGTGCGCGCCGTCCGGACGGGGAACTTTATACGCCCGAGGACCTGCGCACGCTCCAGGATTGGGTGATCCGCCCGCAGCTTCGCAACACACCCGGTGTCACCGAGGTCAACACCATCGGGGGCTTCGAGCGGCAGTATCACGTCACCCCCTGGCCCGACCGTCTGGTCGCCTATGGGGTGACGATGGCGGAGGTCGTGGAGGCGCTGAACCGCAACAACGCGAACGTCGGCGCGGGCTACGTCGAACGCTATGGCGAACAGTATCTCGTCCGCGTGCCCGGTCAGGCCGAGAGTCTGGAAGACCTGGGCGCGGTTATCGTAGCGAACCGAAACGGGGTCCCCGTGCGGGTCGCCGACGTGGCTGACCTCCTGATGGGAGAAGAACTGCGCACCGGGGCCGCGACTGAGGACGGCCGTGAGGTCGTGCTGGGCACGGTGTTCATGCTGGTCGGCGAGAACAGCCGCACCGTGGCGCAAGCTGTCGCCGCACGCCTGGACGAGGCCGCCAAGGCGCTTCCTGCGGGCGTGCGCGCGGTGCCAGTCTACGACCGGACCGACCTTGTGGATCGGGCCATCCACACCGTGGAGAAGAACCTCGTCGAGGGCGCTCTGCTGGTGATCGTGGTGCTGTTCCTGCTGCTCGGGAACATCCGTGCAGCCCTCATCACCGCCGCCGTCATTCCGATCACCATGCTGATGACGATCACCGGCATGGTCCGCACTGGCGTATCCGGCAACCTGATGAGTCTCGGCGCGCTCGACTTCGGCCTGATCGTCGATGGCGCAGTCATCATCGTCGAGAACTGCCTGCGCCGTTTCGGTGAAGCGCAGCACCGGATGGGCCGCTTGCTCAATCGTGACGAACGGTTCGCCTTGGCGGCTTCAGCTTCCGGCGAAGTGATCCGGCCTTCTCTGTTCGGGGTGCTCATCATCACCCTGGTCTATGTGCCGATCTTCGCCCTGACCGGGGTCGAGGGGAAGATGTTCCACCCGATGGCCATCACGGTCGTCATGGCCCTCACCTTCGCCCTCGTCCTGTCGCTGGCCTTCGTGCCCGCCGCCGTCGCCATGTTCGTCACCGGCAAGGTCGAGGAGAAGGACAGCTTCGTCATGCGCGGCGCCCGGCGCTTCTACCAGCCGGCGCTCGACATGGCCTTGCGGATGCGTGTGGCCTTCGTCGCAGTGGCGATCTTCCTGGTCGCGGTCGCGGCCCTCGGCGCGAGCCGCATGGGGTCGGAGTTCATCCCGAACCTGGACGAGGGCGACATCGCCATGCACGCCCTTCGCATCCCTGGCACCAGCCTGACCCAAGCGGTGCAGATGCAGACGGCACTAGAGCGGCGGCTGTCGCAGTTCCCCGAAGTCGAGCGCGTCTTCGCCAAGATCGGCACCGCCGAGGTCGCCACCGACCCAATGCCGCCCTCGGTCGCCGACACCTTCATCATGCTGAAAGACAGGTCTGAATGGCCTGACCCGAGAAAGTCCAAGACCGAACTGGTCGAGGAAATGCGGGCAGCCGTCTCCCAAATCCCCGGCAACAATTACGAGTTCACCCAGCCGATCCAGATGCGCTTCAATGAGCTTCTCTCGGGGGTCCGGGCGGATGTCGCGATCAAGGTGTTTGGGGACGACCTCGACGAGTTGCTTGAGGTCGGTAACGCCATCGAAGGCGTGATCGGCGGCATCGAGGGTGCCCAGGACGTTTCGGTTGAACAGGTCACCGGCCTGCCGGTGCTCCAGATCAGACCTGACCGCGCCGCCCTGTCGCGCCTCGGGATCAGCATGGATGATGTGCAGCAGGTCGTTTCAACCTCGATCGGCGGCGTGGTCGCCGGTCAGGTGTTTGAGGGCGACCGGCGCTTCGATGTCGTCGTGCGCATGCCCGAGACGTTGCGGGAGGACACCGAAGCTATCGGTCGGCTCCGCATCCCGGTGCCCGGCTCTGGCGGGACGGCATTTGTGCCGCTCGAAGAGATCGCCAAAGTCGTCGTCGAGAAGGGACCCAACCAGATCAGCCGCGAGGATGGGAAGCGCCGCGTCGTCGTCACCGCCAATGTGCGAGGCCGGGACCTCGGCTCCTTCATCGCTGAGGTGCAGGAGAAGGTCGGGGCCGAGGTCGAGGTTCCGGCTGGATACTGGATCAGCTACGGCGGCACGTTCGAGCAACTGATCTCGGCGGCCAAGCGCCTGCAAATGGTTGTGCCGGTCGTCCTGCTGCTGATCTTCGGGCTGCTCTTCGCCCTGTTCCGCTCGGTGAAGGACTCGGCCATCGTCTTCTCCGGGGTGCCACTCGCCCTGACGGGCGGTGTGGCCGCGCTGGCGATGCGCGGCCTGCCGTTGTCGATTTCAGCGGCGGTTGGCTTCATCGCCCTGTCCGGCGTGGCCGTGCTGAACGGGGTGGTCATGGTCAGCTTCATCCGGACCCTGATCGCCGAGGGCCGACCCCTTGGCGAGGCCATCCGCGAGGGAGCATTGACCCGGCTTAGGCCAGTGCTGATGACCGCGCTTGTCGCCAGTCTCGGCTTCGTTCCGATGGCGCTCAACGTGGGCGCCGGGGCTGAGGTCCAACGTCCCCTAGCCACGGTCGTGATCGGCGGGATCATTTCCTCGACGATCCTGACCCTGCTGGTCCTGCCCGCTCTCTACAGCCTTGTGCATGGCCGCCCGCCTCGTCCCGAGGAGGCGCGAGCAAGCTGGCTTTCCCGCCTTCGCTTCAATCGGAGTAAAGCATGACCGTCGCCACGCATCGGTTGGCGGCTTGGCTGAGGACCCCTGCGGGCGTTCTTGTGCTCGGGCTGGTGATCCTGTTCCTGAACGGCCTGCTCACGGCTGCCTTCGCTCACGGGGTGGCTGAGGGCGACAAGGGCTATATCCAGGAAACCTCCGGCTTCCTGTTCTGGCCGTTCGTCTATCTCGGGGCCAAGCACATGGTCACGGGCTACGACCACCTGCTTTTCCTGCTGGGCGTGATCTTCTTCCTCTACCGGATGAAGGACATCAGCATCTATGTGACGCTGTTCGCCATCGGCCACTCGTCCACCCTGCTGCTCGGGGTGCTGACGGACATCAGCGTCTCCAGCTACCTCGTAGATGCGATCATCGGCCTGTCGGTCGTCTACAAGGCCCTCGACAACCTCGGCGCCTATCAGCGTTGGTTCGGCTTCCAGCCTTCGACCAAGGCCGCCACCCTGATCTTCGGTCTGTTCCACGGCTTCGGTCTGGCGACCAAACTCCAGGACTTCCAGCTTTCGTCGGATGGCCTGATCGGCAACCTGATCGCCTTCAACATCGGGGTCGAGGCAGGTCAACTGCTGGCCCTCGGCGCTATCCTCATCGTCATGGGTTTCTGGCGGAAGACGACCGGCTTCTGGCGGCACGCCTATGCCGCCAACGTCGTCCTCATGACCCTCGGTTTCATTCTGACGGGCTATCAACTCGTCGGCTTCTTCGTCGCCTGATCGGA
>CAZFQC010000273.1:0-3522 GCA_964520795.1 uncultured Brevundimonas sp.
CCTGACTTCGGCGGATTGGCCAGGGCCAGTTCGACGCAGCGCACCGTGTCCTGGATATGGATGAAGGCCCGGGTCTGGCCGCCGGTGCCGTGGACGGTCAGCGGATAGCCCACCGCCGCCTGCATCAGGAACCGGTTCAACACCGTGCCGTAGTCGCCGTCATAGTCGAAGCGGTTGATCAGCCGCTCGTCCTTGCGGGTCTCTTCGGTCTGGGCACCCCAGACGATGCCCTGGTGCAGGTCGGTGATCCGCAGGCCGTCGTTGCGGGCGTAGAACTGGAACAGCAGGGCGTCCTGGGTCTTGGTCATGTGATAGATCGAGCCCGGGTTCGGCGGGAACAGGATCTCCTGCTCGGCGGGCCCGAAGTCGGTGTCGACCGTGACCTTCAGATAGCCCTCGGGGATGCGCAGGCCAGCGGTGGTGTAGCCATAGACCCCCATGGTGCCGAGATGCGCCAGGTGGATGTCCCGGCCGCTCTCGACGATGGCGGCCAGCAGGTGGTTGGTCGCGTTGATGTTGTTGTCGACCGTGTACAGCTTGTGCCGCGCCGACTTCATCGAATAGGGGGCGGCACGCTGTTCGGCGAAATGGACGACACTGTCGGGCTTCCAGTCGTTGATCAGGGCGACCAGGCGGTCGAACTCCTTGCCGACGGTCATGTTGACGAAGTCGATGGTCCGGCCGCTGATCTCCTTCCAGACGGCGATACGCTCGCCCATGGTCCGGATCGGGGTCAGGGACTGGACTTCGAGCTCATTGTCGATGTTGCGGCGGCTGAGGTTGTCGATGATGCAGACGTCCCAGCCCTGCGCCGACAGATGCAGCGCCGTCGGCCAGCCGCAGAAACCGTCGCCACCCAGAACCAGAACCCGCATCGCCTATCCTCGTCGTTTCCTGCATCCTGACTAGCGGAACCCGGCGGTCGGTCAAAGCGTCAGTGTGTCCTCAGCGCGCCCGGGCCCGCCATTCCTCGCGGCTCTGGCCCCAGCGCTCCATCGGCAGGTCCTGGTAGGGCGGCGGCATCCGTGTCGGTCCCAGGTTGCGCGAACCGATCCGCTCGGCCAGCCGCTGCGACGGCGTATTGTCCGGGTCGATGCAGTGAATGACCTCGGTCCAGCCCAGCACGTCGAAGGCGTAGTCGATGGTCGCGGTCGCCGCCTCGACGCCATAGCCCTTGCCCTGTGCATCAGGGTGCAGGCCCCAGCCGACCTCCGTACCCGGCCAGCCGTGCGGCTGCCACGGCCCGATCCGGCCCAGCCACAGGCCGGTGTCACGTCCGACCAGCGAGAACATGGAGATGCCCGTCAGGCTCCAGGCCCCGGCCATGCTCATGAAGCCGCGCCAGGCGACGGCCGCCGGCTGGGCGCCGCCGAGGAATTTCGCCGCCTCCGGGTCTCCCATCATCTCGGCCCAGCGCGGGAAGTCCTCCATGGCGATGGGGCGCAGGATCAGGCGTTCGGTCTCCAGCACAGGTCCGGTCACAGGACGTACTCCCTCTCGAGGTCATAGCGGCTGCCACCCTGGGTCAGGACGCTGGAATACAGGCCGAACCGGTCGATCCGGATCGGCGGCGACTGCAGCAGATTGTGTTCGGCGATCCAGGTCCCGATGCGGGCGGGGTCCGCCCCGGAGTCGAGATAGGCCAGGGTCAGATGCGGGCGATAGTCGCGGCGCTCGATGGGGATGGCGGCGCGTTCGGCGGCGCTGCGGCATCGTCCGGCCAGGACCGACAGCCGCTCGCACGGCGCGACCCCGGCCCAGATGGCATGGGTGCGATGGCCGTCGCCGAAGGCACCGACGCCGGACAGGGTGATCTCGAACGGTCCGCCCGTCGCCGCCCGCTCCAGCTCGACCGACAGGTCATCGGCACGGCGCTCGTCGATCCCGCCATAGAAGGCCAGGGTGATGTGAAGCTGTTCGGCGGTGCGCCATTTCGCGCCGGGCAGGCCGGCCTGGCGGCGGGCGAGCGCCTCGGCAACGTCGTCGGGGACAGACAGGGCGGTGAACAGCCGGATCATGCGACCCTTGGTAGCGGCTGCAATCGCCGGGCCCAAGTCCGGTTTTCCTTGCGGAAGGACCGAACGCGCCCGATATTTGCGCAAAGGCCGGTAGACCGGCCCAATGGAGGACCGATCTCGCCATGAGCGATTTCAGAAACGGCTATTCAATCCCCGCCACCGCCGACATGTCGACGGACGCGGGCCTGCGCAGCTTCATGCTGGGCGTCTACAACAAGGTGGCCCTCGGCCTGCTGGTCTCGGCCGCCCTGGCCTGGGTGACCGGCTCCTATCCGCCGGTCCGTGACCTGATGTTCGCGACCGCTGTCTTCCCTGACGGCGTCGAGCGCCTGACCGGCTTCACCCTGCTGGGCATGATCGTGGCCTTCTCGCCGCTGGTCATCCTGCTGGGCTCCAACTTCCTGATGAAGAACCCCAGCCCGTCGGCGGCGGGCGGCCTGTACTGGCTGATCGTGGCCCTGATCGGCGCCTCGATGGGCACGGTGGTGCTGGTCTATACCGGCACCTCGGTGATCCAGACCTTCCTGATCACCGCTGCCGCCTTCGGTGGCCTGAGCCTGTTCGGCTATACGACCAAGAAGGATCTGAGCGGCATCGGCAGCTTCCTGATCATGGGCGTGATCGGCCTGATCATCGCCTCGGTCGTCAACATGTTCCTGCAGAACACCATGATGCAGATGATCATCAGCATCGCCGGCGTCCTGATCTTCGCCGGCCTGACCGCCTATGACACCCAGCGTCTGAAGATGACCTACTACGCCCTCGGCGGGAACCAGACCGCCATGAGCGTGGCCACCAGCTTCGGCGCGCTGAGCCTGTACATCAACTTCATCAATATGTTCCAGTTCCTGCTCGCCCTGTTCGGCGGACGCAGGTAGGTCGCGCTATCGGCCAAACGGATCGGGCCCCGGCGGAAACGCCGGGGCCCTTTTTCTATTCCACGATCGTGAATTTGCGGCTGTCGAAGACGCGCAGCACCTGGGCCAGTTCGCGGCCCCGGCGCAGCACCAGGCCGCCTTCGCCGATCACCGCCCACTGGCCCTGTTTCAGGCGCAGGGCCGGGCGCTTCTCGATGCGATAGAGAGGCGCGTCACCGGTGCGGCGGAAGACGGCGAACTCCGCCACGTCCTTGTGGCCGACCATGGCGTAGTCGCGCCATTCGCCCGCCGCGACCATCCGGCCATAGACCCGCAGGATCAGGTCAAGCTCGCGCCGGTCGAAGAAGACCGGGCCCGGAACGGACTGCAAGTCAGCGGCGTCGCTCATCTCGCGAAGGTTACGCCGCGATCCGGAAAACGCCAGTGGGCCGGCGTGTATTCGCCGTCGTCGGCTGGCCGGACAGTGTGTCGGGAAGGCCGCGGCGCGAACAAATCACAACGAACATGAAATCGCCTCGCTTCCGCCCGACGCCCGCCCCCTTGGAGGGCGACACCGGACGCATCGGCTCGCTGGAGTTCGGAGTGCTTCCGGATCCTGAACAGCCCCCCCAGCCCCTCCTGGATCA
>CAZFQC010000274.1:0-3502 GCA_964520795.1 uncultured Brevundimonas sp.
GCCCTCCGAAGGCAGGGGTCAGAGGTTCGAATCCTCTCGGGTGCGCCATTCTCCCCCCGGACCGGAGCCGTGCGTGATCGACGCCCTTCCGCCCCTGCCTTCCGGCCAGCCCGTCGGGCGCGTCATCGCCATGCCGGCCGACACCAATCCCGAGGGCGACATCTTCGGCGGCTGGCTGCTGGCGCATATGGACCTCGCCGGCGCCACCCCGGCCTTCGAACTGGCCCAGGGCCGCTGCGTGACCATCGCGCTCGACGGCATGGTCTTTCACCAGCCGGTCTCGGTCGGGGACGAGGTCTCGATCTACGCCCGCGTCATCAAGACCGGCCGCACCTCGATCCGCGTCCATGTCGAGGCCTGGAAACGCCCGCGCAACCACGCCCAGGCGGCCTCGGTGCGGGTGACCGAGGGCGTCTTCACCTATGTGGCCATCGACGGGGACCGCAAGCCGAGGACGCTGCCCGGGGTGGACGCCACGCCCGGCTGAGGTCAGACTATCCTGACGTTGTGGAGGGCGAGCGATGTGGACACTGGCAGGTATCGGCGCGACCCTGGCCGGACTGTTCCTGATGTTGCGGTCCTTCCTGCCCTGGCTTGAGGCGAAACGGACCGGCGTTATCCGGACCCAGGGCCACCGCCCCCAGAAAGTCGAACGAAGCGTGGAGCCCGAGCGGTTCCAGGCCCTTTGCAGCCGCCGGCTGGGCGGCGTCATGCCGGGGTTCGCCATGTTCATGGGCGGCGGCTTTTTCACCCTCATGCAGGTCGTGGCCATCGTCACGGCGACGCGGCAGTAAACCTCGGGGACACCCTGAAATCTTGACCTTTGGGGTCCGCCACCCTACCTCGCGGACATGGCCGTCCGTCGCATACTCACCATCGACAACGCCGCCGACCTGGCGGTGTTGAAGCAGATCTCCGCCCCTGTCGAAGGGCCGGTGACCGATGAACTGCGCGCCCTGATGGATGATATGCTGGACACCATGTACGCCGCGCCAGGCATCGGCCTGGCCGCCGTCCAGATCGGCGACGTCCGCCGGGTCATCGTCATGGACCTGAACGATCGCGACGGCGTCGCGGATGATCAGGACCCCGCCGAACTGTCGGACGAGGCGCGGGCCGAGTGGGAACTTGCCCGCCGGAACCCGCGCTACTACGTCAACCCGGAGATCGTCTGGGCCTCCGACGAGCTGTTCACCTATGAGGAGGGCTGCCTGTCGGTCCCCGAATATTACGACAACGTCGAACGCCCCGCCCGCGTCCGCCTGCGCTACATCAACTACGCCGGCGAGACGGTGGAGGAAGAGGCCGAGGGCCTCTACGCGGTCTGCATCCAGCACGAGATGGACCACCTCGAGGGCGTCCTGTTCATCGACCACCTGTCCCGGCTGAAGCGCGAACGCGCGGTCGCCAAGGTCAAGAAGAACGCAAGGCTGGCCGCCTGATGGCCCGGTTAAAGCGCGGCCGCGACCGGATCATCGACACCGAGGGTCGTCGCCGCCTGACGCGCAACGAAAAGCTCGGCATCGGCAGCCTCGCCGTCCTGCTCGGCGTCGCCGCGGCCGGCGTGATCGCCGGGGTCCTCCTCGACCGCCTGCTCGACTTCGACGACGTCCTCGACGCCGGCGGCGAATGGGACGAGGGCGGCGGCGTTCATACGCGCTGGGAATAGGCCTGACGGCGGCATCGCGGTCCTGATCGCGGCCGGGAACAACCGCTTCCGCCCGCGGGATACTTTTGCGACAAGTCCGAAGCACGGTGATCTCCGGCGCACCTCCGCGCCGTGAAAGGACACAGCGCATGAAAACGCTTCTCAAGGGAATGCTGATCGCCGGCCTGGCCACGGTTGGCGTCGCCACCGCCGCCTGGGCCGTTCAGGCCGGCCACGGCTTCAACCCCGCCTCGCTGGACGCCGACGGCGACGGGGTCATCTCGACGACCGAGCTCGACACCCATGCCGATCTCCTGTTCGCCCGGACCGACCGGGACAATGACGCCAGCCTGTCCGCCGATGAGCTCCGCGCCCTGCACGCGATGATGCCGGGCGGCGGCGCGGCGATGGAGCACGCACCCGGCCATACGCCCCCGCCCTTGAGCCGTCAGGCTTTCCGCGAGGGACTCCGCGGCCATGCAACCCATATGGATGCCAACCGCGACGGCCGGCTGACCGTGGCCGAACTGGGCGCCGCGATGCATGGCGGCCAGGCGCACTGAATGCAGGCGTCCGGCGACATCGCCCGGGGTGGGGAGACGGGCCTCGCGGCCCGCACCCTGCCCCGGGTCATCGTCGTCGAGGACGAAGGCGACATCCGCGAGCCCCTCGCCCGGTATCTGACGCGCAACCACTTTGCCGTGACCGCGGTCGGCAGCGCGGAGGCGGCTCGCCACGCCCTGGCGGCCGGCTCCTGCGACCTGCTGCTCGTCGACATCATGTTGCCGGGCGAGGACGGCCTGTCGCTGACCCGCGAGATTCTGGCCACCACCGACATTCCGGTGATGCTGGTCACGGCGCGGACGGAGATGTCCGACCGTCTGGTCGGGCTCGAACTCGGGGCCGACGACTATATCTGCAAACCCTTTGACGCCCGGGAGCTGGTGGCGCGGATGAGGACCGTCCTGCGTCGTGTCCGCCGGACCGGCGCGCCGGCCGACGCCCCGGCCCCGCAGCGTTTCACCTTCGGCGACTGGACGCTGGAGGCCGCAACGCGCTCCCTGCGCCGCGGCGACCAGGCGCCCCGCCCCCTGACCACCGGCGAATACCGCCTGCTGCAGGCCCTGGTCAGCTGTCCCGGACGGGTGCTGAGCCGCGAGCAACTGCTGGACCTGACCCTCGGCCGCGACGCCGAACCCTTCGACCGGAGCATCGACAACCAGATCAGCCGGCTCCGGCGTCGCCTCGAGGATGACCCGCGCAATCCGCGCTGGATCCGGACCGTATGGGGCGCGGGCTATATGCTGGACGCGAAGGTCACCCGCACATGAGGCTGCCGCTCCCCTCCCCGTCGCTGAGGTCGCAGCTGCTGCTGATCGCGATCGGCGGCTTCGTCGTCGGCCATTTGCTGAACATGCTTCTGGCCAGCGGCCTGCGGCACATGCACGGCGGCCATCACCTGCTCACCCCGATCAGCGTCCTGATCTTCGTGGCCCTGCTCGTCACCGTGGCCTGGCTGTCGGCGCGCGTGACCCGGCCGCTTCAGCGGCTGACGGAGTCCGCCGACAGATTTTCCGGCGCCGAGCCCCTGCAGCCGCTGGAGCCCGAGGGTCCGCCCGACATGCGCCGCGCCATCGAGGCGTTCAACGGCCTGAGCCGGCGCATCTCGGACCTGCTGGAGGAAAAGGACCAGATGCTGGGCGCGCTCGGCCATGACCTGCGCACCCCCCTCGCCTCGATGAAGATCCGCGCCGCGGGCATGCGGCCCGTCGATCAGCGGACGGCCCTGTTCGCGACCGTGGACGGCATGGAGCGGATGATCGAGGACATCCTGACCCTGGCCCGCACCGGCCG
>CAZFQC010000275.1:0-3477 GCA_964520795.1 uncultured Brevundimonas sp.
TCGGTCTAGCTTCCGCCCATCGATCAACCTTGGGAGGGGAAGATGGCCGATATGACTGTGAAGACGCCCTGGCATCTTTGGGCCGTGGGTGCCGTCGCCGTGCTGTGGAACAGTTATGGCGGCTATGACTATGTGATGACCCAGACCAACAACGCCGCCTATCTGGCGCAGTTCACGGCCGAACAGCGAGCGTATTTCGACAGCTTCCCGATGTGGATGGAGGCCGTCTGGGCCATCGGCGTCTGGGGTGCGGTGGCGGGCTCCGTCCTGCTGCTGTTGCGCAGTAAATGGGCCTTCCAGGCCTTTCTGGCCTCGCTGGTCGCCTTTGTTGTGAGTGTGGTCTACGGACAGATGTCGGGTGGCTCCGCCGTGATGGGCACGACCGGGATGGTGTTCAGCGGCCTGATCTTCGTGCTGGGCCTGATTTTCGTGATGTACAGCCGGATGATGACCCGCAAGGGCGTTCTGCGCTGAGGGGCTGACGGACGGTCGGTCTTTCGCCTATGCAGGCGCGTGACCGACCGTACCCCCGTCTCCCTGTCCGAAGCCGAGATCGCCGCCGTCCGCTCCTGGGTGATCCATGAGGACGAGGCCGTCATTGCCTTCAACAAGCCCGCCGGCCTGTCCAGCCAGGGCGGCCGGATCCAGGCGCACACGCTGGACGACCTGCTGTGGGCCTTCGCCCGGTCGAACGGCAAACGTCCCGATCTCGTGCACCGGCTCGACCGCGACACCTCGGGCGTGATCCTGGCCGCCAAGACGAAGCCCGCCGCCGGCTTCCTCGGCAAGGCCATGCAGGCGCGGCGGTTCAGGAAGACCTATCTGGCCCTGTTGTCCGCCGCGCCTGAGCCGCGCGCCGGAACCATCGACAAGCCCCTGCTGCGCCAGGAGATCGGCCGCGAAAGCTATATGCGCGCCGTCACGGCGGAGACGCCGGGCGCCCAGGCCGCCCTGAGCCGTTACCGCACGCTGTCGGCCACGGATGACGGCGCCCTGGTCGAGCTGGACCCCGCCACGGGCCGGATGCACCAGCTGCGCGTCCACATGGCCTCGATCGGCCGTCCGCTGGTCGGAGACGCCCGCTACGGCGGGGCCCTGACCTTCGCGGGCCGCGGCGCGCCCCGCCTGATGCTGCACGCGGCGAAGCTGGTGTTTCCGCACCCCGAGGGCGGCTACCGCACGGTCGAGGCGCCGCCGCCGGAGGATTTCGAGGCCCTGAAGACCGCGGCGGGACTTTAGCCGCCGGAACCCGGCGGTGGGACCCGCGCTATTCTCCACACGAAGGGAGACCCGCCATGACCCGCCTGACCCTGCCCCTGATCGCCGCCGCCGGCCTTGTGCTGTCTGCCTGCGCCGGCCTGGCACCCTATGGTCCGCAGTCCGGGTCGGGCGGGCAGGGCTATTCCGAACAGCGTATTGAGTCCAACCGCTTCCGCGTCACCTACAGCGGCGTCGGCGCGCCGGGGCCGGTTGCGGACATGGCCCTGCTGCGGGCGGCGGAACTGACCACGGCCCGGGGCCATGACTGGTTCGAGGTGACCCAGCGCTGGATCGACGGTCGCCCGGACAGCGCCGGCGGCATGCGACCCAGCGTTGGCGTGAGCTACGGCTCCGGCCACGGCTCGGGTCGCTATGGCAGCTTTTCCGGCTCCGGCGTCGGTGTCGGCGTCGGTCTGAATTTCAGCGGCCCTTCAGCGACCGCGACCACGCTGGAGGTGGTGATGGGCGATGGACCGAAGCCGGATCGTCCCAACGCCTGGGATGCGCGCAGCGTGCAGGACAGCCTGCGTCGCTGATGGGTCGCCGGGCCTACCAGGCCCCCATCTCGCGCAACCGTTTGGCCAGATCCTCCGGTACCTCGCCGGCGTCCAGGGTCGAGAGGTCGGGCGGGGCGTCCTTCGCGTCCAGATAGCGCCAGCCCTGGAAGGGGCGGCGGGCCTGGGGGGCGGTGCGCACTACGTCGGGCGACAGCTTGATGTGGCACATACTCGCCTTGCCCTCGCCGCGTGTGGCGATGTCGAGGATCGGCATCCGGCAGGTCACCGAACCCTTCATCACCCAGAACAGCGAGCCGCCGTCCTCCAGTTCCGTCGCGCGTTTGGGCGTCATCCGGGTATGGACGGTCAGCCACTCGCCCTTGGCCGCACGGCGTTCCAGCGTCTCGACCTTGGCGACGCCAACGCACAGCTTGATCATGTGAAGCGGCAAACGACCCTCTTTCCCCCTGGCCGGACGGCCTGACAGGCCGCGGGCCCGGAGTTGTTCTCGGACAACGCATGACCCGCCGAAACCGCCGACTCTCGGCGAACGCATGGCGGGAGATACATCATGTTCAAGGCGAATGTCGGCGGGCTGGATCGAATACTGCGGGTCATCATCGGGCTGGGCCTGATCTCGATCGTCTTCATCGGTCCCCAGACCCCCTGGGGCTGGGTGGGAGTCGTGCCCCTGCTGACCGGCCTGTTCGGGACCTGCCCGCTCTACAGCCTGATCGGCATCCGGACCTGTCGCCGGCGGTAGGTCGCGGGCGGCGCCTAACGGAAGACTTCCCGGCAATGGAAGCGTAGTCTGTCGCCATGTACGGACTGATCGGCAAGATGACGGCCCTGCCCGGCCAGCGTGACGCCCTGACGGCGATCCTGCTGGAGAACCTCGGCACCATGCCGGGCTGCCTCAGCTATATCGTCGCGCACGATCCGGCCGATGCGGAGGCGGTATGGGTGACCGAGGTCTGGACTGACGAGGCTGCGCACCGCGCTTCGCTGCAGGTCCCGGAAGTGAAGGCGGCGATCCTCCGGGCCATGCAGCTGATGGCGACCTTTGCAGACGCCACTGTGACGACGCCCGTGGGCGGGGTGGGGTTCCGCTAGGACCCGGGAGCCTCGCCGGACAGGGTCGCGCCCCAACGGGTCAGGGCGTCGCCGCGTTCCACCATGATGCCACCGCAGCGTTCGCGCTGGGCCTCGAGCTCGGCGCCTTCCACCGTCCGGAGGTAGTCGGCCAGCTTGCTCAGCCAGTCGGTTCCGGGGGTGCGGCCGTCGAGACGACCGAGGAAATACATCATGCCGCCGACCAGACCGGCCTGCTCCTGACTGCCTTCGGTCGACTGGCCGGTGAGATAGGCGGTGAGGGCGAAGCACTGCATGTCGGCCTTGTCGACCGCGTTGAGCTCGTCGATCCGGGCCGATGCCGGGGTCGTTGCGGCCGCCATCATCAGGGCCGCCGTCATTCCGATCAGTCGCTTCATGTCGTTCCCTCTGCAGCCCTGACGCGGGCGAGCACTGTATCAGCCGTCACCTGATCCCCGACGGCAACCCCCATCTCATCGACCACCCCGTCAAACGGGGCGACCAGGGCGTGCTCCATCTTCATGGCTTCGAGCACCACGACGGGCTGGCCCTTCGTGACCGTGTCGCCGGGTTTGGCCGGCGTGGCGACGATCTTGCCGGGCATGGGGGCGCGGAGGGCACCGTCGGA
>CAZFQC010000276.1:0-3466 GCA_964520795.1 uncultured Brevundimonas sp.
AATGCTGGCGCGGCGAGACCCTGGTCGGCGGCCTGTACGGCGTCACCCTGGGCGGAGCCTTCTTCGGCGAGAGCATGTTCAGCCGCGAGCGCGACGCCTCGAAGATCGCACTCGTGCATCTGGTCGCCCGGCTGAAGCGCGGCGGCTGGCGGCTGCTGGACACACAGTTCCTGACCGGCCACCTCAGCCAGTTCGGCGCGGTCGAGACGCCGCAGGCCGCCTATCTCAAACTGCTGCGGACGGCCCGTCTGCTTCGACCCAACACCCGCTCGCTGTTCGATCCGATGACGGGATCAGAGGCGTTGTTCTACGCCTTGCAGCCGACGATCCAGGCATCATAGACCGGATGCTGCAGCCCGCTGATGCCGGGCGAGGAGGCGAACATCCAGCCACGGAAAATCTGGCGCGGTTCATTGATCTGGATGACGCCCCGCGGCTGGAGGCTGACCTCCAGATAGGCGACGGCATCAGACACCTGCTCGTCCGGTGCCGAAACTTCGCAGGCCCGGGCGGTGAAGATCAGGGTCCGCTGGAACCGGACCGGACGGCCGCCGACCTCGACCTCGAACCGCATCGATTCGGCCGTGATCTTGTCGATGGCCTCGACGATGGCGACCCGGCGACGCTGGCGGCGCGAAGGAGCGGAGGGCGCCTCGGCGCGCTTCGCGGGTGCCTCGTCCGCCTTCTCCTCTTCATCGGCCTTTTCCTCACCCTCGGCGACGACGATGGTCGGGGTGGCGGGCGTTACGGCAACGGGCGAGGCGGGTGCCGGCGCGCCCTCAGGTGCCGGCTCGACCGGCGGCGTCGGCGTCGCCGTCTGGCGGTTCAAGGTCGAAGTTGGATCCTGGATCGGCACCGCGTCCTGGGGCAGATCATTGAGCGCCGAGGCCAGCACGGCACCCGATGCCAGCAGCGCCGCCGCGGTCACGCCCGCCAGGATCGCCCCCCGGAGTGTCATTCCGGACGCCAGGCTTCGTAATCGCCGGTAGCCGGTGGTCTCACGCCCTCGGCGGCGAGAGACCCCTTGGGCTTCCACGCCATCGGCGTGCCGGTCAGATTGGGCAGATGATCTTCCTCCCAGGCACGGCGCGGCAAGGGCTGATCGGTCGGGAGTTCGTCAAAAATGTAGTGCAGCCACCCGTGCCAGTCCGGCGGCACCTTCGAGGCGTCGGCATAGCCATTGTAGGTCACCCAGCGGCGGCGGCGGCCGTCATAGCTCGACTTGTCGCGCGACAGATAATAGCGATTGCCGAACTCGTCCGTCCCCACAAGCTCGCCGCGCTTGGCGATGGTGAAGAAGGTGCCGATGGTGGCGCCGCTGGTCCAGCCGAAGATCCTGCCTAGCACGTCGGAAAATCCACTCACGATCGGTCGCCCGGCGGGGGCCGGCGACGCAGGCTTCATCATAGAAAGCGCCGGCCCTGCCGTCCAGCACTGCGCGTGGCTCAGGTTCCTCAACATCTTGGGGGTAACCGTGGCGAGACACGCCAGATTTATTGCTGTACCGCCCGAGACGCCGCTAGTCTGGCCGAAAGGCCACGACGAGTCCGCCGCATGCGCTTTCCCCTAGCCTCGCTCGCCGCCGCGATGCGCCGTCCTGTCCGCGAGATCGAGCGCGCCGACCGGGTTGTGACCCTTCGCGCGCCCGAGGGCTGGACCGACGTGCAGGTTGAAGCCTGGCTGGACTGGGCCGACATCGAGGGCCTTTCCACCGACGGCGAGGATCCCCTCGCGGAAATGGCTGTCGCCTTCGGTCGACGCCTTTGCCCGGACCAGGCCGGCGCGTTGGCGGCGAGCCTGTTGCTTGGGCTGGCCACTCCGGCCCGAACCACAAGATTCGCGGCCGGACCGGTCGACCTGTCCGATCCCGGCGCTGCTCGCCTGCTCAGGGCGGAATCGGCGCTTCGACGCTCTGACCGGCTGACCGCCCGTGCCGTTGAAGCGGTGGCGGCGACACTGGAACGGGTGGCTGAAGCCGTATCCCGCTGCGACGGCCCGCGTGCCGACTGCGCCGACCCCCAGAGAAATCCCGCCCTCGCGCGTGCGGCGCTCGCTGCGCGCCGCGCGGGTGCTGCCGACGCCGATATCATCCGCGCCATGCAGGGGGAGCGGTTCGAGGTCGCGCCTCTTCCCCGGGCAGCCGTGCCGACCCGTCTGGCACTCGCCGACCGGGCCATGGTCGCCTCCGGCGCGCCGGAAGGCTTGACCGCAGCCGAAGCGGCCCTCGACGGCGAACTCGTCCTGACGTTCGAGCCGGACACAGCTGACGCCCTGTCGGAGGCCGGACGGGCGTCGGCCGTTCTGCTGTCGCTGCCCGCGCTGGCCCGTCTGGCCGAAGCAGGGTTCGAACCGGCGCTCCGGGATCTGGTGAGACTCTGGACGACGGCCCTCGATCGCGACGGCGCGCCGATCGTCACCGTCGGTCTGGGCGGCCTGGCCGATCTCATGCTGAGCGGCGCGGCTCCCGCTGATCTGTCTCAGGCGGAGGCGCTGGCAGAGCTTGTGCAATCGGCGGCCGGCGACAGGGCGGTCGCCCTCTTCGTCTACGATGCAGAGGCCGATCTGCGGCTCGGACTGTCTCCTCTCTCGGTTGTCGAGACCTGGCAGACCGCAGACGGTGACACGAGCCAGCGTCTGCGTCCTTCGCTCGCCGCCGCCATCGCGCGGAGCGGCGGCCAGGTGGAGGCGGCCGAACGACACCTCTTCGGACGCCGCACCATCGTTGATGCCCCGGGCGTTGACCACGCTGCCTTGCGGGCAAAGGGGTTCACCGATGTGGAGCTCGAAGGGATCGAACACGCTCTGGGAACTGTCGACGCCCTCAGTCAGGCATTCCGACCTCCGGTGCTCGACGCCGGCTTCATTCGCGACGTTCTGGGCTTTGTCGGTGCCGAGGACGATCTGTTGCAGCAGCTGGGCCTGGCCACCGAAGACATCACCCGCGCCGAGGCCTGGGCTCTCGGGCACGGCGACCTGACACTCTGGGACGGCGCACCTGACGACATCCGCTTCATCCTCGCGGACCCGCGGGCCTTCGCGACCGCGCTCCGCCGCGCGCTGGAACGGGTCAGCGCCATACCTGACACGGCGCCGACCCTTATCGATTGGCGCACAACGCCGGCCCAGGCCGCCCGCCTGCTGGCCGACGCCGCACGGGACGGTCGTCGGGCGGTCCGCTTGATGCGGATGGAACCGCCGTCAGGGCCGCTGCTTGAACTGGCCGAGGTCGAGCCGGCACCAAAGGCGCGCCGATGGGAGCCTGAAGCCCGGGCAGTCGAGCGGGTGGTGGAAAAGGTGGTCGAGCGTGACCGCACCCGCCGCAAGCTGCCCGACAGGCGCAAGGGCTACATCCAGAAGGCCGCCGTTGGTGGCCACAAGGTCTATATCCATACCGGCGAATACGAGGACGGCGAACTCGGCGAGATCTTCATCGACATGCACAAGGAAGGTGCCGCCTTCCGCTCGT
>CAZFQC010000277.1:0-3462 GCA_964520795.1 uncultured Brevundimonas sp.
AATGTCCGTCAAGGTCCGTTTCGCCCCGTCGCCGACGGGTAAGCTGCACGTCGGCAATGTTCGCACCGCTCTCGTGAACTGGATGTTCGCGAAAGGGCAGGGCGGCAAATTCGTGCTGCGCATCGACGACACCGATCTGGCGCGCTCGACGCCGGAGTTCGAACAGGGGATCGAGGACGACCTGGCCTGGCTGGGCCTGGTCTGGGACGAGCGCTACAACCAGTCGAAGCGGTTCGATCGTTACGAGGAGGCCGCGGTGCGGCTGAAGGCCGCCGGGCGGCTCTATCCCTGCTACGACACGTCGGAAGAGCTGGATCGCCGCCGCAAGGTGCAGCTCTCGCGTGGCCTGCCGCCGATCTATGACCGTGCCGCCCTGGCCCTGACCAAGGCCGAGAAGGCCGCCTTCGAAGCCGAGGGTCGCAGACCGCACTGGCGCTTCAAGCTGGAGGGCCGGCGGGTCGCCTGGGAGGATCTGGCGCGCGGCCATGCCGAGGTGGATACGACCTCGATGTCGGACCCGGTGCTGATCCGCGAGGACGGTCTGTTCCTCTACACCCTGCCGTCCGTCGTCGACGACATCGACATGGCCATCACCCACGTCATCCGCGGCGAGGACCACGTCACCAACACCGGGGCGCAGATCGAGATTTTCGAGGCGCTGGGCGGACCGACCCCATCCTTCGCCCACATGCCCCTGCTGGTCGGGGCCGACGGCCAGGCCTTGTCCAAGCGGCTGGGCTCGCTGTCGATCAGCGAGATGCGCGATCTCGGCTATGAGCCGATCGCCATCACCAGTCATCTCGGCCGCATCGGGACCTCGGACCCGCTGGAGGTCGGGACCTCGATCGAGGCCCTGGGCGCGAGTTTCGCCTTCTCCAAGATGGGCCGGTCACCGGCGCGTTACGACACGGCCGATCTGGACCGTCTGAATGCCCAGGCGCTGCATGTCATGGACTATGAGACGGCGCGGCCGCGGCTGGCGGTTCTGGACGCCGATCTGGGCGAGGCCTTCTGGAATGGCGTGCGCGGCAACCTTCAGAAATTCGCCGATGTGGTTGAAATGGCGACAATCGTGCGCGGGCCGGTCACACCCGTGATCGAGGATGCGGCCTTTGCCGCGGCGGCCCTGGCGGCCCTGCCGGAGGTCATCGACGAGACCCTGTGGCCGGTCTGGACGAGCGCCGTCAAGGAAGCCACCGGTGCCAAGGGCAAGGCCCTGTTCATGCCGCTGCGTATGATGATCACGGGTCAGCAGCATGGCCCGGACATGGCGACGCTGGCACCGATGATCGGACGCGAGCGGATCGTGAAGCGGCTGAAAGGCGAAACGGCCTAGAGGCCCGTCACGACGGACCACAGCAAAAAGGCCGCCCTGTGAGGGGCGGCCTTTTCGTTTCGATGATCCTCTGGATCAGGCGTTGCAGGCCGCGATCTGTTCGGCCGTCAGGGCGATGCCCTTGTAGCTGAACGAGGATACGGCACCGAAGCGCAGGACAACGCGGCGGCAGGCGCGGGTCGCGGGCTGGTTGGCGCCGCCACTGGCGGTGCAGGTTGCGCCATCACACGACCAGGAGGCACCGTCGATGATGACGCGGCCGGCCGGGGCGCGGGCGGGGTCAGCGAGGACGGCGCTGGTGGCGGCCGACTGGGCGAAGGCGGGAGCGGCGGCGAACAGGGCCGCGGCGATGAGCAGAGCACGCATGGGGAGGTCTCCGGTTGGGCTGACGCGGTCATCCGCGTCGCTTCGCCAGTGTCCGTTGTTTTACGCAACTGTCAAGGTGCGTAGCGAAAGGCAACCGACGGACGCCAGCTGACTAACCAGTGATTACTTATCGGCGATCATGTTGCAAGTGCGGTGTCTTGTCCGCCGTCTGCATGGCGGTGATTGCGGCCTCGACCGTGTCGCAGACGACCCAGGCCTGACGGAAGCTGGCGGGGGTCATGCCTTCGGCGATGCTGTGCTCCATGACGGCCAGGAGCGGCTCCCAGAAGCCGTTCAGATTCAGGAAGATGACCGGCTTGGAATGCAGATCCAGCCGCTTCCAGGACAGGACCTCGATGACCTCCTCAAGGGTACCCACGCCGCCGGGTGCCACCACGAAGGCGTCCGACTGGTCGTACATGATCGTCTTGCGCTCGTGCATCGAAGGCACGATCAGGGTCTCGACGTCGTCGAACAGGCGCTCACGGCTGCGCAGGAAGCCGGGCATGACGCCCAGCACCCGGCCGCCGGCCGCGTGGGCGGCGCGGGCCGAGGCACCCATCAGGCCGACCCCGCCGCCGCCATAGACCAGCCGCCAGCCCGCGAGGGCGGTCTGTTCGCCAAAGGCGCGCGCGGCCTCGGTGTAGGCGGGGTCGGACAGGTCGGATGAGCCGCAGAAAAGGCAGACGGACTGTCCGTCGAACGGCTGGATGGTGACGGGCGACGACATGGGGCCTCGGGAACGGATGGGAGACAGCGGCCGCCTCGGCGCGCTATCCAGGACATTACTCCTAGCGGTCGGATGCATGTGATGAAACGGGCCATGTTCCCCAGGGCGGCGATGGCGGTGCTGCTTTGCGCTGCAGCCGCGGGCTGCTCGCCCCCCACGGCACCGGCGGCGGAAAAGGCGCGCGAGCCCTCCGGCGTGGCGGGGTGGACCCGGCCGCCGATGATCCGGTCGGTACAGCGCGTGCCGGGCGGCCTCGTCTTCAGCGGCCAGGCGGAGCCCGGTGCCCGGGTGGTCCTGCGCAGCGACTCGGGACCGGCCCACGCTGCCGCGGCCGATGACCAGGGCCGGTTCGAGATTCGCATGACCCCGCCGCCCGGCGACCTGCTGCTGCGTCCCGAGACCCAGGTGGGCCAGGACGCCGCTCCGGCCCCGGACCGGTTGTTGATCGTGGCGGGCGGACGCGGGCCGGTGGCGGTTCTCAGGGCCGGCGGCGCAACGCGACGGCTGGACCGGGCCCCGTCGCTGGGTGCCGTCGACAGTGACGGGCGGATGCGACTGGTCTCGGGACGCAGCGCGTCGGCGAACGCGCCGATCGAAATCCAGGCTGGTGGCGAGACCGGTCAGGTCACGCCGGACGCTTCCGGTCGCTGGAGCCTGATGATGACGCCGTCGGCGGGACCCGACGAAATCCGGGTCGACGGACGAACCTATGTCTGGCCGGGCGAAGGCAGCGACGACCCGGCCTTCCGCGTGGAGCGCGCGGGTGCGGGCTGGCGCGTAGTCTGGAGCGGCCCCGGCGGTGGGCGGCAGACGATCTGGCTGCCGGATGCCGAGTGAGGACGTTTACGGCCAGTTAACCAATTCGCGGCATCGAAGGATGTCTTCCTTCTTCGAGGACACCCACCATCACCGAACTTCTTCAGCCCGGCGCACGCGTCGGGCTTTTTTTCGGTCTGGCGCTGTGGTGGGGGGGAAAGAGTGGCTCCGCGGGTAGGATTCGAACCTACGACCAGCCGATTAACAGTCGGCT
>CAZFQC010000278.1:0-3456 GCA_964520795.1 uncultured Brevundimonas sp.
AAGACTAGGCGACCAGCGCACCCCGGCGGGCAAATCGTCGCTACAAAATCTCAAGTGATTGATTTCGCGTGATCTTGTCACACCAACCCGACTATAGATTCGCGGATTGTCAGCACAGCGTCATGCTGTGGGCCCTCAGGCGGCGGTCATACCCCGCCGAGCCGCTGCGGCTCGGCGACCGATCCAACGTCTTCAGAGCGTGCCGCCACCGAGCCCAGTGCAGTCAGCAGTTCGCTGATCTGGATCGGCTTGCCAACGTGCCCGTCCATCCCGGCCTCCCGGCATCGTAGGACCTGCTCCGGCTGGACATTGGCGGTCAGGGCGATGATCGGCGTCCGTCCGGCGGCCCCGTCCATGGCCCGGATCGCCCGCGTGGCATCCAGCCCGTCCATCACCGGCATATGCACGTCCATCAGGATCAGGTCATAGGCGCCGGTTCGCGCCGCCTCAACCGCCTCGGCCCCGTTGCACACCGTCTCCAGCGCCAGACCCAGTCCGCCCAGGATCGCAGTCACCAGTTCCCGGTTCGGCGCCGCGTCGTCTGCCATGAGGATCTTGAGGCCGGCGTCCACGACCAGGTCGTCCGCGCCGGCAGCTTCCACACCGGCGACAGCCAGTTGCATCGGAACCTCAAACCAGAAGGTCGAACCCTCGCCCGGTCGGCTGTCGACGCCGATCTCGCCCCCCATCATCTCGATCAGGCGCTGTGAGATCGCCAGACCCAGTCCGGTCCCGCCATAGACACGCGTGGTCGACGCGTCGGCCTGGGTGAAGCGGTCGAACAGGGTATCGATCTTGTCCGGCGCGATGCCAATGCCGCTGTCGGTCACCGCAAGCCGCAGCCGATCACCCGCCATGGTCACGGCCAGGCGGACCGTGCCGCTGGTGGTGAATTTCACAGCATTGGACAGGAAATTCAGTGTCACCTGCCGCAGCCGGCCCTCATCGCCCATCAGGGCACCAGGCAGGTTGGCGTCGATCACCGTCTCCAGCGTCAGCCCCTTGGCCTGGCATTGGGTTTCGATGATGGCGACAGCGCCCTCGGCCATGGCGCGCGGATCAAAGGCCTGCGGGTCCAGGTCGACCGCCTCGGCCTCCAGCTTGGAATAGTCGAGGATGTCGTTGATGACGCTCAGCAGCGCCTCGCTGGCCGTAGCGATGCGATCCGCATATCTGCGCTCGGCCTCGGGCAGGTTCCGGCTGCTCTGCAACAGGCCCGAGAAGCCAATCACGCTGGTCAGGGGCGTCCTCAGCTCATGGCTCATATTGGCGAGGAATTCCGACTTCGTCCGGGCTCCGGCCTCCGCGACGTCGCGCGCCGCGATCAGCTGGTCTTCCAGCGCCTTGGTGGCGGTGATGTCGCGGACGACGTCCTGGAATTCGACCACCCGGCCATCCTCATCCCGGATCAGCGATGTGCGCGCCTCGAACCAGCGCTGGTCGTCCGGATACTCCGTGCCGCGATAGCGAAAGCCCTCGATCGGTGTTCCGGGCGGCGTCTTGACCATGGCCCGGAACCGTTCGGCCAGGGCAGGCACGTCCTCCGCCAGAATCAGGTCGGTCACCGGCCGACCGACCAGTTCCTCCGCCGCCACGCCGGTCGCCGCCTCGATGGACGGGGAGATGTAGCGGATCCGGCCGTCCACCCCATAGGTGACGATGATGTCGCTCGCCCGGTCAGCGAGCAGCCGATAGCGCGCCTCGCTGGCGGCGATCTGGTCATGGGTGTGGACGCTGTCGGTCACGTCCTGGAAGACGCCGAACAAGGCGACGATCGCACCCGTTTCGTCGCGTTCCGGGCGACACTGGGCCGATACAACCCGCGTTTCGCCATCTTCACGAATGAGTCGAAGCTGGAACCCTCCCCCGATACCGGTCTCGATCGCCTGCCGGCAACAATCCGCCACCGTCTGGCGATCGTCGGGATGGTAACAACCTACCGCGTCGTCAAAACTGGGATCGAAGGTATCGCGACTCTTGCCGTGGATACGGTAGACCTCGTCTGACCAGGTGACCGCGCCGCTTGCCACATCAAGGCGCCAGCTGCCGACGCCGCCCAGTTCTTCCGCCATACCCAGGGTCTCGACCAATTCGGTCTGCAACCGCTCGGCGACCTTTCGAGCGGTGATGTCGCGGACATGATCGTGGAACTCCACCACCGTTCCGGAAGAATCGCGCACCGCCCGGGGTGCCGCTTCCAGCCACGCCAGGCTGCCGTCAGAGCGGATCACGCGGTACTCGTATCGCGGCGTCGGTGCCTCCGGTCCGGCCTCGACATAGGCCCGAAGGGTGGACCGGATCATCTTCAGATCGTCCGGCGGGATAAAGTCGGAACAATCCTTGCCCAGCATGTCTTCAGGATCGCGCCCGAGGACCGTCTTCACCGCCGGCGAAACATAGAGGAACCGTCCCGCCGGATCGAAACGCGCGATGATATCCGTCGCGGTTTCATTCAACAGCCGAAACAGGCTCTCGCTCTCCACCAGACGTTCCTGTGAACGCACCGCATCGGTTACGTCCTGGAACACGCCGAACAGCGCCACGGTCTTCCCGGTCTCGTCCTGTTCCGTGGCGGCCTTGGTCTCGACCAACCGTTCTTCGCGGCCCGGAGGCCGGATTCTCAATCGGAATGCATAACCAGCGCCCGTTGCGATCGCCTGCGACACCGCGCTTGCGAGCACCTCGGCATCATCCGGATGATAGCCGGCCAGGACCAACTCATAGTCGGGTACGATCGCGCCCGGCTCAAAGCCGTGAATTCGATAAACCTCGTCGGACCAGGTGACTTCACCCGACAGCACATCAAACCGCCAGTGCCCGACGCCGGACATCTGTTCCGCCAGTTTCAACAGGGCCAGGCGCTCGGCCTGGACCCGTTGGGCCGTCGTCTGGTCGAACATGCTTCCGGCGATTGCGGCGATATGGTCGAGCGTCGCCAATTCAGAGGCCGTAAGGGCCGGCCGCGGCCTCGAATCCATGACGCCGACCGCGCCCACGGCTTCGCCATTGCCGTTACTGACGGTCGCGCCCGCAAAGAACCGCAGGAACGGCTTCCCGGCGACCATCGGGTGGTCCTTCAGCACCGGGTGAGCCTGGGCGTCCTCGATCACCAGATGCGCGCCCGATCCCATGCCGACCAGAATGTTGCTGACGCTGACCTCGCGAGGCAGGGCGCTCTCCCCCAGACCCACTTCCGAACGAAAGACCGCGAGGTCGCCATGAACGAACGAGACCAGCCCGAACGGAACGTCGAACTGACCGCACAGCAGGGCGGTCAGGTGGTCGAACGGAGTTTCGAGCCCCAAACTGTCTTGTTTGTCCACGCCGCCGCCTCGCCCTGGATGCCGGTGGCAGAAGGTCACAAGCTGACGAATTAATGGTTACCGGTCCGTCGGGATCACCCGCCCCGTTCCAGGTCCCACTCCGGTGCCTCGAAATCCAGCGCGTCCTCGGGCT
>CAZFQC010000279.1:0-3449 GCA_964520795.1 uncultured Brevundimonas sp.
ACACGGCGACGCTCCCGACGTCGCGTTCGAGGCCGTCCGGCGACGACCGGATCGGACTGCCGGACGAGGATTTCTTTGGTTCACTGGCTGCGGCTGGCCGCGCCGCGTTCCCGTCTTCCCCTAGCAATGGAAACAAAGACCGGAGGGCCGGCGCACGAGGCCGGTGCAGGCACGCGCGTCGCGCGTCCGGCACCCTTCGTCGCAGTGCGCATTCATGCCGGGATGAGGGTATCCGATAATCCTCCGGACGGCCCGGGGGTGGCGGGTCTGGCATGCTCGGAGGGCGCTTCAGCTCGGGGCAATCCCTTGGGACCGCCCGGCTGAGTCTGTCGACACGCTTCTGATTGCGCGGGGCGTTGTGGCAGGCCAAGGACACCGGATGCGGATCGCCCCGCATCCGACGGTCTGGCTGGGTAGAAAACACAGGTTATCTGGTGGCGTCTGACGGAAAAGACATGACTTCACGTATCGACAGTCTTGATTTTCTTCGCGGTCTAGCGGTCCTGGGGATGCTGATTGCCAATGTGCCCTGGCATACCGGTACGTCCATGTCGCGGATGCATGAGGTTGATGCGACCAGCGTATTGGCCTGGCTGCTGCAGTACAGCGTTGTCGATCAGCGTTTCATGCCTGTTTTCGCCATGCTGTTCGGCGCTGGTCTCCTGATACTGGCGCGGGGCCGCGAAGCGGCACCGGGCTTCAAGTCCTTCTTCGTCCGACGCATGGGACTGCTCTTCCTGATCGGGTTGGGGCATGCCTATCTGATCTGGCCCGGAGACATCCTGCTGACCTATGCGATCTGCGGGCCGATCCTCCTTCTCTTCCTGCGGACAGGACCGGCAACGCTATTTGCGGTCGGTGTCCTGCTGAAAATCTTGCACATCGCCATCCTGCAGTGGCCGGCGATCTATGAGCAGACTCTCGATCGCGTTCTCTTCGCCTGGTGGCTGGAAATTGGCGATCCCCCGATGAGCGAGGCCGCGGCCTATGCGGGATCCTATGCAGACTTGTTCGTCTTCAATGTCTGGCGAAACCTGCACCTGCAGATCACGGCCATGTTCCATTGGCGCATCTGGGATGCGCTAGGTTTCATGCTGATCGGTATGGCCTTCTATCGCTGGGGCATCCTGCAGGGGACTGCGCCGGGCAAGGTCTATGGGCGGATGTTGCTGATCGGACTGACTGTTGGTCTGCCCACCCTGATCTATGGTTTACTGGCCCGGATAGGTGCCAGCGAAACGGTTGGGCCGTTCCTGGGCTGGCAGGTCGACTGGCCCTTGCAAGGGCTTGCTCACAATATCGGGACCGGTTTCACCTCAATCGCCTTGCTGGCCTTACTGGTTCTGGGGTTCCGTGACGCAGGAAATGCAGCCTGGCTGTCGCCGATCAAGGCGGTGGGGCGCATGGCTCTGACCAACTACGTGATGCATTCAGTCATTTTCCTGGTCATTTTCGCCGTCTTTGACTGGGTGCCCTATGACAGCCTTGACCCGGATGATCGCTTGCCCTGGGTGTTGGCCATCTGGGCGGTGCAACTGGTGCTGAGCCCCGTCTGGCTGAAGCTCTTTGGTCAAGGCCCACTCGAAGGCCTGTGGCGACGCCTGGCGGGGGCAGGACCGCTGCGCAGGTCTGCGAGCCAAACGCTATCCAGATTGCGGCGAGAGACCATCAGGCCTGGCACGACACCCTTCCGCTTTCGCTCATCCATGAACATCCCCCACTGCGGAGTCGAGGTCGCCGATTTGGGTGCTCGCCTAAGCAGCTCGTGACGCGGAATCCCCTCAGGGCGTTCTGGAGAACACTACGCTTGGAGCCGGATCGTCCTGCAGCCGGCCCGCTGACCGGAACAAACACTCGAGGGCGGGGCTGACCGGCCGTGAGACGGTACAGCCATGAGCTGTCCTAATCCTGAAATGGTTCGTCGGTCCCTGGTACTCGGTCCCGGGTCGCCGGTCTGAGCGTTGTGAGGGTCCCTTAAAGGGTGCGGATTTTTGCGTTCGGCACCGGCTGCCGCAAATCAGGACGACGGAGTGATGACGAGTGCAGCAACCTGTCTGGGCCCGGGCGTGGCCTGGGAGCGGCCCGGGAGCGGCCCCACTTGGAGTGAGTTGATGAAACGAATATTCTCTGGCCTCGCAGCCTGCGCCGCTCTCGCCGCCTTTGGCTCTGCAGCATCGACAGCAGCGGCGCAGGACAAGCCTGTCGTTGCGGTCTGGGGCGCTGATATCGACCAGGTGCGGACGCAACTCGCGCCTGCCTGCGCCGGCGGCCTCGAGGTGCGGCGGTTCGACCCTGCGGAGCTCCCGGGCGTGCAGGACCACCGTCAGATCGACTGTCACGGCTTTGCCTTCATGGGCGCTCCTCGCACCGCCGAGTTCGTCTTCGCCGAGGGACGTCTTCAACTGGTGTGGATCCTGATGGAGGTCGCCGACGAGGGGCGCGTCACGGCGGGCCTGCGCGAGCAGTTTGGAGCTCCGGCCGTCGACAATCCAGGCGTGACAGCCTTTCCGGCCGGGCGAGCGGCCTGGCGCAAGGACAAGCCCGAAGTCCTATTCTATGCTCCCCAACTGGATGCGATGATGAACCGGTTCCTCGGCCTTTGAGGTCGGAGCAGGTCGATGTCGCGAATGCGACGGGTGCCGGGACGGAATGGACCAAATCTATTCGACGCTCCACTGGCTGCTAGTCTCCCAGTGTCTCTTGCTTGCGGCCGTCGCCTTATGGCGGCGGTCGCCCTGGCCCCTGCCTGTGATCCTGGTTTGCCTGGCGGGTCAGGCGCTCTGGGACCTGGCGTCCGAGGCGGGTGCCGCGCCACGCCTTGATCCTACGCCACTGCTGGCACTCAGCTACGGCCCACTGACTCTTGCGATGGTTGGAAAGATTGCGTGGCGGGGGCGTTTGCGCCTTTCGCCCCTGCATAGCCTTCTACCGCTCGCCGTGTTCGCCACGGTCGCCGCCTGGCCGCAGGCCAAGGGGGTATTGTATCCACTCATCCCGCTATCGCTGGGGGCCTATCTTCTGGCCGGAATCCTGGAGACGCGGCGATATGATCGGGTCTTGCGGGCGACCCACTCGGCGTTTGAAAGCCGAAGCCTCGGTTGGCTGGGCCAGATCCTGGCAGGCCTCTTCATCATCGGCGTTGTCGATGTCGGGCGGCAGGCGGCCAGTGCCCTGGCACCGATGGCAGAGCCGGTCCTTGCAGTGGCGACCTATGGTGCAGCCCTGGCGCTCGTCTATGTGTTGATCTGGCGCATGTTGACCCGTCCCGGCGACTTCGACGGCCTGGATGAGGGTGATCGGCAACTCGGTGAGGGAGCCGAAGCGGCAGTTGAGGGTGAAACGGTGGCCGATACGTCCGGCCTCGAGGATTCGCTCGCCCGTCTCGACGCCTTTATGGCGGCAAACCGGCCCCACCTGTCGCCCGACCTCACGATCGCTCGCCTCGCCGC
>CAZFQC010000280.1:0-3440 GCA_964520795.1 uncultured Brevundimonas sp.
TTTCCGCACATGTCAGTGGCGGATGGTCACACGAAAGCGTGACCGTTGCCCCGGCGCCACGGCACCGAATGAGCGACTGTATAGCGGATAGTCAGTCCTTAATCAAGACGGACCGCGTTACGACATCGTCGCGAGCGCCTGTTCCAGCGACCGCATGTCCCCTGGCGGGGCCGTTTCAAAGCGCAGCGCCTCGCCGGTCACCGGATGGACGAAGCCGAGAATTGTCGCATGGAGCGCCTGGCGGGTCAGGCCGGCGGCTTCAATGGCGGCGCGCACCGGGCTGGCCGGGCTGCCGGTGCCGTAGACCGGGTCGCCGAGCAGCGGTGAGCCTTTCGAGGCCATATGCACCCGGATCTGATGGGTGCGGCCCGTATGCAGGGTGCAGGCGACGCGGGCGGCGAGCGGCGGGGCGGCGGGGCGGCCGCCCTTCCGCGGCGCGGCGCCGAAAACGGCGTCCACGACATAGTCGGTGATGGCTTCGCGCCCGCCGACCCTCAGCACCGCCATCTTCTTGCGGTCGCCGGTCGAGCGGCCGAGGTTGGAGACGATGCGGCCCTTTTCCGGCTGGGGTGCGCCGCGGACCAGGGCGATGTAGGTGCGCTCGATGTCGTGGGCGGCGAACAGGGCCGAGAGGCCCGCGTGGGCGGCGTCGGACTTGGCGGCGACCATGACCCCCGAGGTGTGTTTGTCGAGCCGGTGGACGATCCCGGGACGGGCGACGCCGCCGATGCCGGACAAGGATGTGGCGCAGTGATGCAGCAGGGCGTTGACGAGGGTGCCGGTCTCGCTGCCGGGGGCCGGATGAACCGCCATGCCGGCCGGCTTGTCGATGACGATCAGGTGCGCGTCCTCGAACAGGACGGTCAGGGGGATGTTTTCGGGCTGGGGGATGGCGGAGATGACGGCGGGCAGGGCGACGGCGTAGAGGCCGGGCAGGGCCTTGGCCGAGGCGGTCGACACCGGCTGGCCGTCCCGGGTGACGACCCCCTCGGCCAGCAGGGCCTGGACGCGGGCGCGCGACAGGGTCGGGAAGATGTCGGACAGGGCCTTGTCGAGACGCGCGCCGCCCTTCGCGAGCCTGGCCTCCAGAACCGGGGCAAGGTCCTCGTCGGCGGCGAAATCTTCGATAAGGGTTTCGTCGGACACAGGGCGCTCCGCCGCCCCGACCGGGCGGCAGGGCGGTCTAGCACGCCGGTGAGCCCGGCGGGCAAGGCACGAGCTTGGCGGAATGGCCAAGCTGGGTCATCTTCAAGCGGTGCCATACAGGCAGGAGACCGCCATGAGACTGTTGCTTCTCGCCGCCGCCGGGGGCACCGCTCTGGCGGTCGCCAGCTGCGCCACCATGACGAAGGACCAATGCCTGGCCGGTGCCTGGGGCGAGGTGGGGTATCGGGACGGTTCGGAGGGACAGCCGATGAGCATCCTGGCCGACCACGAACGAGCCTGCGCCGAATATGGCGTGGCCCCGGACCTGCTCGCCTACCGTTCGGCGCGCGCGGACGGGCTGAACGGCTATTGCCGCTGGGAGCGCGGGTTCCGGGAAGGCCGGGAGGGCGACACCTACCACGGGGTCTGCACCCCGGCGCAGGAACAGGACTTTTTGCCCGCCTATCGCGACGGCCAGATGGTCTATGCGGCGGAACAGGCGTTGACGAACGCGCGCAGCAGTGTGGCGAGCCTCGGCGCGCGGCTGGAAGAGCTGGATGAGAAGATCACAGCCAAACAGGCTGAGGCGCGCACCGAGGGTCTGACGGACGAACAGCGCGACGTGATCCGCAACCGCATCCAGGAAATCCGCCGCGAACGGGCCGATGCCGAGCGGGACTGGCGGCGGGCCCAGAATGCGATCGACGACGCCGAACGCGACGTGCGGGACGTCCGTCGTCGCTTCCAGGGCCAGTACGGCGACTGGTGAGCCGCCGGACCGGCCCGGCTGGTCAGTCGAGCCGTTCAATTAGCCCGGTGGTCGCCAGCCGGCGGATCAATTCCTCGGCCTGGTCGTCCCCGATATCCCCGGGCGTAAAACCTTCGCCCGAAAGAAGCCGTTCGATCACAGAACGCGGCGCGCGGGTGAAGGTCATGTCCCCGCCGGGGATGATCAGCCGCAGTCCTCCGGCCTCATCAATCAGCCGCCAGGGCGCGGGTCGGGCGCGATACTGTCGGGCCAGCGGGCGGGAAGCGCTTTCGATCGCGCCAAGCACCGCCGGTTCCCTCGACTGGATGAATTGTTCGGTCAGCAGGTCGAGCGCTCCGTCCATCCGGGTCCCGGACGAAAGTTCAGCGACAAGGGCGCGAAACCGGTCCCGCGCTGACGTCCGGTCGAAATCCCGGTTTGCAAAGCCGGGCGGCAGGCTGCGCCGGAAGGCCGGATCGTTGACGCAAACCTCCGACACTGCCTCCAGCACCAGATCCGCCCAGGTGCGCACCAGCAGGCCGCAGGTGATGTGCAACGACGCAGCATCGCCCGACGCCGCAGCGTCGTGCATAAGGCCGCGGGGCACATAGGCGCAGTCGCCGGCCTTGAGCACAAATGTCTGGCGAGGCTCGCCGACCGCGTGTCGCCCGGATTCGAATCGTTCGCCGCGATAGGGCGACTCGACGGGACGGTCATAGAGCCGCCAGGTCTTCTCGCCCTCGATCTGCAGCACGAAGACATCGTGGTTGTCGTAGTGGGTCTGGAAACCCTGCGACCCCGGAGGGGTCAAATAGATGTTGGTCTGTACATGACAGGAAAACACTCGTTCCACGGAGCGGCAGAAATCAGCGAGGGCGATGTCTGACTGGTGGACCTGGTTCAGTATGATCGTGGCACCGCGACGGTAGAGCCGGGCGACAGCCACCCGATCAATGGCTCCGGAGTCCGCCACGAAGTCAGAACTGTCCACCGACCGGTTGGCGTCGGCCATGGCCAGCATGCCCTCGCGAAGGTCCTGCTCTGCGACCTTCCGATCTACAGCGGCGATCGAGAGCAAGGCGCGGAACCGGTCCGGATCTCCGTGGTGCACGACCACGGGTTCGCGCTCATAGGCCGTGTCGAGGAACGACTCAGCCGCCGCCCCCAGCAGCCAGCCCAGGGGGCCTCCGGAATGTTCCCTGCCGTCGAAGGTCACGCCGGGTTGGTGATCACTTGGGGCGACGACCGCGTCCGTTTCCGGAGGCGTCGGTCGAGTCGGAATCCGTGATCCCGGTCCGAGCGCCCCGACCGTTGCCGACCGCATCGGAGGAGTCGGAATCCGTCAGTCCGGTCCTGCCGCGGCCGTTGCCGCTGGTATCGGACGAATCCGAATCCGTCAGCCCCGACCGTCGGCCGCGTCCCCGGCCGACGCCATCGGAAGAGTCAGAATCGGTGAGCCCGGTCTGGCCGCCGCGGCCATTGCCGCTGGTGTCGGACGTATCCGAATCCGTCAGCCCCGACCGTCGGCCGCGACCCCGGCCGACGC
>CAZFQC010000281.1:0-3423 GCA_964520795.1 uncultured Brevundimonas sp.
GCGCGCTGGGTCTCCTGGGCCCCGCTGCCCGGATTGGTGCGCACAATGCCGATCTCGTCGCCGACGGCCGACTGCATCAGCTTGTCGGGGGTCAGCAGGTCGAAGTCGAAATTCTGCTCGACTACCGACAGGCCGCGGCCGGACAGGCCCACGGTCTCGGGCCGGATGCTGGCGGATACGCCGGGGAATTCGCGGCGGGACCGGCCGGACGGCAGGGTCAGGGACCGCGTGTCCTCCACCAGGGCGATGTTCTGGTTGTAGATGGTCAGCGAAACCGAATCCGGTCCGCCGGACCCGTCCCGCACCGCCGGATCCTGGGCGAGGGCGGGCGAGGCGAGCACGGCCAGGGCGACGCCCGTCATCAGTGCGAGGCGGTGGATCATGGTTCGAACTCCCGGATTACGTGCAGGAGCGTGTCACGCACCCCCCGGGCTGTCCATTCACAAGCGCGACGGGACGACGCCTTGCGAGGCGACGGAGGGGGCGATAGACCGCGCCGACCCGAACTGGACGTCCGACATGACCCGCGCCCCGCTCCTCGCCGTCGCCCTGCTGACCCTGGCCGCCTGCAGCCCGGGCGGCGCGGGATCCGACGAGCCGGCGACCGTCGAGGTCTCCGGCGCGATCTGCCGGCCGACGCCGGTCGGACGCCAGATGACGGGCTGCTACCTGACCCTGAGCTCGACCGCCGAGGATCGGCTGGTCTCAGCAACCAGTCCCGGTGCCAACATCGTCCAGATCCATGAGAGCCGCATGGAGAGCAATATGATGATGATGCGCCAACTCGAGGAGGGTCTGCCCCTGCCAGCCGGCCAGGCCGTTACCCTGGAGCCCGGCGGCAATCACCTGATGCTGCTGGGGGTCAAGGAGCCGTTGGTCGCCGGCGATACGGTCGCCTTGACCCTGACCTTCGCCACGTCGGCCCCCGTCGAGGTTACCGCGACCGTCGGCCAGCCGAGCGCCTCGGAATACGATCACGCAGCCGCGCCTGCCGCCCACTGACCCGCGTGGCGAAGCGCGAGACTGACAAACCGGTCGCGACCGGCTAAAGGCTCGCGCTCACGAGGAACCTCCCCAAGACCATGGCCCTTAAAGTCGCGATCGTCGGCCTGCCCAATGTCGGCAAGTCCACCCTGTTCAACGCCCTGACCAGGACGGCGGCGGCGCAGGCCGCCAACTATCCGTTCTGCACCATCGAGCCCAATACGGGCGACGTGGCCGTGCCCGAGCCCCGGCTGGAGGCGCTGGCGGCCATTGCCGGCTCGAAGGAGATCATCCCGTCGCGGATCACCTTCGTCGACATCGCCGGCCTGGTGCGCGGCGCGTCCAAGGGCGAGGGCCTGGGCAACCAGTTCCTGGCCAACATCCGCGACTGCGACGCCGTGGCCTTCGTCGCGCGCTGCTTCATCGACGACGACATCACCCATGTCGAGAACAGGATCGACCCGATCTCGGACCTCGAGATCATCGAGACCGAACTGATGCTGGCCGACCTCGAAAGCCTCGAAAGGCGGGTCGGCAATGTCGAGAAGAAGGCCAAGGGCGGCGACAAGGAGGCCCAGACCACCCTGCGTCTGATCAACATGGCCCTGACGCCCCTGCGCGCCGGCAAGCCCGCGCGCGTGGTCCAGGTCGACAAGGAGGACCAGAAGGCCTGGCATATGCTGCAGCTGCTGACCTCCCTGCCGGCCCTGTACGTGTCGAACGTGGACGAGAACTCCGCCGACAAGGGCAATGAACTGTCCGACGCCGTCGCCGCGCGCGCCGCGCAGGACAACGCCAAGGCGGTCGTCATCTCGGCCAAGATCGATTCCGAACTGGCCGTGCTGGACGAGGCCGAACAGGCGGAATTCCTCGAAAGCCTCGGCCTCGCCGAGCCGGGTCTGAACCGCCTGATCCGCGAGGCCTATGCCCTGCTGGGCCTGCAGTCCTATTTCACCGTCGGGCCGAAGGAGGCCCGCGCCTGGACGATCCCGATCGGCGCCACCGCCCCGCAGGCGGCCGGCGTGATCCATACGGATTTCGAAAAGGGCTTCATCCGCGCCGAGACCATCGCCTTCGAGGACTTCGTCGCCCTGAAGGGCGAGGCGGGGGCAAGGGCCGCAGGCAAGCTGCGGGCCGAGGGCAAACCCTATGTCGTCAAGGACGGCGACGTAATGAATTTCCTGTTCAACTGATCGGGTCCGGCCTCAAGGCCCCTGCCCTGATCACGAATTCGCGGCCACGCTTGCATCGGCCGCGGGATTTTGCGACCCGTGCGCCAGTGTCGAGAACAAGGGGGCGTCCCGCATGACTCAGAACACCAATCCATGGGCGAAACAGATCGATCCGCTGGCGCAGGATATCGCCGCGGTGCTCAAACGGATGGGCGGTTCGGCGCACCAGCGCGACGTGGTCCAGTGCGTCGCCGCCATGAAACGGCAGCGCGGCGAGACCGTCGCCCAGGACCTGGCCAACAGGATCGTCGAGGTCTTCGAACGCTATCGCGACCTGTTCTTCAAACCCTTCGGCGAAGGCTCGATGCGCTGGGCCCTGCAACCCGGCGTCGCCTGATCCATCCCTGAAACCGGCCAACGAAAAGGCGCGCACCCCGCGAGGGATGCGCGCCTTCGTCGTTCAGGCCATCGCGTCCTAGAAGCGGCGGACGTAGCTCAGGCCGTAGGTGTCGAGTTCACCGCCGTTGTCGTCGGTGAAGTCGCGACGGGTCCAGTCGGCGCGGACGCCGTTCTGGTTGTCGAAGAAGTAGTTGGCGCCGACGCCGTAGTTGACGCTTTCGCCGTCTTCGGTGGCGCTGAAGCCGGCGGCCTCGGCCTTGATCGAGGTGGTGCCGTAGCCGACGCGACCGAACAGTTCGAAATTCGGGTTGATCGGCAGGGTGCCGACGACATAGGCGGCGGCGTCGTATTCGTGGGACAGGTCGCCGGTCACGGCGCCGACGGTGACCTCGTCGTCCTTGACGCCGAACGAGGCTTCACCCTCGACACCGAAATACCGGGACATTCGGGCGGTCACGCGGCCGGTGATGGCGCCGAGGTTGGCGTCGTCGCCGTCCAGCACGGTGTAGCCCACCGAACCCGAGACCTGCGGAGACGAAATGCTCTGGGCCATGGCCGGCGCGGCGAGCAGAGTAAGAGCGGCGGTCGAGAGAAGAAGGGTACGCATGGTTTCTTGTGTCCTCTAGATGCGGTGACTTTCGTCACCAGCCCCATCCAGCGGGACACAAATGGGCTGGAGAAGGAGGCGTTCCAGAGGCGGAATTTTACATAACAACGACTGTGTGGGCCGAGGCACAGACAGCGTTTTGCCAACCTTGGCCGTTTCGTGTCTTCCGGTCAGCGGTCCTTCTCTCTCGCCTCCCCGCCCCGGGACACCAGCGCCGCCTGGGCCGCGGCCAGCCGGGCGATCGGCACGCGGTAGGGCGAG
>CAZFQC010000282.1:0-3406 GCA_964520795.1 uncultured Brevundimonas sp.
TCGGCCAGGCCGATGCCGCCGCCGCGGACGGCCTGTTTGGCCATGGCCTCGACGAGGAAGCCGCGCCAGGTGCCTTCGGCCTCGCCGCCGCCGAAGGGGGCCTCGGTCGAAAGGCCTTCGAACATGGGCTTCAGCATCTGCGACAGGAAGGAGGCCTCGAACTGCTCCGCCGTCTCGCGCATGCGGGCGGTGACGACGGCGGGCGCTGCGGCCGGGGGCAGGGTGGCGGGGGAAGTGATCGGATCGCTCATCACATCACCTCGATTTCGGCCTGGAGGGCACCGGCGGCCTTGATGGCCTGCAGGATGCTGATCATGTCGCGGGGGCTGACGCCGAGGGCGTTGAGACCGTTGACGAGGGTGGAGAGGGAGGCCCCGCCGCCGACGATCCGCATCTGGCGTCCCAGCTCTTCCTCGACCGCGATATCGGTCTGGGGCAGGACGACGGTCTCACCGCCGCGACTGAAGGGGGTCGGCTGGCTGGCGGTCGGGCTTTCCTGCACGGAGATGGTCAGGTTGCCCTGGGCGATGGCGACGGTGGAGACGCGGACGGCGTCGCCCATGACGATGACGCCATTGACCTCGTCGATGATGACCCGGGCCGGGGAGTCGACCATGACCTCGAGGTTCTCGACCCGGCTGATGAAGCCGGCCATTCCCATCTGGCCCGGCGCGCGCAGGGCCACGACGGTGCCGTTCTCGGCGAGGGCGGAGTTCGGATAGACCTGGTTGATCGCGGCGGCCATGCGCTGGGCGGTCGTGAAGTCCGGATTGCGGAGGGTCAGGCGGACCTCGGTCATATTGGCCAGGTGGAAGCCCGTCTCGCGCTCCACCGTGGCACCCGAGGCAATGCGGCCGGCGGTGGGGACGCCGCGGGTGACGGATGATCCCGAAGACCCGCCGCCCGAGACCGCGCCGGTCTGGATGGAGCCCTGGGCGACCGCATAGACCTGACCGTCCGCGCCCTGGAGGCTGGTCACCAGGAGGGTGCCGCCCAGCAGGCTCTTGGCGTCGCACATCGAGGCCACGCTGACGTCGATCCGGGCACCCGGGGTGGCGAAAGGCGGCAATTCGGCGGTGACCATGATGGCCGCCATGTTCTTGGAGTTGGCGTTGGCCCCGCGGATATTGACCCCGAGACGCTCGGTCATGCCTTCCAGGGACTGGCGGGTGAAGGGGCAGTTGCGCAGGCTGTCGCCGGTGCCGTTGAGACCGACAACCAGGCCGTAGCCGACCAGCTGGTTGGAGCGGACGCCTTCGACCGCGGCGATGTCCTTGATCCGCGACTGGGCCAGGGCCGGAGACGCGAGTCCGGCGAGGGCGGCGGCGGTCAGGAGGGTAGCGAGCAGTTTCTGCATAGGCGGGGGCGTCCACATACTGTTGCGTCCCGTGTCATGCGATTGGCGTGCCACGGTGAAAGTGCAGCAAAAACAGGGAATCTCTCGACTCCGTGCCCGGCCAAAGCGGCAGAAACTGCCGGGCCGTTAACCAAACGGTGACGCGGTGATGACGATGGTCCGGCATGTGCTGGAGTCGCATGCCATGAAGGTTACAGGCCCGTCCGGAACGTCCTCGGCCCAGGGTACCCGTCCCGCCCGCGCCAGCGGGGGCTTTTCGGTGCCCGCCAGCGGGCCCGCAGCCCCGGCCAGTGCCGCGGCACCGGCAACGGCGGCGTCCACCGTGGCCAATGTTTCGGCTCTCATGGCCCTGCAGGGGGTCGAGGACGTCACCGAGCGACGGCGGCGTGCGATCCGGCGCGGCGGCGGCCTGCTTGACCGTCTGGAGGAGCTGAAGTTGGCCCTGCTGATGGGCGAGGCGGGCGAGGCCGCACTGGAACGACTGACCCGGACCCTGCGGGAAGAGCGTCCGGACGATGCCGATCCGGCGCTGAACAGCCTGCTGGACCAGATCGATCTGCGGGCGGCGGTGGAGCTCGCCAAGGCTGATTTACGCCGCAGTGCAGCATAAGTTACCGGAATTCCTCGAAAAAGCGAAGTTGGCGAGCGGCGGGTGATGAAGAAATGTCACGCTCGCAGCTAACCTGTCCGCTTCACCGGTCACGCTCGCGCGAGTGTTGTTGCCGCGACTCTTCGACCTCCCTATAGGCAGGGCTGCGCCACAGGGGGGCGCTGTTAAAGACCGTGAGTGCGAACTATGACCGCATTGGCGTCTGTGATTGTCGAAGCGTCCGCGTACAGGCCGTCCGACAACGAGCCGTTCATGAACGAGCGGCAGCTCGCCTATTTCAAGGGCAAGCTGATGGACTGGAAGGAAGACATCCTTCGCGAGTCCAAGGGAACCGTCGTCAATCTGAAGGCCGAGACGGAGAATCATCCGGATCTGGTCGACCGGGCGTCGTCGGAATCCGACCGGGCACTGGAGCTGCGGACCCGCGACCGCCAACGCAAGCTGATCTCCAAGATCGACGAAGCGCTGCGCCGGATCGAGGACGGCTCCTACGGCTATTGCGAGGAGACCGGCGAGCCGATCAGCCTCGGACGGCTGGAGGCCCGCCCGACGGCGACACTTTCGGTCGAGGCCCAGGAACGGCACGAGCGCCGCGAACGGGTGCACCGGGACGACTGATCTGGCGCTCAGGCCGGCAGGGCGGGCTCGATCTTCGTCAGTGGAAAGTCGTCTCCCTTGTAGAGCAAGGGCGCTCCGAGCTCTGTTGCCAGCGCATGGGCGAAACAGTCGCCCAGATTGAGTTTGGCGGCTGTTCGCCTTCCGAATGACCGTTCAGCATCGCTGGCGAGGCGGGCAGTGCGCTCGGTCGCGGGCGCTATCACGATACGAAGCTGATCAATCACGACGTCGAGCTCGCTCACGCCGGCATCGCCGCGGGCAATCCTCAGGCGAGTGGCGGCTTCCCAATAGCCGACCGGCGACAGGGCTGCGCCAGGTCGGGCCAGAAGGAACTCGCGGAAGCGGGCGGCTTCCGGCTCATCGAGCAGGATCGCCACCAGGGCCGAGGCGTCGACCGCAATCATTTGGGCAAGCCGTCTTCGTCGTAAAAATCGTCGTCGGACAGCAGGGGGCCGACGACAGGCAAGGCGTTGAACCGGCGGACGGCCTCCTCGACGCCCCGGCGCCGTTCGGCAATATCCTTCTCGCGCGCAACCGTCAGCCGCTCGTCCCGCTCGCGCGCCATTTCGTCCACCAGATCCGTGATGGACTTGCCCTCAAGGACGGCAAGGCGCCGCAGGCGTTCGACCGTCTCTGATTTTCTGATCTGGACAGGGGATGTCATGATGCCTCCAAATCTATCATGACGGCGGTCAAGCTCCAAGCCTCCGCCTTGACTTCACCCGGTTGGAGCGCGACCTACGCGCCTCGCGTTTCAAGGTCTCAGAATGTCCGTCAAGGTCCGTTTCGCCCCGTCGCCGACGGGTAAGCTGCACGTCGGC
>CAZFQC010000283.1:0-3358 GCA_964520795.1 uncultured Brevundimonas sp.
CTTCGGCCGGCGCGAGGACCGTCAGCGCGCCGGTGACGGCGACCACCGTCGCCACGATGCGGGGCCACCAGACGTCGCGGGGCGCGGGATCGAACAGGGCCCGGGTCAGCAGCCAGGCCCACCCGCAGGCCCCGGCGCCGACGAACGAAAACAGGGTCCCGGCGCCACCGTCGGTCAGACGGCCCGCGATGTAGCAGACGAAGGAGACCGCGCAGAGCGCCGCATATGCCTGAAGGCGGCTGGGTGCCCGCGGGGGCCACGAGGCCCGGCTGACGACCGGAACGCTGGAAAATGGCTGCGTGGACACCGTTCCTCCCGGGGCGCTGACGAATTCATGGCCCGCCAATACGGCCCTGTCCAGCGCACCGCCGTCCTGCCGTGACGGCCCCGGGCAGGAAATTTCTGGCCGATTTCCAAATCGGCGAGACGCCCGGCCGACATGGCCGGCATCCCTGCCGATGCCCCCATTTCCGGGTCTGTCGGGAGACATCATGTCCAGTCATATTTCACCGGTGCCCCTGAATGGCACTGCCGCCGGAGCCCTGCGTTGGTCCGGCATCCTCTGGTTCGTCGTCGCCGCTATCGGCCAGGCGGCCTTCGTCGGATTCATACTCGCCTTTTACGGCACGCGGACCGCGGCCGGGAACTACGCCGGCTGGAACGACAAGCCGCTGATCGACGGCTATATCGCCGGCGATCCGGTCGGGAATTTCGTTTTCGCCGCCCATGTCCTGCTGGCATCGGTCGTCACCCTGGCCGGGCTGATGCAGCTGGTGCCGGCGATCCGGCGCACCTTGCCGGCCCTGCACCGGTGGACCGGACGAACCTTCCTCACCGTGTCCGGCTTCATGGCGTTGAGCGGCTTCTGGCTGACCCTGGTCCGGGGGACTTCATTGTCCGCCGTCTCCTCGGCGGCCATCGTGGGTGACGGTTTGCTGATCCTCATCTTCGGCGGACTGGCGTGGCGGCACGCGATCAAGCGACGGTTCGACCAGCACCGGGTCTGGGCGATGCGCACCTTCATGGCGGTCAGCGGCGTCTGGTTTCTAAGGGTCGGCATCATGGGATGGGTGCTGGTCAACCGGGGGCCGGTCGGCATGTCAGACAGCCTGTCGGGTCCGGCTGACATCGTCCTCGTCTTCGGCAGCTATCTGATCCCGCTCGGCTTGCTGGAGCTCTATTTCCGGGCCGGGCGCAGCACCCATGCGGCACCGAAGTTTCTGACCGCGGCCCTCGTCGTCCTCGCCGCGGCCTTCACTTCGATCGGAGTCTTCGGAACGATCGCCCTCATGTGGGGACCATACCTCTAGACCTGGTGGTTCCCGACCCGGGACTGCCCGCGATACCCCGGCGCGACATGATCCGGCAGCAAGGCCCTCCGGAGATCCGCCTATTTCGCGAACAGCTGGCCGAGGTCCTCGAAGGCCTTCATCTCGATGGCGTTGCCGCTGGGATCGCGGAAGAACATGGTCGCCTGTTCGCCGGCCTGGCCCCTGAACCGTACATGGGGCTCGATCTCGAACCGCGTGCCCACGGCGACAAGGCGGTCGGCCAGCGCCTGCCAGTCCTTCATTTCAAGCACCACGCCGAAATGGGGGACCGGGACCTGATGACCGTCGACGGCATTGCCGCCGGCGTCGGCCGGTTTCATCCCCGGAACGAGGTGCGTCACGATCTGATGGCCGTAGAAGTCGAAATCGATCCACTCCGCCGAACTGCGCCCCTCGGAACAGCCCATGGTCCCGCCCCAGAAGTGACGCGCGGCGTCGAGGTCATGGACGGGAAAGGCGAGATGGAAGGGGCGCAGCGACATCGGACGTCTCAGCCCCGCCCGCGATAGGTCGGCACGCCCTGGTCCGGCAGCCACAGGCCCTCCGGTGCCGCACCCGTCTGCCAGAAGACGTCGATCGGAATGCCGCCGCGCGGGTACCAGTAGCCGCCGATGCGCAGCCATTTCGGTTGCAGCAGGTCGGCGATCTTCCGGCCGATGGCTACGGTGCAGTCCTCGTGGAAGGCACCGTGGTTGCGGAAGGCGGTCAGGTAGAGTTTCAGGCTCTTGGACTCCACCAGCCAGTCGCCCGGCGCATAGTCGATGACGATATGGGCGAAGTCGGGCTGGCCCGTCACCGGGCACAGGCTGGTGAACTCCGGCGCAGTGAAGCGGGTGAGATAGAGCATTCCCGGATGCGGATTGGGCACGCGCTCCAGCTCGGCCGTTTCCGGGCTGGTCGGCTGGGGCGTGTGCTGGCCGAGCTGGTGCAGGCCGGATGTGTCGGTGGTCATGGGGGCGATGTAGCGGGTTCGGCCGGCGGCGTCATCCGGGTGGTTGGTGGCGAGTGGCCAGTGGCCAGTGGCTGGTGGCTAGTGATGGCTGCCTTTCTGGCGGCGGAAGATCGGCGCGGAGGGCACGCTCGCCCAGGCGGTGGCCAGCCACCCACTACTAATCACTAGCCACCAGCCACCAGCCACTAGCCACTCTCTTCCATTTGCCTTCCCCCGCGACACCCCGCTATCCGTGCCCGGAGACAACTCGGGGAAACGCCATGGCCATTCCGGCATCGCTGCAAAAGGGTCTGAAACTGCCGGTCATCGCGGCACCCATGTTCCTGGTGTCGGGGCCGGACCTGGTGGTCGAGACCTGCAACGCCGGCGTCATCGGCACCTTCCCCTCGCTGAACCAGCGCACCACCGAGGGCTATCGGGAATGGCTGCACGACATCAAGTCGCGCCTGAACCCTGACGCCGCCGCCTTCGGGGTCAATCACATCGTCCACCCGACCAATCCGCGACTGATGGCCGACATGATGGTCTCGGTCGAGGAAAAGGTGCCGCTGATCATCACCTCGCTCGGCGCGGTGCGTGACGTGGTCGAGGCGGTGCACGGCTATGGCGGCGTGGTCTTCCACGACATCGCCAATGTCCGCCACGCCCGCAAGGCGGCCGAGGCGGGCGTCGACGGCCTGATCCTGGTGGCCAATGGCGCGGGCGGTCACGCCGGCGTGGTCAACCCGTTCGCCCTTGTCGAGGAGGTCCGCTCCTTCTTCGACGGGACCATCATCCTGTCCGGCTGCCTGTCGACCGGCGGCGACGTGGCGGCGGCGATCATGATGGGTGCGGACTTCGCCTATATGGGCACCCGCTTCATCTCGACGACGGAGTCGATGGCCCAGTCCGAATACAAGCAGATGATCGTCGAGTCCGGCGCCTCGGACATTACCTACACGCCGGCCGTCTCGGGCATTCCGGCCAATTTCCTCACGCCCTCGCTGGTCGCCAACGGGATCGATCCGAAATCCCTCCCGGAGCACAAGCTCGACATGGCCGACGAGGCCAAGGCCTGGAAGACCGTCTGGTCCGC
>CAZFQC010000284.1:0-3357 GCA_964520795.1 uncultured Brevundimonas sp.
CGTCACGCACTGGCGTTTCCGCGTGCGCCCCTGTAAGAGGCGCGCGCTCCCCGCACCGTCGCCTGAACCCAGCCGCCGCCCCAATATTTCGACCGGGCCGGCCGCCTTGCACGTCTGATAGTCAAATGAATCTGCGCAACGTCGCCATCATCGCCCACGTCGACCACGGCAAGACCACGCTGGTGGACCAGCTTCTGGCCCAGTCGGGCGTGTTCCGAGCCAATGAGGCGACGACCGAGCGCGCCATGGACTCCAACGACCAGGAGCGCGAGCGCGGCATCACCATCCTGGCCAAATGCACGAGCGTGCTGTGGAACGGCAAGGCGGGCGAGACCCGGATCAACATCATCGACACCCCCGGTCACGCCGACTTCGGCGGCGAGGTCGAGCGCATCCTGGGCATGGTGGACGGCTGCGTCCTGCTGGTCGACGCCGAGGAAGGCGTCATGCCCCAGACCAAATTCGTGCTGACCAAGGCGTTGAAGATGGGCCTGCGTCCGATCCTGTGCATCAACAAGGTCGACCGCGCCCACGCCGACCCCGACCGCGTCCACAACGCCGCCTTCGACCTGTTCGCTGCCATCGGCGCGACGGACGAGCAGCTGGACTTCCCGCACATCTACGCCTCGGGCCGCGCCGGCTGGGCGACGCTGGACCTGAACCAGCCGAGCGACAACCTGGGCCCGCTGTTCGACCTGATCGTCGACCACGTGCCGGCCCCGAAGCAGGTCGAGGCCGCGGACAAGCCGTTCCAGATCCTGAACGTGCTGATCGAAAGCGATCCCTTCCTCGGCCGCCTGCTGACCGGCCGCATCGAAAGCGGCAAGGCCGTTCCCGGCATGGCCATCAAGGCCCTGTCGCGCGACGGCAAGATCATCGAACAGGGCCGCATCACCAAGGTGCTGGCCTTCCGCGGGTTGAAGCGCCAGCCGGTCGACAGCGCCGAGGCCGGCGACATCGTCGCCATCGCGGGCATGTCCAAGGCCACCGTGGCCGACACCCTGTGCGCGCTGGAAGTCACCGAGGCCCTGCCCGCCCAGCCGATCGATCCGCCGACCATCTCCATGACCGTCTCGGTCAACGACAGCCCGCTGGCAGGCCGCGAGGGCGACAAGGTCCAGTCGCGCGTCATCCGCGACCGCCTGCTGAAAGAGGCCGAGGCCAATGTCGCCATCCGCGTCACCGAGACCGGCGGCAAGGACGCCTTCGAGGTCGCCGGCCGTGGTGAACTGCAGCTGGGCGTGCTGATCGAGAACATGCGCCGCGAAGGCTTCGAACTGTCGATCTCGCGTCCGCGTGTGGTCTATCAGACGGGCGAGAACGGAGAGCGGCTGGAGCCGATCGAGGACGTCGTCATCGACGTCGACGACGAATACACCGGCGTGGTCATCGAGAAGCTGTCGGCCCGCAAGGCCGAGCTGAAGGACATGGGCCCGTCGGGTGCCGGCAAGACGCGTCTGACGCTGAAGTCGCCGTCGCGCTCGCTGATCGGCTACCAGGGCGAGTTCCTGACCGACACGCGCGGGTCGGGCGTGCTGAACCGGGTGTTCAGCCACTATGAGCCGCACAAGGGTGCCATCGAAGGCCGTCTGAAGGGCGTGCTGGTCTCGAACGGCGACGGCGAAACCGCCGCCTTCGCCCTGTGGAACCTCGAGGACCGCGGCATCATGTTCGTCGGCGGCGGCGAGAAGACCTACCAGGGCATGATCATCGGCGAGAACGCCCGCTGGGACGACCTCGACGTCAATCCGATGAAGGCCAAGCAGCTGAACAACATCCGCGCCGCCGGCAAGGATGAGGCCGTTCGCCTGACGCCGCCGCGCCGTCCATCACTGGAACAGGCCATCGCCTATATCGAGGAAGACGAACTGGTCGAGGTCACGCCCAAGTCGATCCGCTTGCGCAAGGCCGTGCTGAACCCCTCGTTCCGCAAGAAGCGGGTCCGCGAAGAGTAAAAGCGGCCCTCGTCGCGCCTGAATCGGCCAATCCGGGCAGACCCGGGGTCATTTCGGGGCAGTCGAAACAAACGGTGACAGCGTGAGTTTCCCTGTCGGTGCGAGCCCCTCCCGCTCGCTTTGACAAGGCAAATATCATGCGAAAGACCGCGCTCCTCACTGGCGTCGCCGGCCTGTTCCTCATGACCGCTCCCGCGTTCGCACAGGACAGCACAGCCCCGCAAACCCCGCCCCTTCCGGCACAGGCTGCTCCGGCTCAGGCCGCGCCGTCGGCCGCGGAACAGCCCGCCGAGGCCCAGGCGTCTCCGACCCTGACCCTTCAACCCGGCTCGGACGTCAAGGGCGCCGACGGCACAGTGCTGGGACAGCTGGAAGGCGCCCGCAATACGCCCGCCGGCCAGGAACTGACCGTGCGCGGGGCCGATGGCCAGCTGCGCGGCGTGCCCGTCTCCGGCGGCGTCCGCCCGGACGGCACCGGCGTCGCGGTCGGCTGGACCAGCGCCCAGTTCGCGGCGGCCCCGTCGATCACCGATTCCGCGGCGGATGTGGCCGAGCCTTCAGCACCGCCGCTCCCGGATGAGCCCGGCATGGCCCCGCCGACGCCGGCCCCGGCTCCGACGCCACCGACCCTGCCGACGGACCCGACCGATCACGCCCCTGATGGCGGGACGACCGCCGGGCCCGACGCGCCGGGTGCCTGACACCGGCCCCGGACATGAAAAAGGGCGGCTCCTCGCGGAGCCGCCCTTCGTCCTTCCAGTCCGTGAGGTCTAGCCGCGGCGTTTCACCAGGCCCAGCAGGAACAGCAGCAGGCAGGCACCGAGGAAGGCGATCAGCAGCGACTGGAGGCTGAAACCTTCGAGACCTTCGCCAAACAGCATGCCGCTGATCCAGCCGCCCAGCAACGCACCCACGACGCCTACGATCAGGTTGGTGATCAAGCCGTGACTGCGACCCATGACTTTTTCGGCGAGCCAACCGGCAACGATGCCGATCACGATCCATGCAAAAATACTCATTTGAAACCCTTCCAGCAGATGCAAGCCCCGTGGCTCTGCCGGGCTTAATGCCTTTCAGCGGCAACGGTTGCGCCGGAGTCCGCAAAACAGCGCTCACTGACAATCCCCCGTCACGGGAGCGCGGCATGGTGCTTGCCACTTGAAGGGCGAGCCGTCCCGCTTCGGGACAGCCCACCAAACAAGGGGAAATGGGGCCATGGCCACCGATATCGATCTTCACCTGGGCCGCCGCCTGCGCCGTCGCCGGCGTCTTCTCGGCCTGACGCAACAACAGCTGGCCACCCAGGTCGGAATCCGCTTCCAGCAGATCCAGAAATACGAATGCGGTGCCAACCGCATCTCGGCCGCCCGCCTGTGGCAGCTGTCCGAGGCGCTGGAATCGC
>CAZFQC010000285.1:0-3353 GCA_964520795.1 uncultured Brevundimonas sp.
TCCTTGCGCATGAACTCATAGACCAGCGGCTTGTAGTATTTGGCCTGGGTGGTCAGGCCGTCGATGGTCAGTTCCACGGCGTCCCCGGTCTCGCGGGCGCGGACCTTGCCCGTGCCGATCCAGCCGGCGGTCAGGACCGGCACTCCTGAGGCGTGTGGATAATGCTGGCCTCACGAATTGCGACCGGCGACGTCAACCGCTCGTCGGTTGCAGAGCCCGCCTGGATCGCGCGCACGACATCCATGCCGCTGAAGACCCGTCCAAAGGCGGCAAAGCCCTGCCCGTCGCGGGCGCGAGCGCCGCCGAAGTCCAGATTGGGGCTGTCCTCGGTGACGATGAAAAAGCTGGAGGTAGCGGTATCGGGTCCATCCCGCGCCATGGAGATCACGCCCGCGGCATGGGTCAGGCCGGTGTCGCGGGTGCGTTCGAGCGCAATCGGGCCGAAGCCGGGATCGTCATCGCCCGCGACGGTCGCTGCCTGGACGACATCGATCGGAGACGGGTTTCGATCCGTTCCGGAGACGACCGTCCGGAAGAAGGCGGCGTCGGTGTAGCGCCCCGCCGCGACGTAACGAAGGAAGTTGCAGGTCGTCACCGGGGCCCGGTTCTGGTCCAGCTGGAGAACGATGTCGCCGGCGTCCGTGCGCAGGCGGACGCCTGCCAGCGGATTCGGTGGCGGCGCGGTCTGGCCCGCCGCAAGAGCCGCGGCCAGCAGTGCGGAAACGATCACGGCGGCTCCTGTCCTTGTCCCCTCGCCTGCCCGTGCTACACCGCCGCGCAATCCTCCGCCACGTCCGATGAGCCCGCCCGCCATGACCAAGATCCGCACCGAAACCGACACCTTCGGCCCCATCGAGGTCGCCTCGGACCGCTACTGGGGCGCCCAGGCGCAGCGATCGCTGGGCAATTTCAGGATCGGCTGGGAGAAACAGCCTCTGCCGATCGTCCGGGCCCTGGGCATCGTCAAACGCGCGGCGGCCGAGACCAATATGGCGCTGGGCAAGCTGGACCCGAAACTGGGCGAGACCATCATCGCGGCGGCCAATGAGGTCATCGACGGCCGGCTGAACGATCATTTCCCGCTGGTGGTCTGGCAGACCGGCTCGGGCACCCAGTCGAACATGAACGCCAATGAGGTGATCTCGAACCGGGCGATCGAGATGCTGGGCGGGGAGATGGGGTCCAAGAAGCCGGTCCACCCCAACGACCACGTCAATATGAGCCAGTCGTCCAACGACACCTTCCCCACGGCCATGCACGTCGCCTGCGCCGAACAGGTGGTCAATGACCTGATCCCGGCCCTGAAGCATCTGCATGCGGCGCTGGACGCCAAGGCCAGGGCCTGGGACCACATCATCAAGATCGGCCGGACCCACACCCAGGACGCGACGCCGCTGACGCTCGGCCAGGAGTTCGGCGGCTATGCCCAGCAGGTCGCCAACGGCATCGAGCGCATCGAACAGACCCTGCCGAAACTGATGGAACTGGCCCAGGGCGGCACCGCCGTCGGTACCGGGCTGAACGCCCCGATCGGGTTCGCGGAACAGGTGGCCGAGCGGATCGCGGACATCACCGGTCTGGCCTTCACCACGGCACCGAACAAGTTCGAGGCCCTGGCCGCCCATGACGCCATGGTCTTCAGCCACGGGGCGATCAATACGGTCGCCGCCTCGTTGTTCAAGATCGCCAATGACATCCGCTTCCTCGGCTCCGGCCCACGGTCCGGCCTCGGCGAGCTGGCCCTGCCGGAGAATGAGCCGGGCAGTTCGATCATGCCGGGCAAGGTCAATCCGACCCAGTCCGAGGCCCTGACCCAGGTCTGCGTGCAGGTGTTCGGCAACCATGCCGCGGTGACCTTCGCCGGCTCGCAGGGACATTTCGAGCTGAACGTCTTCAACCCCGTGATGGCCTACAACTTCCTGCAGTCGGTGCGGCTGATGGCCGATGCGGCGGTGTCGTTCACCGACAACTGCGTGGTCGGGATCGAGCCGCGCGAGGACAATATCAAGCGCGGCCTCGACAATTCGCTGATGCTGGTCACCGCCCTGAACGGCAAGCTGGGCTACGACGCCTGCGCGAAGATCGCCAAGACGGCCCACAGGAATGGCACCACCCTGCGCGAGGAAGCCGTCGGCGGCGGCTATCTGACCGACGCCGAGTTCGACGAGGCGGTGCGGCCCGAGAAGATGATCTCGCCGGGGTGAGCGGCGCCTACTTCGGGTTGGTGGCGGGACAGCGCCTTACGCGGTAGTCTCGGCCCATGGGCAAGGTCGAGTTGAACATCGGCATCGAACCGGAGCTGGTCGAACAGGCCGAGCGGCTGGGTATTTCCATCGCCGGCATGAGTGAGGTGCAGTTGCGACTGCATCTGCAGAAGGTCGACCCGGCCGGCGCCGAGGCGCGGGCGAAGCGATGGGCGGAGGAGAACGCCGAGGCGATAAAGGACCACAACCGCCGCATTCGGGAGCGAGGTCTTCTTTCGGATCATTTCCGGAAATGGTGAGATGCGTCAGTTCGACGTCTATGAGAATCCCTCGCCCGAGGCCCGCCGGTTCGCCCCCTACCTCGTCGTCCTGTCGTCCCATCTGCTGCTCGACTTCGATGATGCGGTCGTCGCCCCGCTGGTGAACGACAGTCAGCGAACCGTTCCGGCTCTGGAGCTCGAAATCGAGATGAGTGGCGAGCCGCTCCTGCTGGTGATTTCCGAGATCGCCGGCGTCGAAGGACGGACCTTGCGCCGAAACGTGGGTAGCCTCCGCGCCCATGAAGACGACATCCGCCGCGCCCTCGACCGCCTGTTCACCGGGTTCTGACCATGACCGCCCTGACCCGTCCCTACTGGATCGAGGCGAAGTTCGAGCGGCGCGAGGGGTGGAAGGAGGCGGCGTATCCGTTCAACCTGCCGGCGGTGCGGACGCTGCACAGCCTGGCGTTCCATCCCAATGTGACTTTCCTGGTTGGAGAGAACGGGTCGGGCAAGTCGACGCTGATCGAGGCCCTGGCGGTGGCGTGGGGGTTCAACGCCGAGGGCGGTTCGAAGAATTTCGGCTTCTCTACGCGGGGTTCGCACTCGTCCCTGTTTCGTCACGTGCGTCCGGTGCGCGCCCCCTTGCGGCCCATCGACGGCTTCTTCCTGCGCGCCGAGAGCTATTTCAACGTCGCCTCGGAGATCGAGCGACTGGACGAGGACCCTACCGCCGGTCCTAGGATCATCGACAGTTTCGGCGGCAAATCCCTGCACGAACAGTCGCATGGAGAGAGCTTCTTCGCCCTGTTCGAGAACCGCTTTCGGGGCGATGGCCTGTACATCCTCGACGAGCCCGAGGCGGCGCTGTCGCCTTCGCGGCAGCTGT
>CAZFQC010000286.1:0-3350 GCA_964520795.1 uncultured Brevundimonas sp.
GGGCGTTCTGTTCAAGGATACGGGTGCGCAGCCGGGCCTCGACCACGAAATACATGTCGTTGAGCAGATCGGCCGGCAGGCTGGCGCGAGACACGGTGGCCTCGTGCAGCGCCGGATTGACCCGGGCGCGTTCGACGGCGGCTTCCGACGACTTGCGCGACAGCCGGGCCCCGTCGTTGCGGAGCAGGGTTCCCAGGGTCTCGTCATCGCCGCGTTCGACGATCACCTCGGACACGGCCTCGGACACCGAGGTGCGGGCCGAGACGGCACGCAGATGGTCCTGGCCATGTTTGCGCACCACGCCCAGCAGGTCGTCGTCGGTGAGGACGGGCGAGGTCGTCAGGACGGCCTCGGCGACGGCGGCCTCGTCATTGGCCAGGCGACGGATCAGGGCATGGGGGGCGTCCCGGGCCGTGGAGAAGCGGGCCGACAACTCGGCGCGCACGGCGGTCTCCATGTCCGCTGCCAGGCTGGCCAGGACCGTGCCGTAAAGCGCGTCCTCGGTCGCGGTTCGGGCCGAGGTGCCGAAGAAATGCTCGGTCAGCTCGCGCAGCAGGGCGCGGCGCTTTTCGCTCGAACCCTCTTCGGCCATGGCGATGAGTTCGGGCAGGCGGGAGGGCGTGGACGCGACTGTCACTGGTGGTCCCCGTCAGAAGCGGCGGGCGCGGAACGGACCCGCCCCTGGGCGTCGCGGATCAGCGTCGGCCCGGCTTCGGGCGCAGCGAGATCCTGCGAGGCGATGGTCTCTGGAATGGTCACGGCCAGGGCGTCGACGTAGGTCGGCTCGGGAATCTCAAGCGTGTCGGGCCGGCGACCGTTCTGGCGGTGGACGGAATAGTAGCGGCCGCCTTGCTGGGGCGGGCGTTCGCCGCTGCTGACCACCTCGGCGACGCGGCGCGGCTGGGGGGTGGCTTCCGGCGCGGCGGACGCCGGCTGGGCGATGGGTGCCGGAGCCGGTGCAGCGGTCGGGGCAGCGGCGGGCGCGTCCTGCTGCATGCGGAAGATCGGGGCGTCGCGCCGCGGGGCCATGGGGTCGAACGGTTCGCCGGGGCCAGGCGTCGGGGATGCAGGCGGCGCAGAGATCATCTCGGCGGGCACGGCCTGACCACGGCCGCCGGCGTCGGGCAGATAGTCGGGAGTCGCGCGGGTCGCTGCGGGCGCAGGGCGGGGGGGCACCGGGGCGGGCGAGACAGGCGAAGACATCACCGGCTCGGGCGGCGGCGCGGCGGGCTGCATCCAGGCGTTGGCCGGGGTGAGGGTGCGGCGGGCTCCGGGCGCGGGCGTCAGGCCGGGACGGGACGCGGGGGGCTCGGCCGTGGCGAAGCCGCCGTGCGGAATGACCGGATTGGGGCGTCTCAGGTCGCGTCGCGCCGGGCCGGCGGGAGCGGCTGCGGCGGCCGGCGCTTCGGCGGGTGGTGCGACCGCGCCACGGCTGGCCCAGGACAGATAGCGCAGGCCGCGGGCCTCACCGGCCGGGGCGCCGGCGCTCTGGGCGGAGGCCCCGCCGGCGGACAGCACCACGCCCGCAGTCGCGAGCAGGATGGTCGTCAGGATCGGGGCGCGGCGCACGTGAGCGTCTCCGGACGCGGGGATGGAGTCTCACGCTAGCCGTGTGTCGCTTAACCCGCTGCTAACGCGGGCCCATCGGATTCAGGTCAGACGGCGGCGCACCGCCCGGTCCAGCAGGCCGACGGCGGCGTTCAGCAACAGGCCCATGACCATCAGACAGGTGAGGGCGGCCAGCATGTCGGCGGTGCGCAGCCGGTTGCCGGCCTCGAGCAGCCGCCAGGCCAGGCCCTGGGTCGCGCCCGAGCCGGACACAAACTCGGCCACCACGGCCCCGATCACGGCCAGGCCCGCCGCGACCCGAAGGCCCTCGAGCACAAACGGCAGGGCGGCGGGCAGGCGCAGGCGGAGCAGGCGCTGGACGGGCGAGGCACCGTAGAGGTCGAACAGCCGCTCCAGGTCGGGGTCGGCGGACTTCAGGCCGGTCAGGACGCCCGAGAACAGGGGGAAGAAGGCGACGGCCGCGGCGAGGGCGACCACGGCCCGGTCGGCGTTGTCCAGTCCGGCCCAGATCATCACCAGCGGGGCGATGGCCACCACCGGGGTGACCTGAAGGGCGACGGCGAGGGGGCGGACCGCCTGTTCCGCCGGACGGCTGAGCGAGACGACGAGGGCCAGGCCGCCACCGAGCACCGTCGCGACGATCAGGGCCTGGAGCGCCATCCAGAAGGTGGCACCGGCTGAGGCGGCGAGAAGGGGCGCGCGGTCGATCAGGGCGGCGGCTACGGCACTGGGCGGCGGCAGGAAATACGACGGGACCTGCAGGGCGCGGCAGGCGACCTCCCAGACCGCGAGAAGCAGGAGGGTGAGCAACAGGGGCGGGAACAGGCGGCTCATGCTGCCGCCTCCGCCCCGGACATGGCGGCTGCGAGCGCCAGGGCAAGAGCCTCGACCGCGGACCGGTATTCGGCCGCGGCGCGCCAACCGTCGGGCCGCGGCAGGGCGCCAGGCAGGGCGAGGGTCGCCGCGACCCGTCCGCTGGCGCCATCCAGCACCACGGCACGGTCGGCCAGATAGACCGCCTCCTCGACATCATGGGTGACGAAGACGATGGCCGGGCGCGGGGCGCGGGCGGCCCAGAGCCGGTGCAGGTCCTCGATCAGGCGGCGGCGGGTGACGCTGTCGAGGGCGGCGAAGGGCTCGTCCAGCAGCAGGAGGTCCGGCCCGGTGACAAGGGCGCGGGCGAGGGCGACGCGCATGGCCATACCGCCCGATAGCTGGCGCGGACGGGCGTCGAGCCGGTCGCCGAGACCGACGGCGGTCAGGGCGCGGGTGGCGCGGGCGCCGGCCTCCGGGCGGGCCACGCCGGCCAGTTCCAGCGGCAGGGCGACATTGGTCCGGGCGTCGGCCCAGGGCATCAGGGTGGGGGACTGGAAGACGAAGCCGGTGCGGCCCTCCGCCCGGCGAACGCGACCTTCGGAGGCCGGTTCCAGACCCGCCAGCAGGCGCAGGAGGGTGGATTTGCCGGCACCCGACGTACCGACCACGGCGACGATCTCGCCGGCGGCGATCGTCAGATCGAGGGGGCCGATCGGCGGCCGGCCGGGATAGCGGACGAGGACGCCGTCCAGGGAGGCGGCGGCCTCAGCTTCGGCCACGGCCGGGCAGGTACTGGGTGGTGAAGGCCTGACGCCAGTCCAGATTGGGCGGATAGACCCCGGCCTGGGAGGTGACGTCGAAGAAGGCCTGCCAGCGTTCGGCGGTCATGGCGCCGAGGCCGTAGAGGGCGGCGTCGCCGCCGTCGACGATGCCATTGGCCTTCAGCCGGGCGCGGGCCTGGTCGA
>CAZFQC010000287.1:0-3340 GCA_964520795.1 uncultured Brevundimonas sp.
ACATGCGGGCCGAGCGGCGCAACACGATCAAGGTGCTGCTGTTCCTCGACATCGGTGGCTCGATGGATGCCCATGTGAAGATGTGCGAGGAGCTGTTCTCGGCCGCGAAGACCGAGTTCAAACACCTCGAATTCTTCTACTTCCACAACTGCCTTTATGAGGGCGTGTGGAAGGACAACCGGCGTCGGCATGAGCAGAAGATCCCGACCTGGGAGGTGCTGAACAAATACCCCGCTGACTGGCGCGCCATCTTCGTCGGCGACGCCACCATGAGCCCCTATGAGGTGACCATGCCCGGCGGCTCGGTCGAGCACTGGAACGAGGAGGCGGGCGCGGTCTGGATGAAGCGGGCCACGCAGCAGTGGGACAAGGTCGCCTGGCTGAACCCGTCGCCGGAACGCTACTGGAGCTATTCGGCCTCGGTCGGGATGGTTCGCGAACTGGTCGATGAGCGGATGTATCCGCTGACGCTGGAAGGGCTTGAAAAGGCGATGCGGGCCCTGGCGAAATAGGCCAGGGTGCGCGGGTTGTCCGAGGAGTGCCCCATGCTCGCCTTCGCCATAACCGTCATGCTGCAACAGGCCGCCCCTCTCCCCGCCGCAACGGGTCGGGTGGTGTGGGAGACGCCGGCGCCCGTCGAGGCGGCCAGCGCTGTCGCCGCGGTCGATCTCCCGCCGATTCCCGACTCCGCCCGCGCCGATCCCTATGGCTATGAACGGGCCGAGTGCAGTCCGCTGATCCGGTCCAGCCAGGAGACGCTGGAGGCCTGCCAGGCGCGGGTCCGGGTGTTGCTCGCCGCCCATCTGGGTGCCGACCTGCCCGCCGGACTGGCACCGACGGGGGCGACGGACGAATGTCGCCAGGAGGCCGCCGGCGACCGCTACGCCCTTCAATGCGGCGCACCCTCGCGGCCCGACCGGCCGGCCGCGGCGCTTGAGGAGCGAACCTGCGAGACCCGTCCTCGCGTCCAACCGCAGGGCGGGGTGGCCTGGAGCGAGGAATGCCGGCCGGCCAGCGGCCGGCGCGAGAATGACGACGGACTGAAATTCCGCCTTGGCGGACAGGATTAGCAGCACCTGCCGCGTCAGGTCTGGAAAGGTGACCACCGGTTCGTCGCGTGCGCCTGTTGCTCGCGGGAGGGCTGACGATGCTTCTGATGATGATGGCGATCCAGGTGGCAACCTCGGCCGGGGATCCGCCGCTCGAGGTCCCGGACTCGGCCCTGCGGGACCCCTACGGCTTTGTGCTGTCGCACTGCAGTCCGCTGGTGCGGCGCTCCAGCGAGTCGCTGGAAGCATGTGAACACCGGGTGGGAACCGCGCTGCGGACACGCCTTCCGGAATTCCGGCCGCGGCCGCCCGCGACCATGGTGGCCTCCGGGGCGAACGATCCTCCGACCGCCACAACGGGCACGGCTTTCGGCGGCCGCTGCACGACGCGGCAGGACAGCCAGAGTGACGGGAACGGAACATCATCCTCGTCGGGCCGCATCATCTGCGGAGATACAGACGGCCCTGCCGCGCGGGTGCTGGACGATCTGTTGCGCCCGCAATGATCGTCGCCTTGCTGTTCATTGCCCTTCTGCAGGACGGGCCGGTCCGGACCGCGCCGACGGTTGACCCCGCAACGCTGGAAGGCCCGGTCGGCCCGGTCGATCCCGCAGCGCACTGCACCTTCGGCGGGCGGCCGGTCTCCGGCCCGGGTTGCCCGCCAGTGGTTCGACGGCGGCTTGTGACCGGTGCCCCCGCGCCGGCGGCGGGGCAAGGCGAGGACTCCTCGAATGCTCCCACCACCGACGGCGGCGTGCCCGCCTGGGCGATTGATGACCCCTCAGGGTGGGAAGCCGGCCAGTGCGGCGCTGCGGGCGATGACGCATGCCGGCGCCAGGCCCGCAACCGTCTCGCCATGGCCCGGGCCGGGGTGGCGGCGGAAGCGCCCGTGGCCGGGAGCGGCGGACGCGCGCCCGACAACTGCCGGATGGTGATGCAGCGTTCGGAGACGGGATTCGGCGGCACGCTGTCGCGCGTTTGCGGCGACGCCGCAGAAACCGGGGCCGCCCTGGACCGGCTCGCCCCTGTGACGCGCCCGGCCGCGCCGGAGCCCTGCGATCGTCCTGCTTCGCTGGAGAGCCAGGCCGCCTGGATCGCCCGTTGCAGCGCCCTGCCCACCCCCTGACATGACGACGCCGCGCCCGGGGAGGGACGCGGCGTCATATCGGTTCCGAATAGGACCTAGCTGCGATTGTCGTCGCGCAGGGTGTCCTTCACGCCGCCGACGGCGTTCTGGACCTTGCCCTCGACTTGCTCGGCGCGGCCTTCGGCCTTGAGTTTTTCATCGCCGGTCACCTTGCCGGCGGCTTCCTTGATATTGCCGCCGATGTTCTTGGCGGCGCCTTCGACTCGATCATGATCGGGCATCGGAATCTCCTTGCAGGGACGTCGCCGGGTTGACGACGCCTTGTGCGAGAAGAGCGAACCAGGGCCGGTTCGTGTTCCGTACTGTGCCGCTAGGCGTTTCGCCGCAGCCAGACCGTCACGGCCCAGGCGTGGGCCTCGTGGCGCAGTCGGGCCAGCGCCTCGGCGGGTTCGAGCCAGACCAGTTCGTGATCGGCCTCGACCTTGGCCGCGGGGTCGAGCGAGACCTGTTCGGCGATCCAGAAACCGCCGATGTTGTTGATCGGCTCGCCGTCGGACTTGCGGAAATACTGGGACGCTTCGGTCAGGCGGGCCAAAGGGCGCACGGTCATGCCCGTTTCCTCGAGGAATTCCCGGACGACGGCCTGCTGTTCGGTCTCGTCGCCGTCGATGGCGCCGCCGGGCAGGTCGAAATAGCTGTCCGCACCTCGGTCGACGCGGACGCAGGCCAGCCTTCCCTCAACGAAGACCAGGCCGAAGGCGGTCGGGCGCGGGCGATAGACCAGACCGGGTCCGGCGGTTCCGAACTGGAGGTCGGCTGCCATGCTCAGAGGTCGAAGGCCAGGCGGGCGCGCACGCCCTTGTGCGCGGAGTCGAACTCGACCGCCGAATGCAGGCCGGAAGCCATGGCCGAGATGATCTTGCCGCCGAGGCCCGTGCCCTTGACCGAGCCGTCGCCCAGACCGGGACCATCGTCCTCGACCGTCAACAGGGCGCGGCCATTGGCGTCGGGGGCAAGGATGACCCGGATCTCGCCGCCCTGTCCCGGTGCGTAGGCGTATTTGACGGCGTTGGTGACCAGTTCGGTGACGACTACACCGAGGGATACCGCCTGGTCGGTCGAGACCCGCATGTGCGCGGCCTGCAAGGTGATGGTCGGCGAGGCGTCGCCCGGGCCGACCGACTTGCCGAGTTCGTCGATCAGG
>CAZFQC010000288.1:0-3339 GCA_964520795.1 uncultured Brevundimonas sp.
CGCTTCTTGCCCAGTTCGGCCGCGATGTCCTTGATATTGCGCCCCGCCTTGCGGTGGGCGGCGGTCAGCTGGTCACGGGTCACGCCCCAGCGCTTCATCCAGTGTTCGACGGCCTGACGTTCGGACAGGTCCAGCCGGTCCCGGTCGATGAATCCGCGCTTGTCCTTCAGGCCCGCCATGGTCCGCTCCGTTGCCCGGCGAGAGGTAGCGCGAAACGCGGCGGGGCGCGACGGGGCGGCGTAACTTCGTGTTTCGTGCAAAGAACCGCCCTTAACCCGACGCGGTTTCATGGGCACAAGGGGGAAACCCCTCCGATCGCATGGATATTCGATGAAAAGAGCCCGGCGCGCCCGTATCGTCGCGACCCTGGGACCCGCCAGCCGGGCCCCCGGTATGGTCAAGGCCCTGGCCCAGGCCGGGGTGGACGTCTTCCGACTGAATTTCAGCCATGGCTCGCACGAGGATCACGCGGCGGCGCTGAAGGCGGTGCGCGGGGCGGAGCTGTCACTGAAGCGGCCGCTGGGCGTGCTGGCGGATCTACAGGGTCCCAAGCTCCGGTTGGGCAAGTTCAAGGACGTCGAGATCGACATCAGGCCGGGCCACAGGATGCGGTTCGACCTCGATCCGACACCGGGCGACGCGACCCGGGTGCAGATGCCGCATCCGGAGATTTTCCGGGCCCTGCGCACCGGCATGCTGCTGCTGCTCGATGACGGCCGGGTGCGGCTGCGGGTCAATGAGCGGGACGACGAGTGGGCCGACGTCACGGTCGAGAGCGGCTCGAAACTGTCGGACCGCAAGGGCGTGGCGGTGCCGGAAGCGGTGGTGCCGGTCTCGGCCCTGACGCCCAAGGACCGCGAGGACCTGGCCTTCGCCCTGCGGATCGGTGTCGACTGGGTGGCGCTGAGCTTTGTTCAGAAGGCCGAGGACATGGCCGAGCTGAAGCAGATCGTGAAGGGCCGCGCCGCCTGTCTGGCCAAGATCGAGAAGCCGCAGGCGCTGGCGCAGCTGGACAGCATCCTCGACTATTGCGACGGGGTCATGGTGGCGCGTGGCGATCTGGGCGTCGAGCTGGAGCCCGAAGAGGTGCCGGTGGCGCAGAAGCAGATCATCCGCGCCGCCCGCCAGCGCGGTGTGCCGGTGATCGTGGCGACCCAGATGCTGGAAAGCATGACCGCCTCGCCGGCCCCGATGCGCGCCGAGGCTTCGGACGTCGCCAATGCCGCCTATGAGGGGGCCGACGCCCTGATGCTGTCGGCTGAGACGGCCTCCGGCGACTATCCGCTGGAATCGGTCGGGGTGATGAGCCGGATCATCGAACGGGTCGAGCGCGATCCGATGTGGCCCAGTCTGATGGACGCCGAACACGCCGGTATGGACGACATCGACGCAGACGCCCTGGTCGCCGCGGCGCGCAAGGCGGCCGAGGCCCAGTCGACGGCCTGTATCGTGGTGTTCACGACCCTGGGCGGGACGGCGCGGCGTATGGCGCGCGAGCGGCCGCTGCAGCCGGTGCTGGCCCTGACCCCCAATCCGGACACGGCGCGGCGGCTGGCCCTGGTGTGGGGGCTGGAGACGCGGCTGGGCAAGGAGCCGACCTCGCTGGAAGACGTCACCGAGGACGCGGTCAACAGCGCGGTCGAATACGACATGGCCCAGCCGGGCCAGCGCATCCTGATCCTGGCCGGAACGCCCTTCGGCGCGCCGGGGGCTGCGAATCTGCTCCGACTGGCCCATGCTCCGGCGAAGGGGCGCAAATAGCGTCGGATCCCTTCCGGTCGGCATGATCAAATACATCGGCTCCAAGCGCGCCTTGCTGACCCAGATCGCCACGGCGATCCGGGGGCAGCTGCCCGACGGCGGGACGGTCTGTGATCTGTTCTCCGGCAGTGCCCGGGTCGGCCATGCGCTGAAGGGGGCCGGTTTCCGGGTCTGGTCGAACGACCACAATGCCTATGCCCACACGCTGGCCACCGCCTATGTTCAGGCGGACCGGGACCGCTGGCTGGACAAGGCTGAAGCAGTGCTGGCCGAGCTGCGGACCGTGACGCCCGAGGCCGGCTGGTTCACGAAGACCTTCTGCGAGGATGCGCGCTATTTCACGCCCGAGAATGGCGCGGTCATCGACGCCATGCGCGACCGGATCGCGGCCATGGCGCTGGAGCCCGAACTGGAAGCCGTCGCCCTGGTCAGTTTGATGGAAGCCGCTGACCGGGTGGATTCCACGGCCGGTCTGCAGATGGCCTATATGAAGTCATGGGCTGCGCGGGCTCTGAAGCCGCTGGAGCTGCGGATGCCCGACATCCTGCCCGGCGTGGCCGATGGGCCCTGCAAGGCCACCCGCGCAGACGCCGTCGAACTGGCACCGCTGGTCGAGGCCGACCTGGTCTATCTGGACCCGCCCTACAACCAGCATTCCTATCTCGGCAACTACCACTGCTGGGAGAGTCTGGTGCTGTGGGACAAGCCCGAGACCTACGGGATCGCCAACAAGCGGATCGACGTCCGGACCCGCAAGAGCGCCTTCAACAGCAGGCCCGGCATCGCGCCGGCGCTGCAGGCGGTGATCGAGGGACTGAAGGCGCCGAAGCTGATCGTCTCGTTCAATGACGAGGGCTATCTGGGCCGCGACCAGCTGGTCGGCATGCTGTCGGGCCGCGGCGAGGTGCAGGTGATCGAGATCGCCCGCCCGCGTTACGTCGGCGCCCGTATCGGCATCCACAATCCCAGGGGCGAAAAGGTCGGGGCGGTCGGGCGGCTGAGGAACGTCGAATATCTGTTCGTGGTCAGCGAACGTCCGGTCAGCCTGGCGGATGCGGCCTAGCTACGGGCTGGTTCCAGCAACGCCCGGATCGGGGCCCAGCTGCGGCGGTGGGCCGGGCAGGGGCCGAGCGCCTTGAGCGCAGCCGAGTGGATCGGGGCGTTGTAACCCTTGTGACCGGCGAAGCCGTAGCCAGGGTATTGCGCGTCCAGCTCGACCATCAGCCGGTCCCGCGCGGTCTTGGCGAGGATCGAGGCGGCTGCGATGGACAGGGACAGGCTGTCGCCCTTGATCACCGTCTGAACCGCGCACGGCAGTTTGAACCCGTAGTTGCCGTCCACCAGCGCCGCGGCGGGCTGGATCGCCAGCGCCTCGATCGCCCGGCACATGGCCAGACCGGTGGCATGCAGGATGTTGTGGTTGTCGATCTCCTCGACCGAGGCGAAGCCGACGCCCCAGGCGAGGGCGCGGGCCTTGATCTCGATTTCCAGCGCCTCGCGCCGGGCGTGGGTCAGGGCCTTGGAGTCGTCGATGCCGGCGGGCAGGTCGTCGGGGTTGAGGATCACCGCCCCCGCCGA
>CAZFQC010000289.1:0-3338 GCA_964520795.1 uncultured Brevundimonas sp.
TGAACGAGGTCGCGCCACGCCAGCGGGCCCGCGCGCCCTTCTGGTTCGCCGAGGCGGGTGGTGAAGGCTGGGCTGCGGGGGCGTCGGAAGCGGACTCCGAGGGCGACCACGGCCACTGATCACGGGGTGGTTCTCGCGAAAGACGGCTTGCCTTGGCGACCTTAGCGAGAGATGATTCCAGCCACTCTATCGAAGCGAGCGGCATGACATGACGGTGGTAATCGCAGCGCGATCCAACATGGCGGGCACCGAGGGCTTCGGACGCACGCCTTGGTACGGGCTCGACATCACCTCCAGTTTGCAGAACGACTGGCGCGTGGTGCGGGCCGATGAGAAGTGGTTCACCATTGAAGTGCTTTATGCGGCTTCAATCAGCTACTACCCCACCCTGATCAGCTTCAGATCGGACGGGGGATTCACCTATGAGGAAGGCGCTGAATTCCCGAGCGGCGTCGTCAGGTGGATCGGCGTGGGCTTTCCGGGAGACGGTCCGAACTTGCCGCCGGATCCGGACCAGAACGTCTCGATCGACGGCCTTGCCCCCCTTGGCCTGACGGTCGGACAGATCATCGCCGACCCCTCCCGCGCCTTCGCCGGCGACGACGTCATCACCGGCGGCGTCGGCATGATGCTGGCGATGAGCGATGAAATCTATGCGGGCGACGGGAACGATACAGTTGTCGGGGCCGACACCGACGGACGATTTGACATGGGACGCGGGAATGGAAGCGTCAACGGCGGCGGCGGCGCGGATTTCGCCAGGGTCGACTTCTCGGACCGCAACGATCCGGTGAACTACACCCATGACAATGCCGAGGCGGTCGCCACGGTCGGCGGGCTTGCCGCGGTCGTTCTCCGGAACATCGAAAGCGTCGAAATCACAGGCGGCTCAGGCTACGACCGGATCATCGGCGGCTCAGGTATCGACACTATCGATCTGCATACGGGCGGCGGCTTCGCGGACGGCGGCGAGGGCTGGGATACGGTTCGGCTGAATTTCTCGAACGAGACCCGATCGGTTGAATATACCCACGACTGGATCAGCGCCGTCGCCACAGCGGACGGGACCGTCGTCGCTGACGTTCGCAACCTCGAAATGGCGCATGTGGTCGGTGGATCCGGCGCCGATGTGCTGACCGGCTGGTCCGACAATGATCAACTTTCTGGAGGGGCCGGAGACGACATCCTGTCCGGCGACGGCGGCGGCGACATCCTGATCGGCGGCGGCGGCAATGACCGTCTCGATGGTGGGGTCGGCTATGACTATGTGCAGCTCAACGAGGCCGGGACCGTCGATCTGAGGGTCAGTGGACCGCAGGACCTCGGCGAGGGGATGGATACGCTAGTCAGTATCGAAGGGGTGTTCGGCAGCGCCTTTGCTGACCACCTGACCGGCACGGATGAAACGAACACCCTCCGGGGCGCCAGTGGGGATGACGTCATAATCGGCCTGGGCGGGAACGATGTCCTCTCGGGCGGGACCGGTCACAATCTGATTCTGGGCGGCGACGGGGACGACCAGCTCAGAGGCTGGCACGCCGGTGCCAGCGTCCTGACCCCGCGAAACGCCGCTGAAGGCTCAAACGAGATGCACGGCGGGCTTGGCAACGACAACATGTTCGGAGCCAATGGCGACGACGTTATCTACGGCGACGAGGGTGACGACACGATCTGGGGCTGGGGCGGCCAGGCAGAACTCTACGGCGGCGATGGCAACGACACCCTGGTCGCCAGCGACGAGAGCGACCGCCTTGAAGGCGGCGACGGCAATGACGTCCTGTCGGCCGGATGGGGAAATGACGTGCTTGTCGGCGGCGACGGAAACGACGCCCTGGTCGGTGATGGCGGCGGGGCCGGATCGCTGGGAGTCACCGCGACCAGCCAGAATGACATCATGGACGGCGGTGCCGGAAATGACGTCATGCAGGGCGGGTTCGGCGACGATGTCATGCGCGACAGCTCGGGCAATGACGAGATGCATGGGTTGGTCGGGTTCGATATTGTCGACTACTCGGACGCGCCGGCCGGCGTGATGGTCACCACCTACGTCGGATGGGACATCTACACCGGAAACTGGGGCAAGCAGGACACCCGGGGCTCTGGAATTGACCTTCTGACCGAAATCGAAGGCCTTATAGGGACTGCGTTCGATGACCAATTGTCCGGCCGCCTCGATGCCTGGTCCGCGGACCAGGGCTGGGTCTTCGATGAGTATTTCGACGGGGGTCAGGGCGACGATCAGATAGTCGCCGGGTCCGGAGCCGACACCATCCTGGGCGGCGACGGCGACGACGTTCTGGACGGCGGCAAGGGCGACGACGTGATCTCGGGCGGCAAGGGCTGGGACGTCGTGATCCTGAGCGGCGCACGCAACGACTATCGCGTGCTCACTTCCGGCGACGACATCATCATCAAGGGACACGACGGGCTCGATCGGCTCAGCGGGGTCGAAGCGCTTCGCTTCTCTGATGGATCCAGCATCGATCTGGCCAGGATGTATGAGTTGTCGCCCCAGGTCCTGCCCGGCATGGATTGGGAGTTCGATCCGCCCGGCACCCCTGCGCGTCTGGACCTGATCGCCTCGCAGGTCTTCGCAGACGGTTCGAATTCAGCCGCTGCCGACCTGGACGGCCCGTTGCTGGCGGAACGCTTCAATCCCGGATGGGACTAGCTCCGGCTGGTTGCCAGCCTGGGGGCGCCCATCAGCCACGGCGGGACCGGCATCTGGCGGCGGGCCTGGGCCTGGGCCCGGGTCCACTGTTCGTGCAGATCGGTGAAATAGGCGTCGTCTTCCTCAATCCGCCGATGCTCGCCGCTAAGAAAGTCGCGGCGCAGGGTCAGCATGTCGAACGGCGCCCCGACCCCGACATTGCATCGCATCGTGGTCGAGAAGGAAATCAGCCCCAGCTTCACCGCCTCGGACAGCGGCGTATCATACGCCAGGCCGCTCTCGAGGATCGGCTTGCCGTATTTGGCCTCCCCGATCTGCAGATAGGGCGTGTCGCGGCCGCACTCGATGAAATTGCCCTGGCTGTAGATCAGATACAGCCCCATCCGGCCGCCGCCGACCTGACCGCCCAGCAACATCGAGGCCGAGGTGTTCAGGCTGTCGGCCTCCATCGCCGGAGCGATCGACAGCCGCGTCTCGCGCAGGGCATGGCCCAAGAGCTGGGCGCAACGGAACAGGGTCGGGGCGGTCTCGAGCGTCTCCCGCTCCTCGCCGACGCTCAGGTGGACACCTTCACGCGCCATGGCCAGTGCCGTCTGGGTGACGGACAGATTTCCGGCCGTGCAGACGCCCAGCACCCGCTCGCCCGGCCGGTCGACGACGTGCAGCT
>CAZFQC010000290.1:0-3337 GCA_964520795.1 uncultured Brevundimonas sp.
GGACGAGGATGGCCGAGGCACCGGCGGCCTTGAGCCGTTCCAGCGTCTCCCAGAAGACCGCCTCCTGACAGACCGCGTGCACGGCCACGGCGTCGTCGCGGCCGGCCAGGGGCATGACCGTCGGGGCACCGGCGCCGGGCAGGATGGCGGTGATCTCGGCCAGGGCCGAGCGGGGCGCGTTGAGCATGACGTATTTGGCTCCCTGCGAGGACACCACGCCGGCCATGCGTTCGATGATGCTGTCCAGCAGATGCCGGAGGCCGGACTCCGGGGCGACCGGGGACTTGATCAGCACCGCCTGGCTGTCCAGCACCGTCTCCTTCGCCGCCAGGCCGTTGGCCTCGAGCGTGGCACCGGTCGAGACGAGATCGCAGATGGCCGAAGCCAGTTTGAGCCGGGGCGCGACCTCGACGGCACCGCGCATGGTGACGATGTCGGCGGAGACGCCCTGCTCATCCAGAAAGCGGCGCAGGATCTTCGGATAGGAGGTGGCGATGCGCAGGCCGTCCAGCGAGGCGGGGCCGGCGTAGTCGAGCGTCGGCGGCACGGCGATCTTCAGGGTGCAGCGGCCGAAGCCGAGCGGCATCAGGACCTCGGCGGTGGGACCGCCATTGCGGACCTCTTCCAGCACATTCTCGCCGACGATGCCGAGATCGCAGACGCCGTCGGCGACAAAGGTGGGGATGTCATCATCGCGGACGCGCAACAGGTCGATCGGATAGTTCTCCACCCGGTAAAGCAGGTCGTTGTTGCCCTTGACCACGCGCAGGCCTGCGTCGCGGACGAGGTCCAGGCTGCGGTCGGACAGGCGGCCGGATTTCTGGACGGCGATACGCAGCCGACCCTGGACAGTGCTCATGACGGGGGACCCAGACTTTCGATTTCAGGCTTTGGCTTTCAGGCGGTCCAGCACCAGGCGGTAGCCCTGGTGCGGCATCTCCCTGAGGAAGCGGGCGACGCGCACGACCGTGGTCGGGCTGGCCCCGGCCTCGGCAGCGATCTCGCGATAGGATTGCAGGTTCGCGTCCAGCAGCCGCGCCACGGCCCATCGCTCGGCGAAGGCGCGCAGCTCGGAGGGGGTGCACAGGTCGGACAGAAAGGCGTCCAGCTCCTCGCGCGTCTTCAGACACAGCAGGGCGTCATACAGCGCGAGCCGGTCGTCGGCCGCCTTGTGCACGGCCTTGCGGGAGAGGGTGTCGGTCATGACCGTTCCACTATGCTGTAACAGTGGAACGGTCAAGCGCTGATCGAAGACAGTGGGTCCGGACCGGCCGGCGGGGTGCGCCGATCGGTCCGGTTCTGTGTGTCGGGGTTATTCCAGTTCGGTGATGACCAGGTTGGCGGGATTGGTGCCGCCGCCATAGGTGCCGACCCAGATGTCGTAGACGCCCGAACCCGGCTTGCCGAAACGCAACAGGGCGTTGGTGCCCTCGCCCGAGTCGTCGTCGCAGTACCAGTTTCCGTCCGGTCCGTTGACCACCAGGGTGGTGTCCGTTCCGGCCTCGGTGCGGATCGTCAGCGGCAGCGAACCGGCGTTGTAGGTCACCTGATAGTCCGGGGCCTCGCCGATCGAGCCGGAGCAGGACGAGGACACACCGGAGGCGGGGATCGTGCCGCCAGCGGTCAGGGAGACGCGGTGCGGATCGGGCCGGAAGCCCGCCGTCAGGACGACTTCGCCATAGAGGGCGGTCAGGCCGGAGTTGGGGACCCGGGGTGCCGGATTGTCCATATGGGTCATGATGCGCGCTTCGCCGTCGGTCAGTTCGGTGAAGCTCAGGGTCGCCGGTGTGGTGCCACCGCTATAGGTGCCGACCCAGATGTCATAGACGCCCGAACGCGGGCTGTTCCAGGTCACCTGCGGATTGACGCCGCCGTTGGAGTCGTCATCGCAGTACCACAGGCCGTCCGGGCCGTTGACGACCAGGGTCGTGTCGGAATCGGCGTTGACCACCAGGTAGAGCGGCAGGGTGCCTGCCGTGAAGGTCAGCTGGACATCGGGCGCGCGGGCGACCGATCCCCGGCAGGGCGATCCCAGATGCGAGGCGTCGATCGTGCCGCCGGCGGTCACCGAGATCTGGTACGGATCGGGCTGGAAGCCCGTCGACAGGTTGTAGCTGCCGTAGGTGGCGTTAAGCGATGCGTCCTGCGCGTGAGCGCCGGTCGCTGCGAAGAGCAGGGCCGCGGCGGCGGCGAAGATGGTTCTGACTTTCATATCCCCAGTGTCCCCAACAGTTAGAAGAACGATGTTCGCATGAACTTTCGATTCCCGACAATGGAATCCCGCCCTGCGTCCGCATCAGGTCTTGGCGAATGAGGCGGGTTCGCACTACTTCCCAAACATGACCAAGGTTCTGATCATCGGCGCGGGCCATGCAGGCGGGACGGCGGCGGCGCTCCTGCGGCAGTACGGTCATGAGGGGCCGATCGTGCTGGCGGGCGAGGAGCCGGCGGCACCATACCAGAGGCCGCCCCTGTCCAAGGCCTGGCTGAAGGGCGAGGCTGATCTGGAGGCGCTGCTGCTGCGCCCGGAGGCCTTCTACGCAGAGCAGGACATCGAACTTCGCACCGGTGTGACGGCGACGGCGATCGATGCGGCGGTCCGGACCGTCACCTTCGCCGACGGGACGGTCGAGCGCTATGACGCCCTGATCCTCGCGACGGGATCGACCGCGCGGAAGCTGGCGATCCCGGGGGCGGACCGGCCGGATCTGCTGGAATTGCGGACCCTGGCGGATGCGGAGAGGCTGAAGGCGGCGCTGGGGCGGGGCAGGAGGCTGGCGGTGGTCGGCGGCGGCTATGTCGGGCTGGAGGCGGCGGCTTCGGCGCGGGCGCTGGGGGCCGGGGTCGTGGTCATCGAACGAATGGACCGGGTGCTGGCTCGGGTGGCGTCGGAGGCGCTGTCGGCCTTCTTCACCGCCCACCATCGGGCGCACGGCGTCGAAATGCTGACGTCCGCCGAGGTGGTCGCGTTCGAGGACGGCGGCGTGCGCCTGGGCGACGGGCGGCTGGTCGAGGCGGATGCGGTGCTGGTCGGGATCGGGGCGCTGGCCTGCGACGGCCTTGCGCGGACCGCCGGACTGGTCTGCGGGAACGGCGTGGTGGTGGACGAGACGGCGCGGACCTCCGATCCCGCTATCTGGGCCATCGGCGACATGACCTTCCGGCCGATCCCGGTGCACGGCGGGCGGCGGCATCGGCTGGAGAGCGTGCCCAATGCGCTGGAACAGGCGAAGCAGGCGGCGGCGGCGATCACCGGACGCACGGCCCCGACGCCCGAGGTCCCGTGGTTCTGGTCCGACCAGTATGAGATCAAGCTGCAGATCGCCGGCCTGCCCGA
>CAZFQC010000291.1:0-3331 GCA_964520795.1 uncultured Brevundimonas sp.
ACCGGCTGTATGGCGTGGCCGACGCGGCCGACGCCTGGTCGGTGGGGCGCTGGAGCCGGGCGGTCATGCCGGAGCTGGCGGACCTGGCGGCCGCGGGGCGGCCGGCGCTGCTGGTCGGGGGGACCGGCCTGTATTTCACGGCCCTGACCACGGGGCTGGCGGACATTCCGGAGGTGCCGGCCGAGGTGCGCGACGCGGCCGGGGCGGAGTTCGATAGCGACGGCGAGGCGGCGTTCCGGCGGCGGCTGGCCGGGGTCGATCCGGCGGCGGAGGCGCGGATCGAGGCCGGGGATCGCCAGCGGCTGACCCGGGCCTGGGCGGTGGCGCAGCACACTGGCCGGGCGCTGAGTGACTGGACGGCGGATACGACGCCCCTGCTGGCACCGGGGTCATGGACGGGTCTGGTGATCGAGCCGGAGCGGGAGGCGCTGTACGCCCAATGCGATCTGCGGGTCGCGCAAATGGTCGAGGCCGGTGCCCTGGACGAGGTGCGGGCGCTGGTCGCGCGCGGACTGGACCCCGCCCTGCCCGCGATGAAGGCCGTCGGGGTACGCGAGTTCGCCGCCCATCTGGCGGGCCGGACGACGCTGGCAGCCGCCGTCGAGGCGACGCGTCAGGCCACGCGCAACTATGCCAAACGCCAGCTGACCTGGTTCAGGAACCAGACGCAGGGATGGGGACGAACTCCATGAATGTTATTGAACCCGTTCCATTGCAGCGACCGGAAACTGGACAGGAGCGAACTCTGGCCAAAGCTCCTTCAGGTGCACCTGATTCTGCTCGTCGATCCTGATCAGATACCATTCGCCGCCGTCCTTGAGCGCCAAGGTCGAGGTGGTCGATCGAATTCGGCCCGCCCCCGGGATGTCCATGACAAAAATCGTCGGAATAAGCAGATACGTTCGCGACCCGTCAGGCGTGCGCACCGGCGCGGCCGAAGCGAGATTCGTGTCGATTGAGACGAAGGTTACGCCCTGCATTTCGGTAGCGACCATTTCTCGGGTCGCCGCCTTCAGCTCCGCCTCGGGCACGCCCGCGCGCAGAGCGATCCTCCGGAGCAGTCGGGGAGGCATAAAGTCAATCGCGGCTGCTAAATCACCGGACGATAACGACTGGTTAATCTGGTCGATGCGGGCCTCTATTCGGGCGCGGTCGGCAGCAGAGAAGCCCTCCGCCTCCTGAGCTCCAGCCGGTGCTTGCTGACAGGCGAAGAGGATCAGACAAACGGTAACCGCCGCCGCGCGGATAGCTTGAACCATGGCGCTGTTCTCCGAGACTATCCCGCCCAAGGATGAATAGACCGAGGTGCGCCGTGAACTTCAAGCCCTCCATTGTGATGGGCGCAACGACGCTGACGGGTCGCCGTCGAGGCGACCCGCAACTATGCCAAACGGCAGCTGACCTGGTTCAGGAACCAGACGCCGGGATTGGCCCGGGTCTGACCGGGCCCGCCACGATCAGGCGCCGGCGCAGCCGGTCAGGACTTCGCCGGGACGGATGACGGTCGCGTTCAGCGGATAGACGGTCTCGCTCATGCCGTCCGAACAGGGGCCGGGCGTCAGGACGATGACCAGCCCATTATTCAGGTTGGTGGTGACTGTATAGGTGGCCACAGCCAACGAGACCTGGGGTCCGGGGTTGGGGGCCGTCTCCTGCGGCCGGTCGAGGCCGTTGTAGTCGAGCGTCGCCGAGGTCACGGCGATGTTCCAGAAGGGTTCATTGCCGCGGACGGTGAAGGACTGGCTGAGGTCGAGACCGCCAAAGACCGACGAGATTGCGGGCGGCGGCGGCGCGGGGTCCGGTGCGGGCGCGGGCGCGGGCGCGGGCGCGGGCATGAACTGATCACAGGCCGAGAGCAGCAGCAGCGGCGCGGCGGCCACGGCGGCGAAGGTCACTGGACGCATCGGAAATCTCCCAATTTTGAACGTCCAGAACGCAGTTCGCAGAGTCCGGGTCAAGGGCGCTGCCCCCGACGGGGGAATGGCTGCCGGACGTCAGACCGGGCCGTTCGGCGCCCGGGAGGCCCCTTCCCCAACTGCCCCGGCCCGGTCATTCTGGCCGACAAGGATGTTTCGAGGGGGATGCTCATGATCCGGATCGCGGTGACCGCGATGGCCGTGGCGGCCGTGCTGTCGGCAGGAAGGCCCGCGCGGGCGCAGGCGCCGACGGAGACGCCGACTCCCCTCCATCCGGCGGTGGGGGTGATGGGATACGCACCGGCGCTGCGTCCCGGCGGGACATCGCTGACCAACCGCGAGGAGCCCGGCCTTCTTAGACGCGCCCTGCCCGACGGCGATATCCGCGACTGGATCGCAGAGGACGATCCGTCTGTCGAACTGCTGCGGGCCGGGTCGGCGCCACCGTCGCGGGCGGCCTTGTTTTTCGACATCGGGGCAGATGGGCGCGTTGCGAGCTGTCACGTCGAGCATGGCCCGGAGGACGCCTATTCCAGCGGCCTGTGCGAGCGCATGAGCCAACGGATGAAGCTGGTCCCCGCGCTGGATGTGGCGGGAAACCGCGTGGCCGATTCCTATTTCATGTACATCTGGTTTGAGCAGCGGACGCGCGCGGCGCCGGCGCGGCTGGTCGACCACATGCAACTGCCGCCGGCGCCGCCTCCACCGCCGCCCTCCGGCGGCTGGCCCCTCCATTGGGCCTCGACGAGCGCAGAGGTGTCGGGTCTGGACCTGTTGCCCGGCGGAGGCGCAGCACCGGAGGCCTCGGGCTCGCCATGGACCGGCGTCCGGATTTCCGCCGACGAGCGCGGCCGGCTGACCTGCACCGTCGTCGGCTCGTCCGGCGACGCCCGCTTCGACCGCCGCGCCTGCGACGCCGCGAGGCGCGGCCGCTATGTGTTTCCGGGAGCGGAACAGGACTATGAGCGCCGCACAATGATTCATTTCGTCCAGCACGCAGGGCGACCGAACGCGATCCTGGCGGAACACGAACGGCCGTCCCGCGCCTAGGCCGCCGCCGGGAGCGTGGCGGCGATACGGGCAGCCGCGCCCGCCGAAAGCAGCGCCGGCCTAGACGCCGTCAGACTGAGGCTGGAGGTCGATGCGGCGGGCGCGGCGACCCAGTGCCTGGTCACGACGACCTCGGGCAGAGACGAAACCGACATCGCGGCCTGTACGCTGACCCGTCGGCTGGGCCGGTTCGATCCCTCGGAAGACGTGTTCGGGCGTCCACGGGCGAGTTCGCTGTTTGACTGGAGTCTGGCGCGCTCGCCGCAGCCCTGAACGGTGTTGAGCACCGCCCTTGGAAATTCAGGGCCTTGCGCCTATATTCCCGCTGTCCGGGTTCGCCCGGACTATGGCGATAAACGCGCTTG
>CAZFQC010000292.1:0-3329 GCA_964520795.1 uncultured Brevundimonas sp.
GCCATCAACGCCCGACCCGCGGCGAACAGGGCGCGGGCGGTCTGGACCGGTTCGGGCAGGGACATTCGGCGGGTGACGATCTTGAAGTCCGTGCGGCGCAGCTTGAGCACCAGCACCCGGCTGGCCACCCCGTCCCGCCGGGCCTTGGAGGCCAGCTTCTCACACAGCGGCCACAGCTCGGCCTCGAGGTCCTCGGCGGCGGTCAGGTCTTCGTTGAACGTGGTCTCGGCGCTCATCCCCTTGCGCTCATGCCCCGGATTGACGGCGCGGGCGTCGCGGCCGTGGGCGAGGTCGTGCAGCCGCAGACCGGTCTCGCCATAACGCCGGACCAGATCCCGCACATCGGCGGCGGCCAGATCGCCGACGGTGGCATAGCCGTCGCTCTGCAGGGTCTTGCGAAACACCGGGCCGACGCCGGGCAGGATGCCGACCGGGCGAGGCGCGAGCACGGCGGCGGCTTCCGAGCCCAGCACCGAGAAGCCGCGGGGCTTGTCCAGTTCCGACGCCACCTTGGCCAGAAAGCGATTGGGGGCCAGGCCGATGGAGACGGTCAGGCCCGTGTCGGTCTCGATCTGCTGCTGCAGGCGGATCAGCTGGAAGGCGGGCGGGCCGCCGTTCAGCCGCTCGGTGCCGGTCAGGTCGATCCAGGCCTCGTCCAGCGACAGGGTCTGGACCAACGGCGTCAACTTGCCGACGGCGCCGAAGATGGCCTCGCTGGCCGCGACGTATTTGCGGAAGTCGGGCTTGATGACCACGGCCTCGGGGCAGGCCTTGAGCGCCTTGAACATCGGCATGGCCGAATGAACCCCGTACTGGCGGGCGATATAGCAGCAGGTCGAGACCACGCCGCGCTTGCCGCCGCCGACGATGACGGGCCGGTCCCGCAGTTCCGGCCGGTCGCGCTTCTCAACCGAGGCATAGAAGGCGTCGCAGTCCAGATGGGCGATGGTCAGCTGATCGAGTTCGTCGTGATGCACCACGCGCCGCGAAGCGCACGCCGGGCAACGCGCGATCGTGTGGTCGGCGGTGTGCAGGCAATCGCGGCAGATGGCGCGGATGGGCACAGGTGATCCCGGGGGTTGGCTTCACCCCAACTTAAGACCCGCCGGGCCACAGTGCACGAAGAAGGTGCCAAGCCTCGGTGCAGCGGCACCCGGAGGCGATCAGGCCAGGGTGATGATGTCCAAGAAAGTCCTCATCGTCGAGGATAACGAGCTGAACATGAAGCTGTTTCATGATCTGCTTGACTCGCAGGGCTACCAGACGCTGCAGACCCGCGAGGGGCTGCAGGCGCTGGCCCTGGCGCGCTTGCACAAGCCCGACCTGATTCTGATGGATATCCAGCTGCCGGAGATCAGCGGCCTGGAGGTCACCAAATGGCTGAAGGACGACGAGGAACTGAGCCACATCCCCGTCGTCGCCGTCACGGCTTTCGCCATGAAGGGCGACGAGGAGCGCATCCGCCAGGGCGGTTGCGAGGCCTATATCTCCAAGCCGATCTCGGTGATGCATTTCCTCGACGTGGTTCGGAAACACCTGGGGTAGGGACGAATGACGGCGCGTATTCTGGTCGTTGACGACGTGGAAGCGAACGTCCGCCTGCTCGAGGCCAAGCTGACGCTCGAATATTATGAGGTGCTGACCGCCGGCGACGGCGCCTCGGCGCTGCAGGTCGCCTCCGACGAACGCCCCGACATCATCCTGCTGGACGTCATGATGCCCGGCATGGACGGGTTCGAGACCTGCCGCCGGCTGAAGGCGGATCCGGTGACGCGACACATCCCCGTGGTGCTGGTGACGGCGCTGGACGGTCGCGAGGACAAGCTCAAGGGACTGGACGCCGGGGCCGACGACTTCGTCACCAAGCCGATCGACGACGTCATCCTGTTCGCCCGCGTCCGCTCGCTGCTGCGCCTCAAGTCGGTGATGGACGAGCTGCGCGAGCGCGAGGAGAGCGGCCGCCGGCTGGGCGTCGACACCGACGGGGCCGGACGACTGCGCGGGTCGGGCGGCCGGGTGCTGATCGTCGACGACAATGAGCGTCAGGCCCGCAAGATGGCCGAACATCTGGCCGCCGAACACCGCCCGACGGTCGAGAGTGACCCGGCCGCGGCCCTGATCGCCGCGCGCGGTCCGGTCGACCTGATGATCGTCAATGTCTCCAGCGCGGAGTTCGACGGACTACGCTTTGTCGCCCAGACCCGCTCGACCGAGGCTGCGCGGCGGATCCCGATCCTGGCTGTGGTTGATCCGGCCGACCGCCCGCGCCTGCTCAAGGCGCTGGAGCTCGGCGTCAACGACATCCTGCCGCGTCCGGTCGACCCGGAGGAGCTGGAGGCGCGCGCGCTCACCCAGATCAAGCGCAAACGCTATGCCGACTTCCTCAAGCAGAAGCTGGACTACAGCCTCGAGATGGCAGTCACCGACGCCCTGACCGGCCTGCACAACCGCCGCTACATGGCCGGACAGCTGCAGGCGCTCATGAGCCGGGCCGGGCAGGGGGGCGACGGCGTCGCCGTTCTGGTCATGGACATCGACCATTTCAAGCTGGTCAACGACGGCTTCGGCCACGACGCCGGCGACGAGGTGCTACGCGAGTTCGCGGTGCGCCTGGCCACCAATGTCCGCGCCATCGACCTGCCGTGCCGCCTCGGCGGCGAGGAGTTCGTGGTGGTGATGCCCGGCGCCAGTCTGGAAGACGCCACCCACGTCGCCGACCGGATCCGCCGCGACGTCGGCGGCCAGCCCTTCCCGATCATGAGCGGCACCGAGGCCCTGACCGTCACCGTCTCGGTCGGCGTCGCGGCCAGTACCGGTCTCGACGATACGCCGGACGCCCTGCTGAAGCGGGCTGACGAAGGGGTCTACGAGGCCAAGGCGCGCGGCCGGAACCAGGTCATCGCAAGGGCGGCCTGACGGCCCCTACCGGCTCATCCACGGCTTGGACTTGCCCGTCGCGATTCGCGCGGCCTGTTCGCGCTGGAAACGGCCGCCGCGCGGCGGCTTTTCCCGGGCCTCAATGGCCGCCTTCTTCAGGCGCAGCGCCCGCTGGACGGGGCTTTCGGGCGGCAGGTCGTCGTTCGGATCACTCATTGCCGCAACCTAGCACGCCGGGGACGGGCCGACCCCGCCCAAACAAAAACGCCCGGCGTTTCCACCGGGCGTTCTGAAATCCAGCAGGCGTGAGCCTTACTTGATCTTGCCTTCCTTGAACTCGACGTGCTTGCGCACGACGGGGTCGTACTTCTTCACGACCATCTTCTCGGTCATCGTGCGGGCGTTCTTCTTGGTCACGTAGAAGAAGCCGGTGTCGGCGGACGAGTTCAGGC
>CAZFQC010000293.1:0-3326 GCA_964520795.1 uncultured Brevundimonas sp.
ACCTTCAGCTTCTCGATCAGGACGGCGGCCTGGATGGTGTCCAGACGGCTGTTCAGCCCGATTCGCATGTTCAGATATTTGGGATCGTGGTCGAAGGTCTTGCCTTCCAGGTCCCGCGCCACCGCCTTGCCGTGCACGCGGACGGAATCGATCATCTGGGCCAGGTCGTCGTCGTCGGTCAGTACCGCCCCGCCGTCGCCGTAGCAGCCCAGCGGCTTGGCCGGGAAGAAGCTGGTGGTGGTGATATCAGCCCATTTCAGCGGATGGTCGCCGTTGATCGTGCAGCCGAAGCCCTGGGCCGAATCGGCGATCAGCTTGAGCCCGTATTTGTCGCAGACGGCCTTGATGGCCGGATAGTCGGCGGGCTGGCCGAACAGGTCGACGGCGATGACCACGCGCGGCTTCAGCCGGCCTTCCTTCAGCGTGGCCTCGATGGCGGCCTCCAGATGGCCGGGGTCCATATTGTAGGTCGTCGCATCGACGTCGATGAAGACCGGCTCGGCGTCGAACCAGGGCACGATCTCGGCGGTGGCGGCGAAGGTGAAGCTGGGCACGAAGACGGCGTCGCCGCGGCCGATGCCCCAGGCCATCAGCGGCAGGGCCAGGGCGTCGGTGCCGTTGGCGCAGCCCAGGGCGTGTTTCGCCTGGCCGAAGGCGGCGAGGTCGGCCTCGAACTGGCGCACCTGCGGACCCATGACCCAGGCGCCGCCGACGACGGCCTCCTGGACGGCGGCCTCGATCCGGCCGTTCAGGCGAAGGCGCTGGGCCTGCAGGTCGATGAAGGGAATGCTCATGTCGGGACGATCTCCGGGCGCGGGCGCGGCAAGGCGGCGGACGTTCTGCGCCGCTGCGGTTGCGGCCTCCTACCAAATCGCCCGCCGTGACGCCAAATCCTGCGCCGTCACTTCGCGTGACGGGTTGCAACGACCGTGCACGGCGGCGTATGGCCAGAAACCATGAATTCTGGCGTTCCCGCCGTCTTCCTCGATCGCGACGGCGTGCTGATCGAGGACACCGGCTATCCCCATCTGGAAGAGCATCTCCGCCTCGTCTCCGGCGCGGCCGAGGCCGTGCGGCGGCTGAACCAGCTCGGCTATCTGTGCGTCATCGTGACCAATCAGTCGGGCGTGGCGCGCGGTCTGTTCAGCGAGGCCCAGATGAAGGCCTTCAATACCCTGATCGTCCGAAAGCTGGCGGCCAGGGGGGCCGTGATCGGCGCCGTCTACGCCTGTCCGTTCCACAGCGAGGGCCGGGTGGAGGCCTATATCCACCCCGACCACCCGGACCGGAAGCCCAATCCGGGCATGATCCTGCGCGCCATCGCCGACCACGGCATCGATCCGGCAAAGAGCTTCATGATCGGCGACCAGCCCTCCGACATGGAGGCCGCCCGCCGCGCCGGCGTGCCGGGCTTCCGCTTCGAGGGCGGCGACCTGTACGAATTCGTCCGGGAACTGCTGGGTCACTGAAGAACTGACACCGGCTGTCAGGTCGCGTCGGGTGGGAATTCTCCTGTCCATGAAATAAGCTTGGCCGTCAGCCCTTGGAGCCCTCAATGACCCAGACCTTCGCCGAGCGCCGCTGGTCCAGTTCGGACGGTCTGAGCCTGTATGCCCGCGACTATGCGGCGGCCTCCGGCACGGCGAAACTGCCGGTCATCGCCATCCACGGCCTGACCCGCAATTCGGCCGATTTCGACGCCATCGCCCCCCTGATCGCCCAGAGCGGGCGGCGGGTGCTGGCCGTGGACATCCGTGGCCGCGGCCAGTCCGACCGGGCGCCGAATCCCATGACCTACCAGCCCGCGACCTACGCCCAGGACGTGCTGGCCCTGATGCGTGACCTCGGCATCGAGCGGGCCGTCTTCCTCGGCACATCCATGGGCGGGCTGATCACCATGGCCCTGGCCGCCATCCGCTCGAAGGTCATCGCCGCCGCCATCATCAATGACGTCGGCCCCGAGGTTTCGCCTGTCGGCCTGGGCCGGATCGCCGCCTATGCGGGACAACCTGTGGAGATCAGCAACTGGGCCGATGCGGCGGCCTATGTGCGAAAACTCAATGAGGTCGCCCTGCCCCACTATTCGGACGCCGACTGGGACGCCTTCGCCCGGCGCACCTTCCGCATGGGGACCGAGGGCACGCCGATCCCGGACTATGACCCCGACATCATGGCCCCGATCCGGGCCGCCGGATCAAAGGCCCTGGTGCCCAATCTGTGGCCCTTCTTCACCCGCCTGGCCAAGGGCCGGCCGACCCTGCTGGTGCGCGGCGGGACCTCCGATCTGCTCAGCCCCGAGATCGCGGCGAAGATGCGCAAACGCGCCCCGAAGATGGATTTCGTCGAGGTCCCCGGCGTCGGCCACGCCCCGATGCTCGACGAACCCGAGGCCAAGGCGGCGATTTTTCCGTTCTTGAGCGAGCTGCCCTAGTCTCCAAGCCATGGACTGGCTCGCGGCCTTTTTCGCGTTGTTCTTTCTGAACCTCGTCGCCCTGGTCATGGCGGCCTGGGTCGACCACCGCGCGCGTCGACGCATCCGGACGGGTGAGTTGCCGCCTCGCATGCCGTGGCTCGTCATGTGGTGGCCGAACGGAGGGATTGACCCCTTCTACCTCTTCTCGCCGGTGTTTCCGCGACTGCAGGACCGCACCACCTCGTGGCTCGTCTGGCCGCTGCGAATCATCGTCGGCGGAACGCTTCTCGCCGTCGCGGCTGCGATCCTGTTCCTGGGATTTCAGATCTGGCTCAATCCGGCCTGAAGCGGATCAAGCCTCCGGAACGTTGGCTTCCAGCTCATCCAGCCAAACCCTTGCCGTCGCATCCGAAGGCGCCCGCCAGTCGCCCCGTGGCGACAGCGATCCGCCGGTGACGACCTTCGGTCCGTTGGGCAGGGCCGAGCGCTTGAACTGGCTGGTCTGGAAGAAGCGGAACAGGAATTTCCGCAGCCAGTGTTTGATCGTGGCGAGATCGTATTCGATCTTCTCGTCATCCGGCGTCGCCGTCGGCCAGTGACCCGTTGACGAGTCCTTCCAGGCCTGATGCGCCAGGTACGCGACCTTCGACGGCTTCAGGCCGAAGCGGGTGATGTAGAACAGGAAGAAGTCGTTCAGCGCATAGGGGCCGACCGTCGCCTCGGTGGACTGGAGCTTTCCGTCCGCGCCGGCGGGCACCAGTTCCGGCGAAATCTCCGTGTCCAGAATGGCCTGCAGCACGTCTGCCGCGCCGCCCGTGTGCTCCTTCGTCGCCACCCAGCGGATCAGGTGCCGGATCAGGGTCTTCGCCACCCCGCCGTTGACGTTGTAGTGGCTCATGTGGTCGCCGACGCC
>CAZFQC010000294.1:0-3318 GCA_964520795.1 uncultured Brevundimonas sp.
TCGAGCGCGTTGAAGTCCTGACCGGCGGCGCTTCCGCCGTTTACGGCTCGGACGCCCTGGCCGGGGTTGTCAACTTCATCATGAAGAAGGACTTCGAAGGTCTGCAGATCGACGCCCAGTACGGCTTCTATCAGCACAACAACGACTTTGACGGCGTCGGCAACCTGCGCGCCGAGATCACGCGTCGTGGCCTCACCAACGCCGCCCAGTTCCGGCTGCCCGACGACAACGTCTCGGACGGTGAGAGCCGTTCGATCAACATCACCATGGGCGTCGCCGCGCCGGACGGCCGGGGCAACCTGGTCGCCTATGCCGGCTATCGGAACAACAACCCGATCCTGCAGGGCGACCGCGACTATTCGTCCTGCTCGCTCGGGGCTCCGGCAGTCGCCACCCCGACCACCTTCACCTGCGGAGGCTCCGGCACTTCGTTCCCGGGCCGTTTCACGGACTTCGGAGCCTTCAACTACACCCTGGGGGCCGGCCGGACCTTCGTCCCGTTCAGCTCAAACGTGAACAACTACAACTTCGGCCCGCTGAACTACTACCAGCGCCCGGACGAGCGTTACACCCTCGGTGCCTTCGGTCGCTATGAGGTCAACGACAAGGCGGAAGTCTTCGCCCAGCTGATGTTCTCGGACTACAAGTCGGTGGCCCAGATCGCGCCATCGGGCAGCTTCTTCAACACTGCTGACATCAACTGCGACAACCCGCTTCTGTCGTCCCAGCAGTCGACCGCCATCGGTTGTTCCCCGGCTGACGTTCTGGCCGGCACGCGCGTGCCGTTCTACGTCGGACGCCGCAACGTCGAGGGCGGCGGTCGTCAGGACAGCATCAACTACACCTCGTATCGTGGCGTCGTTGGCGTCCGTGGCGAGATCACGACGGGCTGGAACTATGACATCGCCGCGCAATATTCACGCGTCGCTCTCGCCCGGACCTACTTGAACGACTTTTCGGTCACGCGCCTGACTCGCGCACTAGACGTGGTCGACAGCGATCCCGGCGCGGGCGTCACCCCGGCCTGCCGTTCGGCCGTCAACGGCACCGATCCCAACTGCATTCCCTACGATGTTTTTGTCGTCGGCGGCGTCACCCAGGCGCAGCTCGACTATCTGCAGATCCCGCTGATCCAGACCGGCGAGACTACCCAACAGGTCCTGACTGCCGCCATCACGGGCGATACTGGCTGGTCGATGCCGACCGCCGCGCGCACCCTTCAGGTCGCGTTCGGCGTCGAGTATCGCCGCGACGCCCTGTCTTCGGTCACTGACGCCTCCTTCCAGAGCGGCGACGGTGCCGGCCAGGGTGGACCGACGATCGGCCTTTCGGGCGACACCGACGTCGCCGAAGTCTTCGGCGAGTTCCAGCTCCCCCTGGCTGACGACCAGCCCTGGGCCTATTCGGCCTCGCTTGACGGTGCCTACCGCCGTTCCGAGTACGAGAACTTCGGCACGGACACCTACAAACTTGGCGCCGACTATGCGCCGGTTGAGGACATTCGCTTCCGCGCAAGCTACTCGCGCGCGGTCCGGGCTCCGAACGCGATCGAACTGTTCACGGCCCCCGGCTTCGGTCTGTTCGACGCCGACCGCGACCCCTGCGACGCGACCACCGGTGCGGTTCCGGCTTCCTGCATCGGGGCCAACCCGTGGCAGGTGACGCTGGGTCAATCGACTAGCGGTGCTCTCGACAGCCCCGCCGGCCAATACAACCGACTGGGCAGCGGCACCGCCACGCTGGTCCCGGAAGAAAGCGATACGCTCACCTACGGTGTGGTCTGGTCGCCCTCCTTCCTGAGCGGGTTCAACGTCTCGGTCGACTATTTCGACATCCAGATCGACAGCGCGATCCAGCCCTACAACCCGCTGAACACCCTGGACGCCTGCTACATTTCGGGTGACGCGGCCGCCTGCGGCCGCATCGACCGCAACGCCAACGGTTCACTCTGGACCGGCGACGGTGTGGTTGATGACCCGAACACCAACATTGGTGGTTTCAGCACCAGCGGTGTCGACATCAACGCCAACTATGGCTTCGATCTCGAGGACATCGGCTTCACCAATCTCGGCAGCCTGCAGATGAGCTTCGTCGGGACCTATCTCTCGGAGCTGGAAACCGACAACGGCGGTATCGCCGCCAACTCGGTCTATGACTGCGCCGGCTTCTACGCCAACCAGTGCGGCACGCCGAACCCGGAATGGCGTCACCGCGCCCGGACGACCTGGCTCACCCCGTGGGATGTGGACGTCTCGGCCACGTGGCGTCACTACGGCGAAGTCGAGATCGCTGTCCTGGGCACCGCCAACGGTTCCCTGAACAACGGCGGCGCGCGGATCGATCGTTACTTCGACGCCGAAAACTACATCGATCTGGCGGCGACCTGGCAGGTGAGGGATACGGTCACCCTCCGCGCCGGCGTCAACAACGTGCTCGATAACGATCCGCAGCTGTCCTACAGCGTTGGTACGACCGGCAACGGTAACACCTATCCGCAACTGTACGATTCCTTCGGTCGTTACTTCTTCTTCGGTGTCACGGCCAACTTCTAGGGTCTGCTGACTTCCGGTTACCATCGCGGACAGGTCCCCCGCGGCAGCTTTACCACGGGGGACTTACCGCAGACGATTGCCTCCATTGCAGTCGGCGAGACGAACATCGCAGTGAACAGTCTCCGTTCTCCCGGAGGCTGTTCATTTCGTTTGGGGGTGCGGTCGGGATCTTCCGGCACCTCCGCATCGCATGGTTCCCGCCGGCGAGGCGCGGCCGCCCGCGATCGGGTTCCGGGCGGAAAGCGATCCGCCCCGCCTCATCCGATCGTGACGAATACGGCCGCGTCGACGTGATGGAGGGTCACGCAGGTGTCGGGACCCCCGACGCAGTGCGCCTACGCTGCTGTCGCAGCCGGTGCACGGTCCCATGTCCAGATGAAAGCCCTGATGAAAGCCTGGGCGCTGCCGCCGTCGGATCTCTGCACGCAGCGCCTTGAGCGCCGGGGCGGGGAGTGGCGGTGTGTCGATACGGCAGCCACTGCCGTTCGGGGGTCAGAGCTCCGAAAAACGCCGGCACCCGTCCTTACAGGCTCGCCGCCGCAGGCAGGGCGTCAGGCGGCGTAGGACGAGACGTCACTGCCGGCGGGCCGGTACAGATAGCCTGCCCCGTGCACGGTTTGAATGACCTCGCCGCAGTCCAGCTCACCGAGTTTGCGCCGCAGACGGGACATCGCTGTGCGAAACCCCGTCGACGTGTCCTGCTTGAGCGTGGGTATCCAGTGTGAAGCCGTCTCGCTGGTGAACACGACCCCGGGATTGTCCAGGA
>CAZFQC010000295.1:0-3314 GCA_964520795.1 uncultured Brevundimonas sp.
CTAACCACCTCGCCTCCGTTAACCTCCGCGCCCAACTTTCGCGCCCTTTGACGGGTTGGCTTGAATCGACGGTCGGGGCACACCGGGACTGTGGCGAGCGGCGGGAGACGGCATGACGATTCGAGACGCGATCAGGGCTCTGGCGGTGCTGGGTGCCGCGGCGACGCTGGCGGCCTGCGCCAGCTATCCGACCGAGCCGCGCTATGCGATCCATGCCGCAGACGCGCCGCCGCCGTCGCGGGCACCGGCCTGGCCGGCCGCGCCGATCCCGAGCGGAGAGGGCGTGCGGGGGCCGACGGATCCCGCCCGTGAGGCACCGCCGCCGATCACCGCCCCCGTGGCCCCGATCGAAGGCGGAGCCCTGGACGCCCCGGTGAACGCCGGCCCGCGCCAGCCGCCCGCGGCCATGCCCGCCGCCGGTCCGGCCTCCGACGGTTTCAGCGCCCCGCCACCCCCCGCCCGGGGCGGTGGCGCGGTCGCCGCCGGCGCTGCCTATGAGATCCAGCCGGGCGACACCATCTCGGGCGTCGGCCGCCGCTTCCAGACGCCGGTCCAGACCCTGATCGACCTGAACAACCTGGGCCCGCGCGCGGCGATCACGCCGGGGCAGCGCATCCTGCTGCCGCCGACCGCGGTCGATATCGGCGGCGACCCCTATGCCACCGGCCCGTCGCCGGGCGGGGTTTTCGTGCCGGAAGACGGCACGCCCCCGCCGCCGCCGCCCCCGCCGGCGCGCACCGGTGCCACGCCGCCGCCGCCCCGTGAGCCCGCCGCCACTGTCCCGCCGCCCGCGCCGCCGGCCGCGACGACGGTGACGCTGGACTGGCCGGTGCGCGGCGACATCCTGAGGCGGTTCGGTCCGGTCGGGCTGGGCGAGCGCAACAACGGGGTCAACATCGGCGCTCCGGCGGGATCGGAGATCCGCGCCGCGGCCGCCGGACGGGTCGGCTATGTCGGCGACGACCTCGCGGGCCAGGGCCTGACGGTGCTGATCGTGCACCGCGACGGCTGGCGCTCGGTCTATGGCCATCTGGGCACGGCGACGGTGCGGGACGGCGACGACATCCGCGCCGGTCAGCCGATCGGCACGGTCGGCAACACCGCCGGTGACGGTCGGCCCTCGATCCATTTCGAGACCTGGCGAATGCGCGGCGACCAGCCGGTGGCCGTCGACCCGCTGACCGTGTTGCCGCGATAACGCAAAGCGACGCAGCGGACACACGTCTCGTTGCAATGTGTGACGGCGCACCCTAGTTTCCGCGCCTCATTTTCAAGGGCCGCCTGCTGCGGTCCCGGACTTTTGCGGAGACTATCGTGACGGAACTTATGGCGGGGCCGTTCGGCACCCTGATCTTCTTCGTCCCCGTAATCATCCTGTTCTACTTCATGCTGATCCGCCCGCAGCAGAAGGCGATGAAGGCTCATCAGGCGCTGGTCGCCGGCCTGAAGCGCGGCGATACGGTGGTCCTGTCGAACGGCATGATCGGCAAGGTCACCCGCGTCGAGGCCGACCAGGCCATGGTCGAGATCGCCCAGGGCGTGAACGTCGCGGTGGTCAAGCAGATGATCACCCAGGTGCGCGACCGCACGGCCGTCGCCGCCAACGACACCAAGACCATCGCCAAGTCCTGATACCGTTCTGAAAGGTCCGGGGACGCCCGCATGATCCATCTGTCGCGCTGGAAGGTCGTCCTTCTTGTCCTGTCGCTGCTGTTCGGGCTGCTGTTCAGCTATCCGAACATGCTGAACGCTGAGCAGCGGGCAGCCCTGCCGGGCTGGCTGCCGAAGAGCGGGCTGAATCTCGGCCTCGACCTGCAGGGCGGCTCCTATCTGCTGCTCGAAGTCGATGTCGAGGCCATGCGCGAGAAGCGGCTGGGCAATCTGGGCGAAGATGCGCGCACCGTGCTGGCCGAGGCCCGCGTCGGGGTGTTGAGCATCGCCCGCGACCCGTCGGGCGTGGTCGTGACCCTGGCCGATCCGACGCAGATGGAATTGGCCCTGCAGTCGATGCGTGGCCTGGTCAACACCAACGCCGGCCCGGCGATCGACCGCACCATCCAGCGCCAGGGCACCGATCGCATCCGCTACGTCTTCACCGAACAGGCCATGGCCTCGATGTCATCGGACGCCGTGACCCAGTCGATCGAGGTGGTCCGGCGCCGGATCGACAATCTCGGCACGCGCGAGCCCTCGATCACCCGCCAGGGCGCCGACCGCATCGTGGTCCAGGCCCCGGGCGAGAGCGATCCGGCCCAGCTTGAACGGGTCATCGGCCAGACGGCGCAGCTGACCTTTCAGATGGTCGATGTCGAGAATTCTGTCGCCGAGGCCCAGGCCGGGGCCGTGCCGCCGGACTCCGAACTGATCCCCGGCGCAGAAGCCGGCGGACCGCCCTTCTATCTGGTCAAGCGCCGGGTACTGGTGTCGGGCGAGAACCTGACCAAGGCCGAGGTGACTTCGGACCAGAACAACCAGACCGCCATTGGCTTCCGCTTTGACGGGGCCGGCGCGCGTCGCTTCGGCGAGGCGACCGCCGCCAACATCGGCCGGCCGTTCGCCATCATCCTCGACGGCAAGGTGATTTCGGCCCCGCGGATCAACAGCGCCATCACCGGCGGTTCGGGCATCATCGAGGGCAGCTTCACCATTCAGCAGGCCTCGGAAATGGTGAACCTGCTGAACGGCGGGGCCCTGCCGGCGCCGCTGAATGTCGTGGAGCGCCGCACCGTCACCGCCGAGCTGGGCGCGGACGCCGTGGCCGCGGGCAAGATCTCGACGATGATCGGCTTCATGATCATCGTGCTGTTCATGTTCCTGGCCTACGGATTCCTGTTCGGCGGGATCTCGGTGATCGGCCTGCTGCTCAACGGCCTGCTGATCATCGCCGCCATGTCCATGACCGGGGCGACCCTGACCCTGCCCGGCATCGCGGGTCTGATCCTGACCTTCGCCGTGGCGGTGGACGCGAACGTGCTGATCTATGAGCGGATGCGCGACGAGGCGCGGGCGGGACGGTCGGTCATCGCCTCGCTGGATGCGGGCTTCAACAAGGCCATGGGTACGATCATTGACGCCAACCTGACCACACTGGTGGCGGCCCTGATCATGTTCATCTTCGGTGCCGGCCCCGTGCGGGGCTTCGCCTGGACCCTGACCATCGGCGTCTTCACCTCGATGCTGTCGGCGGTGCTGGTCGCCCAGGTCGGGCTGGCCTGGTGGCTGAAGTTCGCCAAACCCAAAAAACTGCCGATCGCGGAGTGATGGCGATGTCCTGGTGGCCCCTCATCAAAGTCCTGCCGATCAAGACGAACCTG
>CAZFQC010000296.1:0-3278 GCA_964520795.1 uncultured Brevundimonas sp.
CTCAAAGGCCAGGATCCGGAACGCCGCCGCCTCGGGAACCCCTGGCTCGCACTGAAGGAAGCCGCGCCTGTCCGGTCGCCCGATGGTTTCGGCCATCGGCTCACCGGTGCCGGTTCCCCGGGGGCAAACAGTCAGTCTTCGCCGGACCACATGCGGTTGGACTTAAGATAGGCCTCATGGTCCGGCAGGGTCGCCACGGTGCGGGCGAGGATGTCGGACAACTGGCGGAGGCCCGCCGCGTTTCTCGCGGCGTCCTGGTATTGGTACAGGGGATTGGGTCCGCGCGGGACGATGCCCTGGCCGTGCATCACCGCCAGCCATGAGCCCTGGCTGAAATATTCGTCGGCCCCGACCTGGTAGAGCAAGGCCCGGTCGCGGAACGCCTCCACCCGTTCGGCCAGACTGTCAGGGATCGGCATGGCCGCCACCTGCCGCCAGAACGGCGTGTCGTCTCTCCGGCTTGCATGATAATGGAGGATGACGAAGTCGCGGATCAGTTCGACTTCGCGACCCAGTCGACGATTGTAGCCATCAATGTTGACGGGGCTGAAGTCCCGGTCCGGGAAATGCTGCAGCAAACGATAGATGCCCGCCTGGACCAGATGGATGCTGGTCGATTCCAGGGGTTCGATGAAGCCGCTTGAGAGGCCCAGGCTGACGACATTCCTGTCCCAGTATTTCCGGCGCCGGCCGGTGACGAAGCGGAGCGGGCGCGGCTCGGCCAGGGGCTCGCCGTCCAGATTGGCCAGCAGGGTCTCGCGCGCCGTGTCGTCGGACAGGTGGTCCGAGCAATAGACGTAGCCGTTCCCCGTACGGTGCTGCAGGGCGATGCGCCATTGCCAGCCGGCGTCTCGCGCCGTTGACAGGGTGTAGGGCGTAATCGGACTGACGCTGGTGCAGGGGACGGCCATGGCGCGGTTGACAGGAAGCCAGTGCGACCAGTCCTCATAGCCGGCTTTCAGGGCCCCTTCGATCAGAAGGGCGCGGAACCCGGTGCAGTCGATGAAAAGGTCGGCCTCCAGCACGCGCCCGTCCTCGAGGGCAACGCCGCTGACAAACCCGTCGTCCGCACGCTGGATGACATCGACGATCCTGCCTTCGATACGCTCGACGCCCCGCCCCTCACAAACCTTCCGCAGATATCGGGCGTAGAGGCCGGCATCGAAATGATAGGCGCTGAACAGGCTGCTCTTCGGCGACCGGGGATCGGGATCGCGATCGCCGACCTTGCCGGCATTGGCGGCCCGGGAGCAGACGGAGTAGTCGTCCAGGTCGCCGGCCAGGCCGCGCGCCTTCAGGGCAAAATACGTCTGCTGGAAATCGGCCAACGTCGGCCCCTGGCCAAAGGTGCCAAACGGATGGACGTAGCGGTTGCCAAGGTGACCCCAGTCCTTGAACACAATGGCGACCTTGAGGGTCGCTTTGGTCTCCCGCATGAACTCGGCCTCGTCGAGGCCGATCATCGCATTGAAGTCGCGGATCGGCGGCACGGTCGCCTCACCGACGCCGACGATTCCGATTTCGTCGGATTCGACGAGCGACACCGTTGCGTGCGGACCCAGGGTGCGTTGAAGGGCGGCAGCGGCCATCCACCCCGCGGTCCCTCCGCCCACGATCAGGATAGAGCGAATGGGTTCGGGCAAGGGAGTCTCCGGCCGCAAAGGTTGGCCTCGCCAGAGTATAGGTTGCGGGCCCTCACTCAAGCCTTTGCGGCCTCGCAGTCGCCGGTGAATTACAGGGATACCGGAGGTGCCCGGCCTGCGGATCCGAAACCGGTCACGGCTGGTGCCCCGGCCTGGTCAGGGCTCTGTATTTGTTGCAGAAGTTGACCACCTCAAGGGGAGGAGGCTGACTTGCTGGCGACCCGTCCGCCCGGTACGATGATCACTGCTTTTCAAAGGCCGGAAACTCGGGGGAACTATGGTCTGGACGTCCTGGAGCCGGCTGTCCCGCTGGCTGGTCGTGGCGGTAGTTGTCGCCCTGTTTGCACAGCCGGCAACGGCCCAGACGACGCGGTCGAATGCCGAGGCCCTCGACATCTATCAGCCACGGCCGATGGTGACCCTGACCCATCCCGAGTGGTCCAGAAACGCGGTCATATACCAGATCAATACGCGGCAGTTCACGCCCGAAGGCACCTTCCGTGCGGCGCAGGATCAACTGCCCAGACTGAAGGCACTCGGCGTCGACGTGATCTGGTTGATGCCCATCCACCCCATCGGCGAGGTCAACCGCAAGGGCACGCTGGGAAGTCCCTATTCCGTGAAGGACTATTTCGCCGTCAATCCGGAATTCGGGACGATGGACGACCTGAAGGCCTTCGTCGCAGCCGCCCATGCCCAGGGAATGCATGTCATCCTGGATTGGGTCGGCAATCACACGGCCTGGGATAATCCCCTGACCCGGTCGCGTCCTGAATGGTACGAGCGAAACCTGGACGGGAATTTCCGACCGACGCCCTGGTGGGACTGGTCCGATATCATCAACCTCAACTACGCCAATGCAGGGCTGCGCCAGTATATGACCGAGGCGCTCATGTACTGGGTGCGCGAGGCTGGCGTCGACGGGTATCGCGCCGATGTTGCCGGCTTCGTCCCGCTCGATTTCTGGGAAACGGCCCGGCGTCAGCTCGAGACGATAAAGCCGGTCTTCCTGCTCGCCGAGTGGGAGATGCGCGACATGCACTACGCCGCCTTCGACGCCACCTACGCCTGGAGCTGGAGCGAGGCGATGAAGAAGATCGCGGACGGGCATGCCGATGTCTCGGCCCTTTTCACCTTCTACAGCTGGAACGAGAGCGCCTATCCGCGCGAGGCCATGCGCATGGTCGGCACCTCCAACCACGACGCCAACGCCTGGGAGGGGACGGAGTACGAGCGCTATGGGCCGATGCGGGAGGCGGCGATCGTTCTGTCCGTCGTCGGGGAAGGTCTTCCGATGATCTACAACGGCCAGGAAGTCGGCAATACGCGCCGCCTGCAGTTCTTCGAAAAGGATCCGATTATCTGGCCGGCGGATTTCCAGCTGGACGAACAGGGGCGTCTCTATCAGAGGCTCTTCCGGCTCAAGCACGCCAACGCTGCCCTTGCCAACGGACAGTTTGGCGGCCGCATGCATCAGGTGGTCAACACAGCGCCCGCAAAGGTGTTCAGCTTCTTTCGTGAACGGGGCCCGGACAGGGTCTTCGTCGCACTCAATCTGTCTGCTGATCCGCAGACGGTGACCTTCTCGGGGGATCACCATTTCGGCGACTATCGGGATTTCGACACTGAGGAACC
>CAZFQC010000297.1:0-3244 GCA_964520795.1 uncultured Brevundimonas sp.
GTCGCGCACGACTACGCCTTCGCGGTCTGGGCCATCGACAAGGGCTGGGAGCGGGTGTGACCCCCTCCCCGGCCCGGTCGGCGTCCTAGGGGTCGAGCGTCCAGGTGTAGGTTCCGGTTTCCTCGGCGTGCAGGACCACAAAATTGCGGGTCTCATAGCCGGACGGGCAGGTGTCGCTGCCGTCGGACCAGAAGGTGTAGGGACCCGGATACTGGACGCACAGGGCGTGGTTGCCGGACCAGGTGCGGCCCGAGCCGTCCGTGGTGTCGCCGTACATGTAGAAATTGGCGTTGTCGGTCGAGACCAGGGATCTGCAGGCACCATCGTTCACATCGTACCAGCCGCGGTTGATGAACCGTCCGGAGCCGATCTCGACATAGGAAATGGCCACCGTACCGTTGCGGCCGCTGCGGTTGCAGACGCGGATGTCGACGGTTGCTGCCGCCGGAGCCGCCGGAGCTATGCCCGGCTTTGACTGGGCGGGGGCCAGGCCCGGCTTTGACTGGGCGGCGGCCAGACCCGGCATGGCGGCGGTCAGTGAGACGGCTATCGCCGCGACGCAAATCTGTGTTTTCATGATCCCCTCTCCCCGGGTTGCCTGCCCAGATTATCAGGGTTCTCCTGCGATGCCACTGACGGTTGATGACGGCCTGTCCAGGCCCTGCCTGCTCTCATGGGCTTGACGCTTCGGGACGCCGACGACAGCGACCTGGCTGCGATCACCGCCCTTTACGCGCGGGAAGTCGAAGGCGGGACCGCGACGTTCGAGATGGTCGCGCCCGGCCCGGCGGAGATGGCGCAACGACTGGCAGCGGTCCGGCGGCACGCCCTGCCCTGGCTGGTCGCCACGATCGACGGCCGTTTCGCCGGCTATGCCTATGCCTCGCCCTTCCGGCCGCGCCCGGCCTATCGCTATGGCGTGGAGATCTCGATCTATGTCGAGGCGGACGCCCGGCGACGGGGCGTGGGGCGGGCCCTGATCGAGGCATTGATAGATCGGAGCCGTGATCTGGGCCTGCGGCACCTGATCGGTGCCATCAGCGACAGCGACACCAGCGTGGCCTCAATCGCCCTGCACCGGTCGCTGGGGTTCCGGGAGGCGGGTGCCTATCGGCAGGTCGGCTGGAAATTCGATCGTTGGCTGGACGTCACCCTGATGCAGCTGGACCTTGATCCGGAAGGCCGGCCACCGGCGACGCCGGGACTTGATCTGACGGGCGGCCTCGCTTGACACGGCGTTGTAACGGGCGTGGATGTGGGTCGTGCGAATCCTGAGTGCCATCCTGATGCTGCTGGGTGCCTTTGCGGTGCTCCTGCTGGGCGTGGTGCCCACCACTGCCCGGACGACCGAAGCGCCGCTGTGCCATCAGTCGTCCACCCATGCTCCGGCAGAGGATCAGGCCCCTGCCCCCTCAGGCAAGGCCATGGCCACCATGGCCTGCTGCGTCTCCTGCGTCGTCGCGCCGGCCCTGCAACCCCCGGCGCGCGTTCTGGTGGTCGCTCCCACAAGGCCCGCGCCGCCCGTCCCGGCCAGCCTGCCGATCGGTCTGTCGCCTGCCCCGGAGCATGGCCCACCCAGGGCCTGATCGCGTCGTCCGTCACTGCGCTGCCTCGGCGGCGCGCGATCTTCCCATGTTTCCAAGGAGGCCATGATGGCTGTCCGCCTTACCGCGTCCCTCACGGGCGCATCCCTGCTCGTGCTGGCCCTGCCCGCCGTCGCGCAGGATCATTCTCACCAAGGGGTCCCACCCGCTGACCCTCATGCGGGACACGCCGCGCAGGCCGCGCCGCAGGGACAGGTTCACCCGCCGGGAATGAACATCTCCCCGCCGCATGCGGCACCTACTGACCCTCATGCCGGTCACGACATGGCGGTCATGGATCACCCCATGACGAGCCTGCTCGGACCCTGGCCGATGACCCGCGACGCCTCGGGCACCAGCTGGCAGCCCGACCGGTCGGAGCATGGCGGCGTCCACGCCCGCGCGGGTGACTGGTCTTTGATGGGCCATGCGCAGCTGAACCTGGTTTACGACTGGCAGAACGGTCCGCGCGGCGACGAGAAGACCTTCGTCAGCGGCATGATCATGGGTGCCGCCAGGCGCGACTTCGCCGACGGTTCGACCCTGAACCTGCGGGCGATGCTCAGCCCTGACCCCTTCATGGGCAAGGACGGCTTTCCCTTGCTCCTGGCCGCCGGCGAGACGGCGGACGGGACGACACCCCTGGTCGACCGGCAGCATCCCCATGAACTGGTGATGGAGCTATCAGCGTCCTGGGCCCGCCGCCTCGGTGAGCAAGGCAGCGTCTTTGCCTACATCGGTCTGCCGGGGGAGCCGGCGTTCGGACCACCCGCCTTCATGCATCGCATGAGTGCCATGGACAGCCCCGAGGCGCCGATCACCCACCACTGGCTGGACTCGACCCACATCGTCTTCGGCGTGGCGACCGTCGGCTGGGTGCATGACGACTTCAAGCTGGAGGCCTCGACGTTCCGCGGCCGGGAGCCGGATCAGGACCGCTATGATATCGAGACCCCCGAGCTGGACAGCTGGTCGGTGCGGGCATCGTGGAATCCCTCACCCGAATGGTCGCTGCAGACGTCATATGCCGATGTGACCGGGCCGGAGCAGCTCGAACCCGGCGAAGACGAGACCAAGCTGTCAGCCAGCGCGATCCACGCCCGGCGCGTCGGTCCTGACGGCTGGTGGGCGTCGACCCTGGCCTGGGGCCGCAAGACCAATGACCATGACGAGTCGAAGGACGCCTGGCTGGCCGAGACGGCCTTCACGCCGGACGGCGCATGGACCCTGTTCGCACGGGTTGAGCGGATCGAGACGGACGAACTGGTCGCCGGCCCCGGCGGCGGACATGGCCCGCTGTACACCGTCTCGAAAGCCTCGGTGGGTGCCGTTCGGGACTGGCAGGTAACGGAGAGTATCCGCTTCGGCCTCGGTGCCCTCTACAGTGTCAACAGTGTGCCGGGTGGGCTGGAGCCGCAGTACGGCGGCGATCCGGACGGAGGCATGATTTTCGCCCGATTGAAGATCGACTGACGAATGGACCCGCCGCACAGGCCTGGCGGTCCGGTGCGGCGGTATCCCGGACATCAGGGTGGAATGTGTCGGAAGAGCTGACGCCGTCAGCGGAGGCAGGATGGCTGGGGAACTAGGACTCGAACCTAGAATGACGGTACCAAAAACCGGAGTGTTACCATTACACCATTCCCCAGCAGGTCCGGCGC
>CAZFQC010000298.1:0-3201 GCA_964520795.1 uncultured Brevundimonas sp.
CAACGGGATTCGCCTCCGAGGTCGCCATGCTCACGCGCAAACAGCACGAACTGCTGATGTTCATCCACGAACGGATCAAGGAGACCGGCGTGTCTCCGTCGTTCGACGAGATGAAGGAGGCGCTGGATCTGGCGTCCAAATCGGGCATCCACCGGCTGATCACGGCGCTGGAGGAGCGCGGCTTCATCCGGCGGCTGGCGCACCGCGCCCGGGCGCTGGAAGTCACCAAGATGCCGGACCAGGCCACGGCGGGTGCGCCGCGCGGCCGGGCGGGTTTTGCGCCATCGGTCATCGAGGGCGGCGGTCGCGCCAAAGCCGCCGAACCGGCCAATGACACCCGCGAACTGTCGCTGATGGGCAAGATCGCCGCCGGCACCCCCATCGCCGCCATCGAACACGAAACGGCCCGCTATCCGGTGCCCGAGGCCATGCTCGGCGCAGGCGAGCACTATCTGCTGGAGATCGAGGGCGACTCCATGATCGAGGCCGGCATCCTCGACGGCGACATGGTGATCATCAAGTCGACCGACACTGCCACCTCGGGCGAGATCGTCGTGGCCCTCGTCGAGGGCGAGGAAGCCACCCTCAAACGCCTGCGCAAGAAGGGCGCCTCGATCGCGCTGGAGCCGGCCAACCGCAACTACGAAACCCGCATCTTCGGCCCCGACCAGGTCGAAGTCCAGGGCAAGCTGGTCGGGCTCATCCGCCGCTATCACTGATGACGACCCGCCCCGGCTCTTCGCTTCGCTCCGGCCGGGGTGACAGGACTGCGGCGCGTCCCTTGTTATCCCGGAAACGGCGCAGCCGTTATCCGGGACCACGGACGGTCGCCGCGCACGTCCGCGGTCCAGACCGCACGCCAGCGGTTGGCAGACGCCGGACCGTCCCTCCACAGTTCGACCGCGCTGCCGCGGGCGTAGTCTTCGCCGTCCAGCACCAGCCGCCCCGTGCATGAGGCCGGCAAGGCCGCCAGGGTCGCCCTGACGCTGACCACGGGCGCCGACCGGCACAGGGCGTCCACCTGTTCCAGGGACGGCGGCTGGCGGCCCCACCACATCGCCAGCGGCGCTGCGCCCGGCTCCGCCGGCGCGCAGGAGAAGCGCGTACAGGCCCAGCCTTCCGAGGGCCGATCCGCCGGCACCACACCCCGCCGCCGGGTCCAGACGTCAATCGCGAACTGCCGCACACCCGGCCGCATCACCACGGCCTGGCTCCCTTCGACAAAGGCGGCATTGGTCCCGCCGTCGCCGATCCACAGGTCCGGTGTCGGATCCCTCGGCCACAGCATCACCGCCGCCGCAAACGGCAGGCCCAGCCAGCGCAGCGGCCCCCGCCACAGACTGCAGAACAATACGCCGAGGAAGGCGACCGGCAGCACGAAGTCCGGCGCACTGGCCACCGTCCTCACCGCTCCCGGCAGGCCGGCGACCCATTCCCCGATCGCCAGCATCAGTCCGATCCCCTGCCCCGCCAGCCACAGGAAGGGTGCGCCCAGCCCCAGCGGCTCCAGCAGGGCCCCGAGCGCCAGAGCCGGCATGATCAGAAGGTCGGACAGCGGCGCCGTCGCCAGATTGGCCCCCAGGCCGTACATGGCGGTCCGGTTGAAATGCTGCATGGCGAAGGGCCCCGTCGCCGCCCCCGCCACCAGACTGGCCATCACCGCGATACCCAGCCAGGCGCCGACCCGCTGGAACAGCAGGATCGGCCAGGGCGCGGAAATCTCCTTCGGCCGGACCGGCCAGGCCTCGACCAGGGCCACCAGCGCCGCCGTCGCCGCGAATGACATCTGGAAGCCGGGGGTAACGATCGCCTCGGGCTGCAGCAGCAGGACCACAAAGGCCGCGACCGCGAGGGCGTGCATGCTGATGGCCTGCCGGTCCAGCAGGATGGCCAGAAAGGCGATGGAGGCGGTGATTGCGGCCCGCTCGGCCGGCGGGGGCGAGCCGGAAATGACCAGATAGGTCGCGACGGCCCCCAATCCCGCCCAGGCCGCGACCTTCTTGCCCGACACCCGCAACGCCAGCCACGGCCAGGCCGCGACCAGCAACCGCACGAGGAAGAAGGCGAACCCTCCGACCACCGCCATATGCAGGCCCGAGATCGACAGGATATGGGCCAGGCCCGAATCGCGCATGACATCGACCTGGTCCGGGTCCAGCCAGGCCTCCTGGCCTGTGGTCATGGCGGCGGCGACCCCGCCGGTCCGTATCCCCAGCCGCGCCACGATCCGCTGCGCCAGATCAAAGCGCAGGCCGTTGACCGCCATGGCCGCCCGGACGGTCCAGGGCGGCGGCGGCAGAACGGCAGGCCGCGTCTCGCCGAGCGAGAAGGCTACCCCGCCCAGGCCCTGGAACCAGGCATTGCGGCCGAAATCATAGGCCCCCGGACTGGCCGGGGCCGGCGGCGGGTTGAGGATGGCGAACAGCCGCACCGCCTGACCCGGCTCGGGCGCGACGCCGCGCACCGTGGCCCGCAGGCGGACCGGCGTCCGTTCCGGTGCCAGACCGCGAATCCTGACCGGCGCGATCACCACCCGTGGACCGGCCTCGCCGGGGCTGTCGACATCGATGACCCAGCCCTCGACCACGGTCGGCTCGACCAGGGCCGGCGCGATCGGCGCGGCGACCGCATCCGTCCTCAGCTTCGCCACGGCGAGCCCCAGGGCGAAACAGGCCAGGAGCATCAGGGACAGGCTCCAGACCCGGGCCAGCGCCATCCGCCGGGCGGCCAACCACAAACCGGCCGCCACGACCGCCCCGGCCAACAGAGGCCAGGCCGTCGGCTCGGTCTTCAGGCTGAAATGGACCGCGCAGCCCCCACCCAATGCGACCGGTGCCCACAGACGCCAGCGCAGCGTCTGTTCGGCGACCTGCGCGATCAGGAAACCTCGGACCCGTTCGCCGAGGCTGGGATTCACCGGCGCCGGCGCTATAACGCCCGCCATGACCTCCCCCTCCGACTCCAACCCCGCTGTCGTCACGCGCTTCGCCCCCTCGCCGACGGGTTCCCTGCACATAGGAGGCGCCCGGACGGCGCTTTTCAACTATTTGTATGCAAGACGTCACAACGGGAAGTTTCTCGTGCGGGTCGAGGACACCGACCGGGAACGGTCGACCGACGCCGCCGTAAAGGCGATTTTCGACGGCCTGAGCTGGCTGGAACTGTTCGCCGACGAGGAGCCCGTCTTCCAGTACAGCCGCG
>CAZFQC010000299.1:0-3160 GCA_964520795.1 uncultured Brevundimonas sp.
CGGGCGGTGATCGAGGTCGGCCCCGGCCCCGGCGGCCTGACCCGCGCCCTGCTGGAGAGCGACGCCGGCAAGGTGGTGCTGGTCGAGAAGGATCCCCGGTTCCTGCCGCTGCTGGCCGAGCTGGACGACGGCTCCGGTCGTCTGACCGTGGTCGAGGCCGACGCCCTGAAGGTGCGCGAGGCGGACCTGATCGAGGGGCCGACGCATGTGGTCTCCAACCTGCCGTACAATGTCGGCACCCCGCTGCTGATCAAATGGCTGACCGGGTCGTGGACGCCGCACGCCCTGACCCTGATGTTCCAGAAGGAGGTCGCCGAGCGGATCGTCGCGGCCCCCGGCGACGACGCCTATGGCCGGCTGGCCGTCATCAGCCAGGCCGTGTGCGAGGCGAAACTGGTCATGCACCTGCCCGCCGCCGCCTTCACGCCGCCGCCCAAGGTGGCCAGCGCCGTGGTGCATCTGGTTCCGAAGACAGACCGGCCGGACCGGGCGCTGCTGGGCGCGCTTGAGCGGGTCACGGCGGCGGCGTTCGGCCAAAGGCGCAAGATGCTGCGGTCCAGCCTGAAGACGCTGGGCGGCGCCGCGCTATGCGAGGCGGCGGGCCTCAGCCCCGAGGATCGGGCCGAGGTCATCGATCTGACCGGCTTCCTGCGCCTTGCGCGGGCGGTGGCGGGTCAGGCGCAACCGACGACGCCGGGCGACGGCGGAGCGACGATGCTGCGGCGCAAGCGGGGTTGAACGCCGTCCGGACGCCGGGGCCCGCGGTCTGAATCCGGCCGGTATTGTTTTCAATCAAGGTCCCGGCGCGCGCTCCCGTTCATGGTGATCGGCATCACCGCGGGCCTGGATCCGCTCGCACCCGGCAACCGCGCCGGCCGCGAGACGTTAGCCAGGTCGCCAGAACACCGGAGACCACCAGATGATACTTTCCGCAGGCACGCTCGTGGCCGTGGTCGACGGCGAGAAGGTGGCCTTGTTCCACAACACGGGGCACCAGGGCGTCGCCCTGAGCCCATGGCCGACGCCCGCGATCGCGGACCGGGCCTCGGGCGCGGCCGGCCGTACCTCCAGCGGGGCCAATCCCGACAATGACACCCAGGCCGAGGACGGCTTCGCCATGGGCGTCGCCGACGTGCTCAACAGGCTGGTGCTCGATCACAAGGTCGAAGGCCTGCTGGTCATCGCCGCGCCGAAGACCCTGGGTCAGCTGCGCAAGGGTTGGCACAAGGAAACGGCCGCACGGATCGTCGGCGAGATCGCCAAGGACCTGACCGGGCATTCTCCGGATCAGATCGCCGCGGCGATCGAAAAGGCCTGATCCGTCTGACCGGTCGTCAGACCGCTTCGTTCAGCAGGGCGTCCTTGTAGGCGTCGATCCAGATGTTGCGGAAGCGGCAGCTGCGTTCGGCGTGATAGATGTGGGCCAGTTCGGCGTAGCTGCGGTCGAAATCGTCATTGACGAAGACATAGTCGAACTCGCCGCAGTGCTCGATCTCGCCCTTGGCGTTCTGGATGCGGCGTTCGATGACGTCGTCGGCGTCCTGGGAGCGGGTCACCAGACGGCGGCGGAGCTCTTCCAGGCTGGGCGGCAGGATGAAGACGCGGACAGCGTCCTCGGGGCATTTTTCGGCGATGTCGCGGGCGCCCTGCCAGTCGATGTCGAACAGGACGTCACGACCCTCGGACAGGGCGTGGTCGATGGGCGCGCGCGGGCTGCCGTAGCGGGCGCCGTGGACGTCGGCCCATTCCAGGAAGGCGTCGGCGTCGATCAGGCGCTGGAACTCCGCGTCGTCGACGAAATGATAGTCGCGGTCGGCGACCTCGCCGGGGCGGATGCCGCGGGTGGTCATGGAAATGGACAGCTCCAGCCCGGCGTGGTCGGCCATCAGGCGGCGGCACAGACTGGTCTTGCCGGCCCCCGAAGGGCTGGCCACGATCAGCAGGACGCCGCGTCGGGGATGGCGTTCATTCAACATTCTGGACCTGTTCGCGCAGCTGTTCGATCACGGCCTTGAGCTCCAGGCCGATTCCGGTGAGCGCGGTCGTAGCCGATTTCGAGCAGAGGGTGTTCGCCTCCCTCATGAATTCCTGCATCAGAAAGTCGAGTTTCCGGCCGGCGGGGGGTTGCTGCAACAGGGTGCGCGCCGAGGCGACGTGGGCGGCCAGCCGGTCCAGCTCCTCGCGGACATCCGCCTTGGTCGCGAGGGAGGCGGCCTCAAGGTAGATGCGGTCCTCCAGCCCGGGGGCATCGGGGGCCAGTTCGGTCATGCGGCGGGCGAAGCGCTCGCGGATGGCGTCCGTCTGGGCCGTCGCCCCGGCCTCGGCCTGGACGACGAGGGCGGCGATACGATCGATGAAGTCGACGATCACCGGCAGGAGCTGGGAGCCTTCCCGGTCGCGGGAGGTTTTCAGGGCGTCGATCGCCTGATCGATCGAGGCGGCCATGGCGGCCTCGACCGCGGCGCGGGCCTCGGGGTCGTCGACCTCCTCGGGGGCTTCCAGCACGCCACGCAGCGACAGCAGGCCGTCGGCCGAGGGCGGGGTGGCCCCCTCCTCCGCCAGCTGGTTGGCGAGCGTCAGGTAGCGGGCGAGGATGTCCTCATTGACCTTGAGCGCGGCGGCACCGGGATCGGCGCGTTTGCCCTGGACGCCGAGCGTGACCTGCCCCCGGCTGAGCCGGGCCTGGCTGGCGGCCTTGGCGTGGCGTTCAAGGCCGTCGAACCCGGGCGGGCCGCGGAAGCGGACCTCGAGATTGCGGCCATTGACCGAACGGGCCTCGACCGACCAGGTCCAGTCGCCATGCGCGCCGTCGGCCCGGCCGAAGCCCGTCATGCCCGAGATGGTGCTCACTGGGCCGGGGCCGGGGCGGGAATGCGGATGACCCGGGCGCCGGGCGGGACGGTCACCCCGGACGGTGCGCCGGCAGGGTCGGGAACGGCCCCGGGCTCGGCGGGGGCAGCGGCCGGCGCCGGCGCTTCCGGCGGCAGGCCCGCCCGACGCCGCTCGATGGCGCGCCAGCGGGCGACATTGGCGAGGTGCTCCTCATAGGTCCGGGCGAAGGCGTGACCGCCGGAGCCGTCAGCGACGAAGAAAATGTCCGCCGTCGAGGGCGGATTGAGCACGGCGGCGACGGCGTCCCGGCCCGGATTGGAGATGGCCG
>CAZFQC010000300.1:0-3114 GCA_964520795.1 uncultured Brevundimonas sp.
CACCAGCGCCGCCTGGGCCGCGGCCAGCCGGGCGATCGGCACGCGGTAGGGCGAGCAGCTGACGTAGTCGAGACCGACCGTCTCGCAGAAGGCGATGGAGGACGGGTCGCCGCCGTGTTCGCCGCAGATGCCCATCTTGACGCCCGGCCGCGCGGCCTTGCCCCGCTCGGCGGCGATGCGGATCAGGTCGCCGACGCCGTCCTGGTCGAGACGGACGAAGGGATCGGTCTCGAAGATGCCCTTGTCCATATAGGCCTGCAGGAAGCGGCCGGAGTCGTCACGGCTGATGCCGAAGGTGGTCTGGGTCAGGTCGTTGGTGCCGAAGCTGAAGAACTCGGCGTATTCGGCCAGGTCGGCGGCGCGCAGGGCGGCGCGGGGCAGTTCGATCATGGTGCCGACCAGATACTCGACCTTGTCCCCGGCCTCGGCGAAGACGGCTTCGGCGGTGCGGTCAGTCAGCTCACGCAGGTATTTCATCTCCAGCCCGAGGGCGACCAGCGGGTGCATGATCTCGGGAATGGGGGCCTGCGCCGCCGTCTTCTTGACCTCCAGCGCCGCCTCGAGGATGGCGCGGACCTGCATCTCGTAGATTTCGGGATAGGCGACGCCCAGCCTGCAACCCCGGTGGCCGAGCATGGGGTTGGTCTCGTGCAGTTCCTTCGCCCGCCGCTTCAGCTTGGCGGCGTCGAGGCCCTGGGTCACCGCCAGGGCGTCCATCTCCGCCTCGGTGTGCGGGATGAACTCGTGCAGCGGCGGATCGAGCAGGCGCACCGTCACCGGCAGGCCGGCCATGATGGTGAACAGCTCGACGAAGTCGGCCTTCTGGAAAGGCGCTATCTTCGCCAGGGCCGCCCGGCGTCCGGCCTCGTCATCGGCGAGGATCATCTCGCGCACGGCGGCGATGCGGGCGTCGTCGAAGAACATGTGCTCGGTCCGGCACAGGCCGATGCCCTCGGCCCCGAAGCCGCGCGCGGTCTTCGCATCGAGCGGCGTCTCGGCATTGGCGCGGACCTTGAGCCGGCGGACCTTGTCGGCCCAGGCCATCAGGGTCTGGAAGTCACCGGTCAGCTCGGGCTCGATCATGGCCACGGCCCCGTCGAGAACCTCGCCCTTCGAGCCGTCGATGGTGATGACCTCGCCCGCCTTGAAGGTGCGGCCGCGGGCGGTGAAGGTCCCCGCCTTGTCGTCGATCGACAGCTCATTGATGCCGCAGACGCAGGGACGGCCCATGCCGCGGGCGACGACGGCGGCGTGGCTGGTCATGCCGCCGCGGGCCGTGACGATGCCGCGCGCCGCATGCATGCCGTGGATGTCCTCAGGGCTGGTCTCCTCGCGCACCAGGATGACGGCGTCGCCCAGCTGGTTCAGGCGCTCGGCCTCGTCGGCGTCGAAAACGATCTTTCCGGTCGCCGCGCCGGGGCTGGCGGGCAGGCCCGCGGCGACGACGGTGCGCGAAGCGTTCGGGTCCAGGGTCGGGTGCAGCAGCTGGTCCAGCGCCGAGGGCTCGACGCGCGACACGGCCTCCTCCTCGGAAATCACCCCCTCGGCGGCGAGGTCGACAGCGATCTTCAGCGCCGATTTTGCGGTGCGCTTGCCGTTGCGGGTCTGCAGCATCCAGAGACGGCCCTGTTCGACCGTAAACTCGATGTCCTGCATGTCGCGATAGTGGCTCTCCAGCCGGCCGACGACATCGACGAATTCGGCGAAGACGACCGGCATGGCCTCTTCCATCGAGGGGGCGGTCTCGCCCATCTCCTCGCGTCCGGCCTTCGTCAGCGACTGGGGCGTGCGGATGCCGGCGACGACATCCTCGCCCTGGGCGTTGATCAGGAATTCGCCATACAGCTTGGCCTCGCCCGTCGACGGATTGCGGGTGAAGGCCACGCCCGTGGCCGAGGTCTCGCCCATGTTTCCGAAGACCATGGACTGCACATTGACCGCCGTGCCCCAGCTCTCGGGGATGTCGTGCATGCGGCGATAGAATTTGGCCCGGTCGTTCATCCAGCTGGCAAAGACGGCCGAGACGGCGCCCCACAGCTGGTCATGGGGGTCCTGCGGGAAGGGCTGGCCCAGCCGGTCCTCGACCACGGCCTTGTAGTCACGGACCACCTTTTCCCAGTCGGCGGCGGTCAGGTCGGTGTCGATGGTGACGCCCAGCCGGTCCTTGTGGTCGTCCAGTACCTCCTCGAAATCGTCGTGCGACAGGCCGAGGACGACGCTGGAGTACATGGTGATGAAGCGGCGGTAGCTGTCGAAGGCAAAGCGACGGTCACCGGACAGGGCGGCCAGACCCTCGACCGTCTGGTCATTGAGGCCGAGGTTGAGGACCGTGTCCATCATGCCGGGCATGGAGGCGCGGGCGCCCGAGCGCACCGACACCAGCAGGGGGTTCTTCGCGTCGCCGAAGGACTTGCCGACGACCTGTTCGACTTTTTTCAGCCCGGCGGCGACCTGGTCAGCCAGGGCGGCGGGGTAGGTCTGGCCGTTGGAATAGTAGTGGACGCAGGCCTCGGTGGTGATGGTGAAGCCGGGCGGCACCGGCAGGCCGAGCGAGGACATCTCGGCCAGGTTCGCGCCCTTGCCGCCGAGCAGGTTCTTCATCGACGCATCACCGTCGGCGGAGCCCCCGCCGAAGCCGTACACCCACTGAGTCATCGCGCAGTCCTTGAGCCCTGGTCGTATCCGGCCTGACTAACGTGCTGCGCCCGCGAAGGCGAGGCCGGGGGTGTAACAAAGCGTGAGCGGGTGTGGCGTTCCTCTCCCCCGAAATGGGGAGGGACGACCTCGCAGTGGTCGGGGTGGGGAATTGCAGCGGCAAGCCGCGGCGGTGACTGCTTCGCACTTCCCCACCCGGGCTCGGCTGCGCCTCGCCGTCCCTCCCCACTTCGGGGGAGGGAGAACGACAAGTCGCTTAAACCGCCCTTAACCGCGATGATTCACCAATCGCGCTTCAACTGTGCGGGGCCGCGTTTTCATGTCCGGGTTCAAGACCGACGTCATTCATCGCGGCGACTGCATCGAGGTGTTGCGGTCCCTGCCGGACGCCTGCGTCGACATGGTCTTCGCCGACCCGCCCTATAATCTGCAGCTGGGCGGCGACCTGCTGCGGCCGGA
>CAZFQC010000301.1:0-3112 GCA_964520795.1 uncultured Brevundimonas sp.
GCCATGACCCGCGACGAGATGTACGCCTGCGCCCTGTCCCAGCCGGGCGCGGAGGATTCGACCCTGCATGGCGGGCGTTGCGTCCGGGTACGGGGGCACTGGATCGTCAATGACAGCCGCGAGCCGGATTGTCTGGCGCTGGCGCTCGACCTCGGCACGGTCGCCTTTCTGATGGAGACGGAGCCGCGGGCCTATTTCCAGACACCGCATTTCGAGGGCTGGCCCGCCGTGCTGGTGCGGTATGGGGCCGCCGACGACGACCGTCTGCGCGAACAGATCGACAAGGCCTGGGCGCGACGGGCGACGAAGGCCCAGCGCAAGGCACGTGGGATGTAGGCGCGCGCTCAAGCAGCGAGCGACCGCGTCGCGAGCGTTAGCGCCCAAAGGCAAGGCTTTCCGGTTGCGCGGACCGTCCGCGTCTCTAGGCTGACCCTGTCGTTCCGGGGAGCCAGCCGTGTCCTTCAAAGCCTGCCGCGCCGCCCTGATGGGCGCTTCCATGCTGACGCTCGGCGCCTGCGTCTCGATCACGGTCACGCATGGGCCGGAAGAGGTTGCCGTTGCGGACCCGCCCGCCAGCGTCAACGCGCCGCCCGCTCGCGAATCGACGGCCTTCACCCTCGGCACCGACCAGCCGCGCACGGCCGAGCAGCTGGCCATGCAGCTCGACAAGGCCGACCTGTCGATCCGGGTCATGCCGGAAACAAGGACCATCGACGCCGTCGCCGTGCTGGACTTCACCGCCACCGCGTCCCTGGCCGCCGTGGTGGTCGAACTGGACACCCTGCTGACCGTGTCCTCGGTACAGGTCGACGGGCGCGAGATTGCGGCTGGCGACGGCGGCTGGAGCAATCCCGAAGGACGGATGACCATTCCGCTGGCCGGGCCGCTGGCCGCGGGCGGGACGGTTTCGGTGCGTATCGCCTATGCCGGCGCGCCGCGGGTGGCACCCAATGCCCCGTGGGACGGCGGCTTCGTCTGGGCGACGACCGCGGACGGGTCGCCGTGGATCGCCACCGCCGTCCAGCCCGAGGGTTGCGACATCTTCTGGCCCTGTATCGACCATCCGCTGGCCGAGCCCGGGCGTGTGGATCTGCACATCACCGTGCCGTCGAATCTGGCCGCCCCGTCGAACGGCCGGTTCCTGGGCACGGTCGACCACGGCGACGGCTGGACCACCTGGAACTGGAGCGCGGCCCATCCGAACACCTATGCCATTGCCCTGAACATCGGGCCGTATGACGAGGTTCGCAGTGATTATCAGAGCCGGTTCGGCAATGTGATCCCGATCTCCTACTGGCACCTGCGCAGCGACGACCCGGCCAAGGTCGCGGCCCTGTTCGCCCAGTTCGCCCCGATGATGGACTTCTATGAGTCCACGGTCGGCCCCTACCCCTTCGGCGACGAGAAGATGGGGGTGGTGGAGACCCCACACCTGGGCATGGAGCACCAGACCATCAACGCCTACGGCAACGCCTACAGGCTGGACGGCAAGGGCTACGACTGGCTGCTGCACCACGAGATGGCGCACGAGTGGTTCGGCAACCAGATGACCAACCGCAACGCCGACGACATGTGGCTGCACGAGGGGCTGGGCAGCTATATGCAGCCGCTCTACCTGCGCTGGCTGCACGGCGACCGCTATATGCAGGCCGAGCTTCAGGAACAGCGCCGCGACCTGAAGAACCGGTTCGCGGTCGTCTCGGGGACCGAACGCGCCGAAGACGAGGTCTATCGCGACGAGGTCGGGCCGGGGCTGGACCTCTACAACAAGGGCTCGCTGATCGCCCATTCGCTGCGGATGCTGATCGGAGACGCGGCCTTCTTCCGCTCGGTGACGCGGCTGGTCTATGGCACGGCCGACCCCCGGCCCGGCGGCTTCGCCCCGCGCTACGGCACGACTGATGAGTTCCTGGCCATCGTCAGTGAGGAGGCAGGTCGGGACCTGGGCTGGTTCTTCCGCGGCTATCTCTACCAGGCCTCCCTGCCCGACCTGCGCCAGACGCGGCAGGCCGGCGAACTGGCCCTGGAGTGGGTCAGCGGCGACGGAAGCGCCTTCCCCATGCCGGTGGAGGTCGAGGTTGATGGTCGTCTGCAGACGGTCGCCATGACCGGCGGACGGGGCCGGATCGCCGTTCCAGCCGGTGCCCATGTGCTGATCGACCCCGGCAACAAGGTGCTGCGCCGCGACGTCTTCCTGGAGGAATGGAGGGCGGCGGGTTCGCCGAACTAGACCGCTTCCGCCCTCACCGACTGGCGCACCAGCTGGCAGGAGCCCTGGGTGGTCAGAAAGGCGATGTCGGCAGCGTCGCGGCCGCAGGCGATGCGGACCAGGCCCTCGACCGGGGCCAGGCCCGTCGGATCGACCAGCCACCAGCCGTTCGACAGCCAGACCTCGAAGATGGCGTGGAAGTCCGGCGGGTTCAGCTGGTGGGCAAAGGCGCTGACGGCCCGCGCCGGAATGCCCGAGGCGCGGCACAGGGTGATGCCCATATGGGTGAAGTCGCGGCACACCCCGGCACGGTCGATGAAGGTGCGCGCCGCCGTGGTCTCGCTGTCCGAGGAGCCGGGTTCATAGTCGATCTCGGCCTTGATCCAGTCGAGGATCTTCAGCACGCGGTCGCCGCCGATCGTGCCGCCGAAGGTACGTTCGGCGAAGCGGCCGAACTGGTCCGAGGGGCAGTACCGGCTGGGGTGGAGATAGGTCAGGACCTCGGCCGGCAGGTCGTTCCAGTCATGCTGGACCGTGACCGGCGGCAGGCCCTTGAGCACGCCGTTGTCGACCACCGCCTGATAGGTCAGGGCCACCTCGCCCGTGAGGTGGGCACGCAGGGTCCGCGCCCCGAACTCCACATCCTCATCCTGGATGAAGTCGATCGTCGGCGTGGTGGTCAGGCTTTCCTCAAGGATGGTCTGGCCCGGCCAGTGGGCGACCTGGATCTTGTAGATGGCGTCGGTCGGCGGATCGAAGCGATAGACGAGTTCGGCGCTGACGCGGATTTTCATGAGGGCTCGACTGAAGCAGGACGGGCCTGTCGTCAACGGCACAGCCGCTTCGCTGTTCCGTTCCCTACGGCTCCAGCTCGATGTCCCAGTACAGATAGTCGAGCCAGCT
>CAZFQC010000302.1:0-3106 GCA_964520795.1 uncultured Brevundimonas sp.
GTTCGAATTTCCACCACGAGCGCGGACGCTACCCCCTCGAAATCGCAGGCCAATCTTCGCTGGTGACTGATCCAGCCGATTGTGCGTTCGACGATCCAGCGCTTGGGTAGCACGACGGAGCGGTGCTGGTCGCGGCGCCGGACGATCTGCACCTGCCATGGTCCGGTTCGCTCGACCGCCGCGGCCATCTTCGGCCCCTGGTAGCCGGCATCGTCGATGATCCGCTCGATGAACGGGAACTGGCGGCGGGCCTGGCGCAGCAGCGGTTCGGCGCCGTCTCGGTCCTGGATGTTGGCAGGATGAACGAGCACGCCCAGCAGCAAGCGTATCCCTCCGGTGACGGCCGCCTAGCTGTATTGGTCGGCTGCGCGGCAGAGAGGTTCTACGAGTGCTCGTAGGAGCGCTCCTAGGAGTGCTCTTATGACGCAGAGGATCGTGATCACTGGGCCCGAGCGGCGGCGGCATTGGACCGCCGAGGAGAAGCTGGCGATCCTGGTGGAGGCGTTCGCGCCGAATGTGTCACCGATCGAAGTCGCCAGGCGGCATGGGATTTCGACCGGCCTGCTCTACACGTGGCGCAAGAAGGCGATGGCGCTGGGCCATCGGCCTGCGGTGGCCGCTCCAATGCCGGCGTTCCTGCCCGCTGTCGTGACAGCCGCCGAGACCGCGCCGCCGATGCCCGTGGCGGTCCCGGCACCGGCCCCGACGATCGAGGTCCACCTCAAAGGCGGGATGAAGGTGCGCATCGAGGCCGGCATGCCGGAGGCGATGATCGCGGCGACGTTGAAGGCGCTACGGTGATCCCGATCCCTGGCCGGGTTCGGGTGTGGATCGCCACGGGCCATACCGACATGCGCCGCGGCATGCCGGGGCTGTCGCTGCTGGTGCAGGAGCATCTCGGCCACGACCCGTTCGGCGGCGATGTCTTTGTCTTCCGCGGCAAGAGCGGTTCGCTGATCAAGGCGATCTGGCACGACGGCATCGGGCTGTCGCTGTACAGCAAGCGGCTCGAGCGCGGCCGCTTCATCTGGCCGTCCGCCAAGGATGGCGTGGTCCCGCTGTCGGTGGCGCAGATGTCCTTCCTTCTGGAGGGGATCGACTGGCGCAATCCGCAGCATACCTGGCGGCCGGCGAGCGCCGGCTAGGCCGGAACGTCTCTGGCGACACCGCGGCTTTTGTGATTCGCTCGGGCCATGGCCACCGCCGCCACGCCCGGGACGGAGGAGATCACGGCGCTCAGGATCGCGCTCGCCGCGGCCGAGGCGCGGGCGGATCAGGCCGAGGCCGAACTTGCTGCCGCCCACGCGCGCCTGTCCGACGACCAGGCTCGGATCGCGCAGTATCGGCTGGAGATTGCCAAGCTCAGGCGCCAGCTGTTCGGCACGCGATCGGAGCGCACCCAGCGCCTGCTCGATCAGTTGGAACTGCAGCTCGAGGAGCTGGAACTCAAGGCCGCGGAGGATGAGATCGCCGCCGAACAGGCCGCGGCCAAGACGACGAATGTCGCGAGCTTCGAACGCAAGCGGCCGGCCCGCCAGCCCTTGCCCGCGCACCTGCCGCGCGAGCGCGTGGTCGAGCCGGCGCCCTGCGCCTGCCATGCCTGCGGCGGTGCCCGCCTGGCGAAGCTCGGCGAGGACATCACCGAGACGCTGGAGGTGATCCCGCGGCAGTGGAAAGTGATCCAGCGCGTACGGGAGAAATTCACCTGCCGGGATTGCGAGGCGATCAGCCAGGCGCCGGCGCCGTTCCACGTCACGCCGCGCGGTTGGGCAGGGCCCAACTTCCTCGCCATGCTGCTGTTCGAGAAGTTCGGCCAGCACCAGCCGCTGCACCGCCAGGCCGAACGCTATGGCCGCGAAGGCGTCCCGCTGAGCCTGTCGACGCTTGCCGACCAGGTGGGCGCAGGGGCGACCGCGCTGCTGCCGATCTATCGGCGCATCGAGACGCATGTGTTGGCGGCCGAGCGCCTGCATGGCGACGATACGGTCGTGCCGGTGCTGGCCAAGGGGGCCACGGATACCGGCCGGCTGTGGGTCTACGTGCGCGACGACACGCCCTTTGCCGGACGGGCGCCGCCGGCGGCGGTGTTCCAATACTCGCGCGACAGGAAAGGCGAACATCCACGCCAACACCTGGCAAGCTGGAGCGGCGTTCTGCAGGCCGACGCCTATGGCGGCTTCGCCGATCTCTATGCGCCCGGTCGCCAGCCCGGAGCGGTGCAGGAGGCGAGTTGCTGGGCGCATGGCCGGCGCAAGGTGTTTGAACTGGCCGATGTCGAGGCGGCCGCCCTGCGGCAGGCGCGCGGCGAGAAGCCCAGGCCGGTCTATCCGCTGGCGTTGGAAGCGGTGCGGCGGATCGACGCGTTGTTCGACATCGAGCGCGAGATCAACGGCTTGCCGGCGGAGCAGCGCCGCTGCGTGCGCCAGGTCCGAAGCGCGCCCATCATCGCCGAACTCGAAGGCTGGATGGGCGAAACCCGCGACAAGCTCCCGCGCGGGCACGATCTGGCCAAGGCTCTGAACTACATGCTGCGCCGCTGGCCGTCGTTCACGCGCTTCGTCGATGACGGTCGGATCTGTATCAGCAACAACGCCGCCGAGAGGGCGCTGCGCGGCGTGGCCCTCGGCCGCAAGGCATGGCTGTTCTGCGGCTCCGACCGCGGCGGGCAGCGTGCCGCCATCCTCTACAGCCTGATCGTCACAGCCAAGATGAACGGCGTCGACCCGCAGGCCTGGCTCGCCGATGTCCTGGCGCGCATCGCCGGGCAACCCGTTCACCGGCTGGACGCGTTGCTGCCGTGGAACTGGAAACCGCCGGAACCGAGGCCACTATCGGCCGCCGCATGAGTTCTCAGCGCAACAAGGTTCACCACATCTACACTGTCACGCATGTCGCCTGCCAGCTGGGCGTAGGTGAGGACTTGATCCATGATCTCATCCTCGGACTGGAACCCGAGGATGGCATGATCTGGGTCTACGGCCTCGACGACGACGGGGTGCTGGCCTTCACCGATGACGGTATCGAGGAAGTGCGCCTCATCCTCAGGGAATACCAGAGCCGCAAGCCGCCAAAAGCTTGATCGTCCGCGGTCCTGACCGGAGGGATA
>CAZFQC010000303.1:0-3103 GCA_964520795.1 uncultured Brevundimonas sp.
ACCTCATCGCCGTATTTCTCGCCGAACAGGGCGACGGCGCCGGCGGCGATGGCCTCCTGCGGGCCCATCATCTTCGTTTCGGCGGGCAGGTTCTGGCGGATGACGGCGTTCACCTCATCCTCCATCCGGGCCAGTTCGTCCTCGGTGACCGGGGCGTTGTGGCTGAAGTCGAAGCGCAGGCGTTCGGCATCGACCATCTGACCCTTCTGGGCCACGTGGCCGCCCAGCACATTGGCCAGGGCCTTGTGCAGCAGGTGGGCGGCCGAGTGGTTGGCGCGGGTGGTCAGGCGGGCCTGGGCGCTGGAGCGCAGTTGGGCGCGGGCACCGATGGCCAGGGTGCCTGCGGTCACTTCGATGCGGTGGGCGAACAGGTCGCCGGCGTGTTTCTGGACGTCCAGCACCGTGGCCGAGCCCCGTTGGCCCGAGGCGTCGGTCCATTCGATCTCGCCCTTGTCGCCGGCCTGGCCGCCGCCCTCGCCGTAGAAGGGAGTCTGGTCGAACAGGACTTCGGCGGTCTGGCCGGCCGACAGATCGTCCACGGACGCGCCGTCGCGCACGATGGCCAGGACTTCGCCCGAGCCCTCGACGGCGTCATAGCCGGTGAAGACTGTGGGCCCGAGGCGGTCGCGCAGGGCCAGCCATTCGCCGGTCGAGGCGGTCTGGCCCGAGCCGGTCCAGTGCTCGCGGCTGCGGGCCTTCTGTTCGTTCATGGCGGCGTCGAAGGCGTCGGTGTCGACGGTGAAGCCGCGGCGGCGCGCCTCGTCCTGGGTCAGGTCGAGCGGGAAGCCGTAGGTGTCATACAGGGTGAAGGCGGTCTGGCCAGACAGGACGCCGCCCTCGCCGAGGTCGCGTGACGCGTCCTCCAGCAGCCCCATGCCGCGGCCGAGGGTGGTGCGGAAGCGGATCTCTTCCTGCTTCAGCGTATCCTCGACGAAGGCCTGGGCGCGCTTCAGCTCGGGGAAGGCCTCGCCCATCTCGGCGACGAGGGTCGGCACCAGCCGGTGCATCAGCGGATCGGCGGCCCCCAGCAGGTGGGCGTGGCGCATGGCGCGGCGCATGATGCGGCGCAGGACGTAGCCGCGGCCCTCGTTCGAGGGCGTGACGCCGTCGGCGATCAGGAAGGACGAGCTGCGCAGGTGATCGGCGATGACCCGGTGGCTGGCCGCCATGTCGCCGTTCGGATCAGTGGAGGTGGCGTCGGCCGAGGCCGCGATCAGGGTCTGGAACAGGTCGGTGTCGAAGACCGAATTCTTGCCCTGCAGCACCGAGGCGATCCGCTCGAGGCCCATGCCGGTGTCGACGCTGGGCTTCGGCAGGGAACGGACGATCTCGTCGTTCTCCTTCTCGAACTGCATGAAGACGTTGTTCCAGATCTCCACGAACCGGTCGCCGTCCTCGTCCGGCGAACCCGGAGGGCCGCCGGGGACGTGGTCGCCGTAGTCCCAGAAGATCTCCGTGCACGGACCGCAGGGACCGTTGTCGCCCATGGCCCAGAAATTGTCCGAGCCGGCGATGCGGATGACCTTGTCGTCGCCGAAGCCGGTGACCTTCTTCCAGATCGCCGCGGCCTCATCGTCGTCGATATAGACGGTCACCAGCAGCCGCTTCGCATCGAGGCCGAAATCCTTCGTGACGAGGTTCCAGGCGCGGTCGATCGCGTGTTCCTTGAAATAGTCGCCGAAGGAGAAGTTGCCGAGCATCTCGAAGAAGGTCAGGTGCCGGGCGGTGTAGCCGACGTTGTCCAGATCGTTGTGCTTGCCGCCCGCGCGGACGCATTTTTGCGAGCTGGTGGCGCGGGGGTACGGCGGGGTCGAGGCACCGGTGAAATAGTCCTTGAACGGCACCATGCCCGCATTGACGAACAGCAGGGTCGGGTCGTTCTGCGGCACCAGCGGCGCGGAGTGGACCTTCTCGTGCCCATCGGCAGCGAAATAGTCGAGGAAGGTCGAGCGGATCTGTTTGAGGCTGGACATGACGGTGCGCGTTCGGTCGAGGGGAGAAACGGGGAACGCGCGTCATATAGGGGTTTCAGCCCCAATGCATCACCTGCCCGTGATCACGTCGGGTCAGCCGACTCCGAGCATGCGTCGGGTCACCCAGGCGATGGGCAGGCCGACAGCAACGATATGCACCGCGATCGGCTTTAACGCCGTCATCAGGTCTGCGGGCGGGGTCAGAGGCGAGGCCGACATCGGCACCACAACAAAGGCCATGGCCAGCCAGACCGCGATGCCGAACACCACGCCGACGGGCATCCAGACGCGGCGCAGGGCGGGGAAGGCTGCGGCGGCGGCCACGAAGATCACGGCGATGACCAGCATGATGGCGAAATGGGAGGCCAGGCCGAGCCAGGCGGTCGGCCAGCCGCCCTGGTAGGCGGCACGGCCCAGCCAGCCGCTGGCCACTGACTGGAGCACGACCCGGGCGGGGACCTGCAGGTTGGTGACGATGGCGGCGGTGATGTCGAGCGCCCCGGCCAGCAGGCCGGCATAGAGGGCGGTGCGGGCAAGGGTCACGGTGCTGGCAACGTCGGTCATGGCGGCTCTCCCTAGCAGGCCACGGTCGCGCGGGCGGCGGGCCGGTGCAAGAGGTCGGTGCCGGCCGCCGGACAGATCGCCGCATGGCCCGGCGTGGACGGGCGTGGGGGGCGGCGAGGGTCTAGGATGCGCCCATGCCCGCGCTTGAAGTCTGGTTTGACGGTGACTGCCCCCTGTGCCGGCGCGAGATCGCCGTGATGCGCAGGCTGGACCGGCGCGGTGCCATCGTCTTCACCGATGTGGCGAACGGGCAGGGGAGTTGTCCGCTCGACCGGGCGGAGCTGCTGGCCCGGTTCCATGCGCAGGAGGACGGGGTGATCCTGTCGGGTGCCGCCGCCTTCGCCGCCATGTGGCGCGCCATTCCCCTCTTGCGGCCCTTCGGTCTGGTGGCGCGGAACCCGATGGTACTGGGGTTGCTGGAGCGGCTGTACCGCGCCTTCCTGCGCGTCCGGCCGGCCCTGACGCGGCGGCTTCGGCAATAAAAAGGGCCGCCCGGTCCGGGTGGAGACCAGGCGGCCCGCTCCGTCCGGCCCGGCCCCGCGGGGGTCGGAGGCGGGTCGGGGGAC
>CAZFQC010000304.1:0-3082 GCA_964520795.1 uncultured Brevundimonas sp.
GGGCGGCGCTTGCAGATCTCGGCGGCCGTGGCCCAGGCGCGGTCCCAGCCGGCCTCGTTGAAGTCGGACAGCTCGCGGCTCTCGGTATGGACCTCCAGCCACGGCTTCCAGGCCTGGGCGGCGGCATAGGCCGGTATCACCGACCAGCCCCAGCCCTCTCGGGCGTGCCGCAGGATCTGGCCCGGCCCCATGGGCGAAGACAGGTCGATCATCTGGGTGCGGGCGCCGGGCACGCTGAGGACCAGCGAGATCCGCACGTCCTTGGCCCAGAAGTCCCGGTCATAGGGATCGGCGGCGGCGGTCAGGAAGTCGGCCAGCCGCTGGATCCATTCCGGATAGAGCTCAAGCGAGGCCTGCGGCAGGTCAGCGGCAGGGACGCGCGCCGGCATCTCCAGCGCCCACAGGGCGACCAGCGCCCGGCGGTGGTCATCGGTCAGGCCGGCCCCGAAGGCCTCCGTCAGGGCCTCCTCGGCTCGATGGCCCGGCTGGTCGAAATCCCAGTGCGGCGCGGAGGCGGCGGCCGCTGCTGCAGCGGCGTCCTTGAGGGCGTGGAGCCGGGCCCGATCCTCGACCGGGACCTTGTTGAGCACGGCTTCGAACGCGGCGATCTGGGCGGGCGAGAGCGTTTCCATGTCGCCACTCTGCCAGACACGGGTTTGCTGACGGTTAAGGCGGCGACCCGCGCCTATCGCAGAACCGTCGGCCGGACCCACCAGTCGGGTCGACGCGCTGACAGGACCTCGGCGGCGGCCCTTGCACCGGCGATCGTGTCGAACAGGGCGAAGACCGTGGCACCCGAGCCGGACATCCGGGTCAACCGCGCGCCTGGCAGGGCCGCCGCGGCAGCAAGGGCCTCGCCGATTGCCAGGGCGAGGCCGACAGCGGGTGCCTGCAGGTCGTTCCGTTGGGCCGCCAGCCAGTCCATGACGGGCACCAGGTCCCACGCGGCCGGCGGCGACGGCCGGTCCGCCGCGCCGGTCGCACCGTCGTCAAAGGCGCGATAGACGACCCCGGTCGCCGACGGTACGCCCGGATTGACCAGCAAGGCCGGGAGCGGCGGCAGGCCGGTCTCGAAGGTCAGGACGTCGCCTCGCCCCTCGGCCCAGGCCGCCCGGGCGTGCAGGCACATGGGGCCGTCCGCGCCGATGCCGCCGGCGATCTCCGCCAGGGCCGCATCGTCGAACGGCAGGTCCAGCACATCCCGCGCCAGCTTCAGCGCCGCGCCCGCGTCGGACGAGCCGCCGCCCAGACCGGCAGCGACCGGCAGCTGCTTGTCGAGGGTAATGCGCAGCCCCGGCTCGCCCACACCCGCCGCCGCCGCGAGCGCCCGCACGGCCCTGAGAACCAGATTGTCGCCCTCTCCCTCAAGCGCGCCGGCGAAGCGCCCGGTGACCGTCAGCGAGAGGCGATCCGACCGTTCGGCCGTCAGCCGATCGCCGAGATCGGCGAAGGCGACCAGACTGGACAACGGATGATAGCCGTCCGCCTCAAGCGGGCCGACGTGCAGGAACAGATTGACCTTGGCCGGGGCAAGCCGGTCGAACGCAGCCACGGCTCAGGACTGGCCGGCGGACACCGGCGGCGCGACCGACAGGCCATTGGCCAGCTTCTGCTCGACCTCGGCGCGGCGCGCGGCATCAGGGTCCAGCGTCAGCACGCGGTTCCACTGCCACTGGGCCTCGCGTCGACGTCCAACCTGCCAGTAGGCATCGCCCAGGTGGTCGTTGATCTCCGCGTTTGCGGGTTCCTTGCTGACTGCGCTCTCGAGGGTTTCGACAGCCGTGTCGTACTGGCCCTGCCGGAACTGCGCCCAGCCGAGGGAGTCCTGGATATTGCCGTTCTGGGGATCGGCGGCGTGGGCGCGGGCGAGCATCTCGGCCCCCTGTTCGACGCGTCGGCCGGTGTCGACCCACATATAGCCGAGGTGGTTCAGGATCGCGGGCTCGTTGGGGGCGGCGGTCAGGGCGGCCCAGAGTTCGTTCTCGGCCTCATCCAGCCGACCGAGTGTCTCCAGGGTCGCGCCGCGCAGGAAGCGGATCCCGGGTGCCTGGCCGGCGACATTGACCGAGGGCCGGTTCAGCACCGCCAGGGCTTCCTCATGACGGTCCATGGCAATCAGCAGCTGGGCCAGTTTGAAGACCACCTCCATCTGCCCGGGAGCGGAGACGTCGGCACGACGATAGGCCGCCAGCGCCTCCTCCTCGCGCTCGTCGCGCTGGAAGCTCAGGCCGAGGCCGAACTGGGCTCCGGCATAGATGATCGGATTGGCCTGGGTCACTCGCCCGAAGGCCTCGCGACCCGTCTCCTCATGACCGAGGGCGACCAGACTCAGCCCGAGGCGAAGGGCGACCTCATCGTCCGGTCCAAGGCTGTCGGCGAGCCGCAGGAAGATGGCCGAAACATCCCGCTGGCCGCGCTCGGCGGTCTGGATGGCCACCAGTTTGATGGCGAAGGCCGCGTTTTCACGGATCGTCGGAACCGGCGGCGGGGCGGCGCGCCCGAGCACTCGGATTCGGCCCGCCAGGGCCTCCGGGTCGGGGGACGGCCCGGTCAGCGAGGCCTCATAGAGGGCGAGGGCCTCGTCGCGCCGTCCGCGCCGTTCGAGGAACCGACCGAAATCAGCGGCGAACAGTTGGGCACCAAGGGGCGTGGCGGTCAGCAACCGGTATTCAGCCTCGGCCTCGGCATGCCGCCGACGGCTCTCCAGAATCCTGACCCGCTGATGGCGCAGTACGAGGGAGTCTATGCCCTCCGGGGTCGCCGGGACGGGCGCGAGCGCGAGGTCCCAGTCGCCCGCGGAGGCGGCGACGGCCGGCAGGATATAGCGACCGATGGTCTCGAAAGGCTCGGTGAAGGGCCGCGAGCGGAGCAGGGCCAGGTTCGCCGCCGCATCGCCGCCGTTCAGGGCGTCGACGATCACGACCAGCCGCCCCGCCTCGGCCAGCAGGGGCGTATCCCGAACCGAAGGGGCCAGCTCCGCCAGGGTCTCCAGATCACCGGCGAACAGGCCGGATCGGAACGCCTCCTCGCCCACAACCGGCTGTTCGGGCGTGAGGGCCTGGCTCCGGGCCAGCAGGTCCGC
>CAZFQC010000305.1:0-3071 GCA_964520795.1 uncultured Brevundimonas sp.
GCCAGATGCCGGGCGCGGACCGCGAAGCCGTCATGGCCGAGTTCGCCGACGGCCGCATCCCACTGCTGGTCGCCACCACGGTCGTCGAGGTCGGCGTCGACGTCCCCAACGCCACCATCATGGTCATCGAGCACGCCGACCGCTTCGGCCTGGCCCAGTTGCACCAGTTGCGCGGCCGGGTCGGGCGCGGGGCCAAGGCCAGTGCCTGCATCCTGCTTTATGGCGGTGGGGACGACGGACTTGGCGAAACCGCCCGCCCCCGGCTCGAGCCCCTGCGCCGGACCGAGGACGGCTTGGAGATCGCGGAAGAGGATTTCCGCCTGCGCGGCGGCGGCGACCCTTTAGGCCTCAAGCAGAGCGGCTTCCCGGCCTATCGGTTCGCCGACCCGATCCGGCACCGGTCCCTCCTGCTGGCCGCCGCCGACGACGCCCGGCTGGTGCTGGGCCGCGATCCCGACCTGACCTCGCCCCGCGGCGAGGCAGTCAAGGTGCTGGAGGCCCTGTTCGACTGGCGCAACGACCGGCCCGGGATCGACTAGGCGCGCGCACGCGCCTGCCAGACCGCCAGTCGCGCCTGAACGTCTGATTCAATATCACCATAGAACAGATTGTACGGACGCGATTTTCTGCGATCCGCCCAGTTCCCGGTCTCGCGGAAGGACTCCGTCGTCAATTCCGTGTGTCGCAACAGACCCCCACGGCACTGTGTAGCGATCTCGCGCGCCATCAGGGCCGGTCGCACGCCCCATTCCAGCCCGGTGGCGTTGGTGGCGCCCTGATGCAGCCGCGCCTCGACCGGTGCCGTGTCGGTCGAGCCCGTCACCGGATTGACGCACAGGGCGGCGCGGCCGGCGAGATCGACCAGCCGCCCCCGTTCATTCCAGACCAGCGCCCGCCGCAGCCGGCGCCGCCCCGCCCCGTCATTGTCCTCGCTGACCGGCGACCAGGCGACGATACAGCCCGCCTGGGCGCGGCTTTCGCAGGCCGGAACCTCGGGCGAAAGCCCGTCGGCGGCGACCACCACATCCATCAGATAGACCGCGACCAGCCTGGCCCGCAGGGCGGGATCGGGTGCGACCCGCTCGCGCACCAGACGCTCGACCAGGTCGCCGCCCTGCTCCACCCCGGCCAGAACGATCGGCCCGTCGGGGTGGCGGGCGATCCAGGCGTCGAAGGCGGCGTCTATGTCGCGCCAGGCGAAGGCCCGGGCCTCGCGCGCGTCGTCGCGCAGGGTCAACCGGGTGTAAAGACTGCCCTGGCGATAGCGCGGCGCGCTGATCCCGCCCGCCCGCGCGAAGGGTCCTGCATAATTGGGCAGGACGACGCGCTTCAGCCAGGCGTCCGCCGCCGGATCCCCGATCGGCCCGTTCCACTCGCGGCCCCCGTCATGGGTGGTCGAATGCACGAAGAAGATCGACGCCGGTCCTGACCCGGGACCGCGCGCGTCGCGCAGGGCCCAGGCCGTCGGATCGCGATAATCGGGCGCGGGCGGCGGCGTATAGGTCTGGAACGGCACCTGCGGGTCCAGCCCGGCCTTCAGTATGTCGCCGCGCCACACCGCCACGGCCGTGGCGAGGATCAGCACGATGGTCAGGCCGGTCCAGCCGGCCCACTGGCGCAGGCTCATCCCGCCGCGGATCATCGATACGGATCCGCCGTGGCCAGGAAGGACTGGACGTAGCGGCGCACGCCCTCTTCCAGCGGCGTGGCCTGCCCCTGGAAACCGGCCGCCCGGACCCGGTCCATCCGCGCCTCGGTGAAATACTGGTATTTGTCGCGGATGCTCTCGGGGGTGTCGACGTACTCGACCCGGGGGGATTTGCCTGCCGCTGCGAAGGTTGCATTGGCCAGATCGAGGAAGGACCGCGCCTGTCCCGAACCGGCGTTGAAGATCCCCGAGACGTGCGGCGCGTCGAGCAGCCATTCGATGATGTTGACCACATCGTCGACGAAAACGAAGTCGCGCATCTGGCCGCCGTCGGCGTAGTCCGGATTGTGCGAACGGAACAGGGTGACGGCCTCGTCGGCCTGCACCTTCGGCCAGATCTGGGCCACAACCGACTTCATCCCGCCTTTGTGACCCTCGTTCGGGCCATAGACGTTGAAGAATTTGAGCCCCGCCCACTGGCCGGGCGACTGGCCGCGATCAGACTGGCGCGCAGCATATTGATCGAACAGCATTTTCGAATAACCATAGGCATTTAGAGGCTTGAGCGACGACAATGCCTCAAGACTGTCGTCATCCTCGAACCCCGCCTCGCCGTCACCATAGGTCGCGGCCGAGGAGGCGTAGATCATCCGCGCGTCACGCAGGGCGCACCAGTCCCAGATGTCCCGCGACAGGCTGAAATTGGTGCGCAGGATCAGGTCGGCGTCCGGCTCGGTGGTCGAGGAAATGGCCCCCATATGCACCACGGCCTCGATCGACTCGGCGTGCCGCTCCAGTTGTTCGAACAGTTCCTCGGGCTGCCAGAAGTCGGCGATCGGGTGTTTGGCGATGTTCTTCCACTTGCCCAGGGCGGCGTCTTCCAGCCGGTCGCAGACGACCACGTCGCGGCGGTCCTCGGCGCACAGCCGGGCGACGATGTTGGAGCCGATGAAGCCCGCGCCGCCCGTAACCACGATCATGCGCCGGCTCATGTTTCGTCCTTCATCTTCTCGATCGTCTTCGTCGTCGAATAGCCGTCCTCGAAGGTGGCCAGCCTGACCTCGCCGCCCCAGCTCTCGACGAGATCGCCGCCGACCACGCCCTCGCGCGTATAGTCCGCGCCCTTGATCAGCACGTCCGGCCGCAGCCGCTCGATCAGGGCGATGGGGGTCGGATCGTCAAAGGCCGTGACCCGGTCCACCGACTGCAGCCCTCCGATCACCACGGCCCGGCTGTCCAGATCATTGATCGGCCGTCCCTCGCCCTTCAGCCGCCGCACCGAGGCGTCCGTGTTCAGCGCCACCACCAGCCGGTCGCACCAGCCCCGCGCCTGGGCCAGATAGGCGACGTGGCCGCGATGCAGGATGTCGAAACAGCCGTTTGTGAAGCCGACTTTCAGGCCCTGCCGCTTCCAGCCCTCGAC
>CAZFQC010000306.1:0-3035 GCA_964520795.1 uncultured Brevundimonas sp.
TGACGATACGGCGAAGGGAACCCATGCCCACGCCGAGCGCGCGCAGCGAGGCGAACTCCTTGATGTTGGCCATGATGGCACCGCGCAGGGTCTGCCAGGTGATGGCCACGCCGATGATGGTGCCCAGCACCACGCAGCCGCCGATGATGATGACGAGGATGCCTTCCTCGAACATGGCACCGGCGTTGGCGTCGGCGAGTTCCTGACGCGTCCAGGCTTTCCACTGACCGTCGCCGAGGGCGTTCAGCTGGGCCGCGACCAACTGGGACTGGTCCGGATCGCGCAGCTTGATCATCAGCGGTCCGACGCGGGGGCCGGTGTCGGCCTGGCCGAGCATCCGCAGCGTGTCGCGGGACATGACGATATTGGCCTGCATCATGTTGGGATAGCCGCGGGTGATGCCCGCCACGGTGACCGTCTGGCCGTTGTAGATCGCCTTGTCACCGAGCTTGACGCCCAGCTTGGTCACAGCGGTCTCGTCGATCGCCACAGTGTAGGGCTGACGCAGGGCGTCGACCAATTCCTCGGAATAGTCCGTCGGGATGGTGACGGCGCCCGGCGTGGTGTCGATGATGCTGGCCTGGACGAATTCCTGCTTCGGCGCGCCCTGCCGGGCCCGCTCGGCCTGGGACATGGTCGGGTCGACGTTCTTGACCGACTGGAACGAGCCGCCGGCGCCGTCCAGAGGCTGGACCTCGACGACCTGCGGGTTGCGGTAGGCCAGGGGGATGAAGCGGCGCGGCACGCCCGAGGGGCCGCCCATCAGGCTGGTGGCACCCGGCTGCATGATGATGATGTCGGCGCTGGACCGCTCGATCGTGGCGGTGAAGCCCTTGCCGATGCCGATGAAGACGCCGGTCATGGCGAGAACCAGCAAGCCCGACAGGGCGAGGGCCATGACGGCCGCCATGTAGCGGCGCCACTCATAGAGGAGGGTTGAAAGTGCAAGCGACATGGAAACGGATAGACCCCTGACGTTGGCCGCTATCTGACAATGCAAGGCAGCGGGGCCAAGTTAAATCGGGGTAAGGCGACCGTGGTTACGCTTGCGCCAGCCCTGCCGTGGCGCGATGGACGGATTTCGTTCATCGTGTCTATGCAGATTGCATCTGTCGGCGGCGTTCGCCGACCCCTTGGGAGAATTCGCAGAATGCTGCTTCGTTCGCTCCGCGCCGTCGTGTCGGCGACCGCCTCGATCGCCGCCGTCGCCGGCGTGCTGGGCCTGATGGCTACGCCCACCCCCGCCCGCGCCGACGAAGGCATGTGGACGTTCGACAACTTCCCCATCCAGACGGTGAACGACAAATACGGCACCCGCATCGACCAGGCGTGGCTGGACCGGGTCCGCAATGCCGCCGTCCGCATCCAGGGCTGTTCTGCCTCGTTCGTCTCGGACCAGGGCCTGATCCTGACCAACTGGCACTGCGTCGTCGGCTGCTCCCAGGAGCTGTCCTCGCCCGAGCAGGACTATGTGAAGAACGGCTTCATGACGGCCAACCGCGAAGAGGAAAAGCGGTGCCCTGGCCAGACCGCCGAAGTGCTGGTCGACATCGTCGACGTGACCGACCGGGTCCTGGCCGCCGGTGCCGGCCTGGAAGGCGCGGCCTTCAACGCCGCCCGCACGGCCGAGACCAATGCCATCCAGACCGAGGCCTGCGCCGGCGATCCGAAGTTCAACTGCCAGGTGATCAGCTTCTATCGCGGCGGCCGCTACGCCATGTACAAATTCCGCCGCTATGACGATGTGCGGCTGGTGTTCGCCCCCGAGAACCAGGCGGCCTTCTTCGGCGGCGACCCCGACAATTTCAACTTCCCGCGCTACGCCCTCGATGCCGGCTTCCTGCGCGCCTATGAGGACGGCCGTCCGGTCGAGACCCCCAATTTCCTGCGCTGGAATCCGAACGCCCCGGCCGAGGGCGACCCGGTCTTCGTGGCCGGCAACCCGGGTTCCACCTCGCGCCTGCTGACCATGAGCCAGCTGGAGCGCCTGCGCGACCAGCAGCTGCCGGTCACCCTGATCCAGAATTCGGAACTGCGCGGCCGCCTGCTCGAATATTCGCTGACCGGGGACGAGGCCAAACGCCTGTCGTTCGATCCGATCTTCGGCCTCGAGAACAGCTTCAAGGTCTATTACGGCCAGCAGGGTGCCCTGACCGATCCCGCCTTCATGGCCGCCAAGCGCGCCGCCGAGGAAGAGCTGCGCGCCCGTGTCGCCGCCGACCCGGCCCTGGTGCAGCAGATCGGCGATCCGTGGACCGACCTGGAGCGGGTGCAGGCGACCGCGCGCGACCTCTTCCTGCCGGTCCGTCAGCTGGAGCAGGCCGCCGGCGGCGGCTCGACCCTCTACCAGATGGCCCGCGCCCTCGTGCGGGCGTCGAAGAACACCACCATGACCGAGGCGCAGCGCGCGCGTCTGGCCGCCCAGGTCGGCGCCGAAACGCCGATCGCGGTCGACATGGAGGAGATCCGGCTGCGCTACTGGCTGTCCAAGACCCGCGAATACCTGACGGTCGACCATCCCCAGGTGAAGGCGTTGCTGGGCCGCGAAAGCCCGGAAGCCCTGGCCGACCGGCTGATCTCGGGCACCCGGATGGGCGACGCCGCCTTCCGCGCCCAGGCCGCGATGATGACCACGGAACAGATGGCCGCCGCCGACCCGCTGCTGGCCTTCATCGTCGCCAATGACGACGCCGCCAAGGCGATCGGCGACCGCTGGGCTGCCGAGGTCAACGCCCCGACCGCCCGCGCGGCCGAAAAGGTCGCCCAGGCCCGGTTCGCCGTCTACGGCACCAACCAGTATCCTGACGCGACCTTCTCGCTGCGCCTGTCGTACGGCCAGGTCGCGGGCTGGACCTATCGCGGCGTCACCGTGCCGGCCTTCACCTATATGGGCGGCCTGTACGAGCGGGCGACCGGGGCCGAGCCGTTCAATGCGGCCCAGGCCTTCCTCGACAACCAGAGCCGGGTGAACATGGAGACGGTCTATGACTTCTCCTCGACCAACGACATCATCGGCGGCAACTCGGGCTCGCCCG
>CAZFQC010000307.1:0-3034 GCA_964520795.1 uncultured Brevundimonas sp.
AGGTCGAAGGTCTGATCCTCGGGATAGTCGTCGCCGTCGGACAGGTCGTGGACCTTGATCGCGTGCTCGGCCACACCGTAGGCCCGCAGGACCGCTTCTGTCTCGGACAACAGATTGTAGGGGCAGGCGTCCTCGTTGTAGCCGTAGAAGATCTGCTGCCGGTCGGGGACTTCGGACTTGTCCAGCAGATGGAAGGTCGACTGGTCGCTGAGGACACGGCTGACCGCCAGGGTGCCGAATCCGATGCCACAGCCGATATCCAGCACATTGCACTCGCCCTTCATCGACAGGTCGCGCAGCCAGGGCCGGTTGACCGCGAGGAAGCGGTCGATCTCATGCTCGAGGCGGGCCTCGACCTGCTCCGGCGTCATGCCCTTGTAGGATGGGCGCTGATAGATCAGGAGCTCGATCGCCTTGTCCGAGAGCCGTCTCGACATGTGGAATTCCCTGAAGGTTCGAATCTGGTCGCGGGATCAGGTTAGACCGAACAAACCCAGAAGGTCCGACCGGGTTTGGCTCCCACCGAACTTGTCATGCACGAATGCCGGTGCCGTTTCCACTGCCCGTCGACGCCATTCGACGTCGGTAAGCGCCTGAAGGACCCCCCGGGCCAGACTGTCGGCCGGATCAGCGCCTGCGACCAGGATGCCCGTCACCCCCGCCTGCACCGTCTCGGCGGTTCCGCCGACGTCCGTGGCTACCACGGGCACGCCGAAATGCTGGGCCTCGATCGTGACATTGGGCAGGCCCTCCCGCTCGGAGGTGAGCAGCAGGACGTCAAAGGCCCGGTACCAGTCGCCCACGTTGCGGACCGCGCCCGGCATGTGCAGGCGATCGGCCATACCCAGCTGCGCGGCCCTGTCCCTGACCGCCTGACCCAGATCGCCGTCGTCGCCGACCAGGATGAACCGGGCGTTCGGCAGGGCCTGCAGGACGCGGTGCGCCGTCTCCAGCCACAGCAACGGGCGCTTGACCCCGGCCATTCGGAACACGCCTCCGATCACAGGATCGTCGGGTGTAATGCCCAGGCTCGCCCTCAGCGCAGGGTTGGGGCCTTCGGCCGGTCCCAGGCTGTCGAAATCGAAGACGTTGTGTACGACGTGGAATTTGTCCGGCCCGGACAGGTCGAGCCAGGCCTGGTCGGAGGCGAGCCCGGCACCGGAGTTGTTGATCAGGAAGAAGTCCGAGTCTGTCAGCAGTCGGCGATAGAGGTGCCGCATCGGCCGGTTGATCGTCTCGATCTGAAGGGGGGTCACGTCCCAGGTGTTCCGGGCCAGCGACCCGCGATGGATGCAGAACCGCGGCGTCCCCGCGATCGCGCAGGCCAGGGCCGACTCGGTCAGGTCCTGGCGCACATGGACGACAGCCGGTCGCCGATCCAGGATATGACGGAGCAGCCGCAGGACCTCCTCGCGATGCCGCAGGGGCAGCAGGTCGATCGCGGCCCTCAGCCTGGGACGGGACGCGAGCTCGGGCGTCAACTGGTCAATATCGCTCCGTTCACGGAACGCCTTGCCATAGACGACGATTTCGGCACCCGCGGCCTCTACGATCGGCAGGAAGAATGCATGGTCGCCCTCGATCGAACGCACAAGGACCGTCTGCCTGCGGACCGCAGCCTGACCCGCCATGGCCGCGATGACATTCGCCGTCTGCCGCTCGCCGCCGCCCTGGGCCAGGGTGCCCGTCACGGTCGCCAGGTGGCCCGGTTCCGGATCGTAGCCGATCGGCCCACCACGTCCGAGCTCGGCGAAGATCACATCCACCAGACATTCGGGGAAATGCGGTTCCGGGCCGCAGAGGGCGCTAACCTGGTCCAGCCGCTCGACTGCCCCGGCATGGTCCTTGCGCCCCGCCTCCGATGCCATGGCAAACGCCGGCCGGGCCGCGCCCAGATCGTTGTAGAGCATGTAAATTCCGCCGACCTCGGCGTTGAAATCCAGGCCGGAGACCGGGCACTTCGGTTCACCCGCCAGCGCCTGCTGCATTGCGTCCAGGGCCTCATTCCGGCGAAGCATCGAGGCCAGGACCATGGCCCTGACCCACGCGGCCAACGGAGTCGGCGCGTCGGGATGATCGGCGAGCCACGCCTCCGGCGGGCGTGCGAAGACATGGGCCAGGATGCCGCGCCGGAGCAGCAGACGTCCCGCCGCGACGATCTGGAGGGCGACCTCCGGTTCAATGCCGTCGAACGGCCAGAGGTGGTCGAACAGGCCCAGCGTCCCCTCCAGCTGGGCCGCATACTGTCCCGAAGCGTAGAGGCCTCGAAGGACGGCGACGCGGATGCGCAGGGAGAGATCACCATCCGCGAGGGCCCAGGCCTCCTCGAGGCGATGTTCCTCCGCCAGTTGTCTGGCCTGCCGTTCAACGGCCCGGCCGCGCGGCCGGCCCGGACGAGGAGCGACCGGGCCGGCTTCCGCAGGCGCGGCGTCCCGCTCCTGCCGATACCCGGTCCGGATCCAGGCATCGGTCCGGGCCTCGATCAGGTCGGCGGTTACGACCTCGCCGAATTTTCGTGACACCCGGGCGAGGGCCAGCAGTGTCCGGCCGGCCGCCTCCGGGCCGTCGGGATGATGCGATGCCCAATTGAAGAGCCGGTCGAGCTGCGCCTCGGACCAGAGCGCCAGGCAGACCCGGTTCCAGTTTCCGGCATCCGGAACCGCACGGCGGACCATCCCCAGATAGCGGTCGACCAGGCCGGACCTGCCGGTCCGTCGCAGGATCCGGAACAGCTGCCTATGTTCATTGGGTTTCAGCTCGGCAAGCCGCCTGAGCCGACGCAGCCCCGCCGTCGCCGCCGCCGAATGGCCAGCCTGCCGGTCAGTCTGAATCTGCTCCCGGAGAGCCGCAATGTCGACCGCCGGATCCTGCCCGCTCTGGATCGTCTTCTGTGGCATCGATCCCCGTTCGCCAGGTGGACTACGGGCCTGGACCATCCATGAATTGAGTCATCCGGATCAAGTCGAGGCGGCTAGAGCCTCTACGCCTTGCACAGATTGGACTGCCCGCCAAACCCGTGGCGTTCCATCACATT
>CAZFQC010000308.1:0-3026 GCA_964520795.1 uncultured Brevundimonas sp.
GCGAAGATCTCGACGGAGTCGAAGGGGTCCATCTGAGGGTAGCGGACACCGGCATTGGCATCGACGCCGACAAGCGCGATCTGCTGTTCGAGAGCTTTTCGCAGGTGGACGCCTCGACCACACGGGCCTTTGACGGAACCGGTCTGGGCCTGGCGATCTGCCGCGAGCTTGCGGCCATGATGGACGGTCGGGTCTGGGTCGACAGCGAACCCGGGGTCGGTTCCACCTTTCACGCCTGGCTGGCCTTACCGCGGTGCGCCGCCGAGGCGGGTGGGCCCTCGCCTGAGCATGACGCGTCGGGGTCGGGGCCGGACTCTCTTGCGACCGGCCCTGCGCTCAAGGTTCTCGCCGCCGAGGACAATCCCACCAATCAGAAGGTGCTGGTCGCGATCCTGGCGGCGCTCGGCGTGGACGTTCACATGACGGCCAACGGCCATGAGGTCGTCGCCGCTTGGACCCGCGACGAATACGACCTGATCCTGATGGACATCCAGATGCCGCTCATGGACGGCCTTGAGGCCACCCGCGCCATCCGGGAAGCCGAGGCGGCCAAAGGACTCGCGCCGGTTCCGATTTATGCGCTGACCGCCAACGCCTTCGTTCACCAGGTCGACGCCTACAGGGCCGTCGGTATGGACGGCCACCTGGCCAAGCCGCTCGAGCTGCCCCAGCTGACGGCGATTCTCGAAGCTACCGCGGATCGAAGAGCCGCCCGGTCCGAAGCCCTGCTCTGATCGCGATTCAGAGCGCCGGCGGCGGGTTCTTCGGCAGGCTGCGTCCAGGAGTGCTGGACGCGAGGCGAGCGGTGAACCAGGCTTGGGACGGGCGGTCGAACGCCTGCCGGAACACGATCGCGCCGGCGACGGCCGCGCCGAGCCCGAGACCCCACACGATCCAGCGCACCGTGTCGCTCCACTGCGCCTGACCCGCGGCGTCGAAGACGGCGAACCAGATGATGCGAACCAGTTCGTTGGTCAGGAAGATCGAGAACGAGGCCAGCGCCAGAGCCTCGACGAGCTTCACCGATTTCACCACGGGTATCGCGCCGGCCGCGAAGATGATGGCGCAGATCAGGGCGAGGGACGGGATGGCGAAATCGCCGACGGCCTGAAGGCCCGCGAGGGCGGCGACGCTGGCCAACCCCAGCGCCACGCCGAAGCGCGGGCGCACCGGCACACGAGCGGCGAAGGCCGCCATGGCGACGCCGAGGATGAACAGGGGCAGGGCGCGCAGAATGCCGTAGCCCAGGGGCATGCGGTATACGGGATAGCCGAGGAAGGCGTGGGTCGCGGCGTTCGCCGCGAGGGCCAGGATGGCCGCGCCGACCAGCAGCGCCCAGGGCCGCAGCCGATGCGCGAGGCGAAGCAGGCAGGGCAAGAGGAGATAGCAGCCTAGCAGCGCCGACAGGGTCCAGGTGGGCGCGTTCCATCCATGCCCGCCGGGCACACCGTAGGCCTGGACGAGGAAGAACTGGGCCGGATAGGCGGCCCAGTCAAACCAGTAGGGATTGCTGGGCGTCATGCCGATCGCCGCGGTTCCCAGAACCAGTCCCGCGAAGGCGATCATCACCACCAGATGAGCGGGAACCACCCTCAGGAAGCGTTGCCGGATGTAGAGGCCGGCCGAGGTGCGGCCGTCGATCAGGCGTCGATAGTAGATGCGGCCGAGCACATAGCCGGAGTCGATGATGAAGAAGTTGGTCAGCAGATAGCCCCGGTCGAACACGGGGTGAAACTGGTCCAGTGGAACCGGGGCCGCGCTGCGAAAATGGTACAGCACGATCATCAGGGCGACCGCGATCCTCAAGCCGTCAAGCCATCCGCCGCGCGCGATCGGCGTGACCGTCGAAGACCGGGGTATATCGCTCATGGGGGCGGTCCGTCTGCAGGCGGGTGTCAGGGCGTGGCGGCGTGTCGGTCAGAGAACGGTCGTACCGGCCGGTGAACCGCGCGGTTCCTCGAGGAGCCAGTAGAGGACATTGTCCTTGAACACCGAGGAACGCGTCAGGCGGATGTGCTCGCCCGACAGCAGCAGGGTGGAGCGGAACCGCAGGGGGGAGCGAACCTCCGGCTCCCAGGTTTCCTCGGTCCGGGTGTCGAACAGGGCGCTGGCGCGGGTCACCGTCCCGTCGCCGAGCGCCGTGTCCATCCGCGTCAGTCGACTGCTGGAATCGACGGCGTAGGCGGCGTCGGTGTCGAGGGAGTCACCGACCACCAGAAAGGCCTCAAGCTCCGGCGGGGGCGCCGCGACGACATCAAGCGCCGCATGAAACCGCCGGGCCCGGGCCAGCAAGGCCGCCTGCCGCTGCGCGGCCAACCTGGCCCGCATCGCTGCGTCCGGTTCCTCGGGGAGCATGGCGGCGATCACCGGGGCCTGGCCGGGGTCTGACAGGCCCCAGCGTCGGCTGCGCCAGAGTTCCGGATCGAACAGGTCAGCGATCGGGCGCCGCCGGTCCCCACCGGCGAACAGGGCGGGCCGCGGACCGTGCGGAAGGAGCTGGTAGGCGGATGGAAAGCTGCCGAGGATGGCGGGCGCGTAAAACGGCATCACCGGCCTCCCGAGATCCTGACCCTCGACAAGATATTTGAGGCTCAGCGCGCTGCCGGCGTTCGGCGGCGCGACGAGCACGGCCCGTCCGACATAGCCCGCGCCGGACCAGTCCAGACGGGGCGGCGGCCCGTCCTCGGCCAGGGGCTGGTCGCCGTAGCGCAGGAAATAGCGGAACAGCAGGGCGCCCATGGAGTGGGTGACCACGTCGAACCGGATGGTGGCCGGATCGCGCTCAACGCCGAACCGGACCCGATACTGCTCGGCGAGATAGACCCGGCGCTCGTCCATGAATCGCTTCAGTTCGCCGGCGTTTTCCGCATTGTCGCGGCGCCAGTCATAGGGGAACTGGAAGCAGGTGAAGTGATCATCGCCATAGTCGATGTCGCCCAGGCCCAGGGCGGGATCGCGGTATCCGCCGGCACCCAGGGTGGCGAGGATCTGTGCATATTGTTGCAGCTCGATCGGTACGCCCGCCA
>CAZFQC010000309.1:0-3010 GCA_964520795.1 uncultured Brevundimonas sp.
CGCGAGGGCCTCGGCTGGGCCGGGGTGCGGGGTGTGCGGCGGGCCGGACAGGAGGCCCCAGCGACGCTGGAGGACCGCTGGCACCTTGGCTCCAACACCAAGGCCATGACCGCTGCCGTGTTCGGGCGGCTGGTCGACCAGGGTCGCGCTCGCTGGGGCATGCCGCTGGCCGAGGCCCTGCCCGGCCTGACCCTCGATCCGGCCTGGGCGGCGATCACGCTCGACGAACTGATGCACCATCGCGCCGGCCTGCTGGACACCGGACTGCTGGACCAGGCCTGGCTGATCGCGGCCCACGGCGACCAGCGCCCCCTGCCGGAACAGCGGGCGGCGCTCGCGGCGCGGGCGCTGGGAGCCCCGCCCCGCGGGGCGGCGGGCCAGTTCGCCTATGGCAACGGCAACTACATCGTCCTGGGCGCCGCCATCGAGGCGATCACCGGCCAGCCGTGGGAGGCGGTCATGGAGGCCGAGCTGTATGCGCCCCTCGGCCTGACCACCGCCGGCTTCGGCGCGCCGCGGGACGCCGCGCCCTGGGGTCACCGGGGCGGCGTCGGCGTCGATCCGGCGGGCTTTGCGGACAATCCCCGCGCCCTCGGCCCGGCGGGCACGGCCCATATGAGCCTGGCCGATTACGCCCGCTTCATCGGGGCCATGATGGGCGGCGCGCCGGGCTGGCTCAGTGAGGACACCCGCCGTCACCTGCTGACACCCGCCGCCGGGGACCCGCCGGCCTATGCGGCGGGCTGGGGCGTGGGCAGTGCGCCCTGGGCCGGCACCGGCGGGCCGGGGCCGACGATCACCCACAACGGCTCCAACACCATGTGGTTCGCCACCGTCCTGGCCGCGCCGGAGCGGGGCCTGGGCTTCATCGCCCTGTCCAACGACGGGGCGGCGGGCCAGCGCGCCTGCCAGACCCTGGTCCGGCGGCTGGCGGAGACCCGCGCCGCCGCGTAAGGCTGATCGCGCATGAAGCGCGATTTCGCCGATTTCTGGAACCTGCTGTGGGAGCTGGCGCTCGGCGTCTGCGCGGCCTTCGCCCTGCTCAACCTGTTCGCCCCGCAGCAGGACCTGCCGTGGAAGCCGCTGGATCTCAGCCATCCGATCGGCACGGCGACGGCGGCCAAGGTCGACGACTTTGTCCTGCCCGCCACCGCCGCCCCCGAGGAGACCGCCGCCGTCACCGAGGCCTGTATGCAGGTGCTGCGCGAGGCCGGGGTGCAGGTCGAGCGGGCCGAGGACCGGGACGACGGCGGCTTCTGCGTCGTCCGCGGAGCCATCCGCATCACCGGCGGGGCCGTCACCCGCCTGCCCGGCGACCCGGTCCTGCAGTGCCCGCTGGCGGTGCGCTACGTCATCTGGGAGCGCCAGGTGCTGCAGCCCGCGGCCATGCAGACCTTCGGCAGCCGGGTGGCCCGGTTGAACGATGTGGGCAGCTACAGCTGCCGCCGCATCTATGGCAAGACCGATCCGAGCGCCCGGCCCAGCGAGCATGCGCGGGCCAATGCCCTGGATATCGGCGGGGTGACGCTGGAGGACGGGCGGCGCGTCTCGGTGCTGGCGGACTGGCCGGGAGACGGTCCGCGCGGGCCCGAGGGACGGCGCTTCCTGACCCGGATCCGCGAGGGCGCGTGCCGGGTGTTCTCGACCGTCCTGGGCCCTGGCTACAATGAGGCGCACGCCAATCACCTGCATCTGGACGGCGCGCCGCGTTCCCTCTGCACCTGATTTTGCGAACGCCGTTCGCCGGAGAGGGGAATCGGTTTGCGGTTGACCGTCCCCGAATTGCGCGAGAGAAAGTCGGCGCAGTCCGGATTTCGCGCGGCCTCCACAATCGCGCTCGCTCCTTCACTGAATGAGCTCGTCCAGATGGGCTGACGGGCGTCCCTCGAGGGACGTCTGCCTGGAAAGCGCGTTCAGGAGACGCAACATGGCGACCGGCACGGTCAAGTGGTTCAACCCGACGAAGGGTTTCGGCTTCATCCAGCCCGATGGCGGCGGTCAGGACGTTTTCGTCCACATCACCGCAGTCCAGAAGGCGGGCCTGCCCGGCCTGGATGAAAACGCCAAGGTCGAATACGAGCTGGAATCCCAGCGCGGCAAGACCTCGGCGGTCGATCTGAAGCTTCTCTGAGTCCGGGCCGCGGTCAGAAGGCTCCGCCTTCTCGACCCGATGCGGCCTGGGTGAAGCCACGGACACCACCATCAGAGGGGCGCGGAAGCATCAGCTTCCGCGCCTTTCTTTTTGACCGACGACCATTGCGCCAGCACGATCGCGGCCAGCACCACCGCGCCGCCGATCGCCTGCACGACCGTCAGGGTCTCGCCGAACAGGAGCCAGCCGAGAACGGCGGCGGCGATCGGCTGGATCAGGACGGTCACGGCGGTCAGGGCCGTGGGCAGGCGGCCGAGCGACCAGGCCACCCCGCCCTGCCCCAGCACATGCACCAGGCCGAGGCCGGCGCAGGCGGCCCAGCCGCCCCATGAGCCGGGCAGGACCTGTTCGCCCAGCACCAGAGCCGCCAGCAGCAGGCCCGGCGCGGCGATCGCGGTCGACCACAGCATCACCCGCCCGGCCGAATGGCGGTCCCGCGCCCCCTTCACGGCGATGAAATAGCCCGCGTACCAGACGGCCGTGAAGGCGGCGAAGACGTCGCCCAGCGGCGGGTTCGAGCCCTGGCCGCCGTCGGCCCCCAGGGACATGGTCACGGCCCCGGCGATGGCGGCGGCGAGGGCGACGAGGAACAGGGCCCTGGGCCGCTCGCGGAACAGCCACCAGCCGACCAGGGTCACCACCACGGGCGTCAGATTGGTCAGGGTGGTGGCGTTGGCCACCGAGGTCAGGGTGATCGAATAGTGCCAGAAGCCCAGGTCGAACACGAGCATGCCGCCCGCCAGCAGCATCCAGTTCGAGGGCCGGCCGATGCCCTCCCCGCCCGGGCGCGCCGTCATGACCAGCAGCCACGGCAGGGCGAAGGCGAAGCGCCAGAAGCCGGCGGCGGCCGGGCCGGCG
>CAZFQC010000310.1:0-2997 GCA_964520795.1 uncultured Brevundimonas sp.
GCGGCCTCGGCGATCGGCCTCAAGTAGGGCGAACGCCCGACAGGCCAACAAGAATGCGGCGGCGGAGAGCGATCTCCGCCGCCGTTTTCGTTTGCGCCCTGCCGTTCCGGAGGCGATTGTCCCGGGCTGTCGGGGGAACGTCATGCGTATCATTGCCATTCTGGCCGTCCTGCTGGCGGTGTGTGCAGGCCCCGTCGCGGCCCAGACCCCGCCTGACGCGGCGCGGCAGAACCACCTCGATCTCGCCGAACAGTATCTGGAACTGACCCAGGGCGGCGATCTGATGAAACAGATGCGGCGTCAGATCGAGGACGGCTATGGCGAGGCCGACCTGCCCGAGGCGCAGCGCGCCTGGCTGGTCGACGCCATGGCGGACATGTTCGAGGACGTCATGGCCCAGGCGATCGTGGAGTTGCGGGACGATGTGGCGGACAGTTTCACCGTCGGGGAACTTGAGGCGGCCATCGCCTTCTATGACTCGACGGTCGGCCGGTCGGTCGTCCGCAAACAGCTCGACCTGAACGCCGAGCTGCAGGAGGTGATGATGCGGCTGCTGGTGCCGCGGGTGACCGACCTGACGGAGAAATACTGCCTCCGGTTCGACTGCACGGCCGAAGGCGGCGCCGCGGCCAAGCGGGACGATTGATCGTCAGCGTTCTGACGGGTTGACGCAGGGTCCCGGAATAGGGGACTCAACGAATGCGGGCGCTTCCGGTGTCCCGGAGATTCGTGGATGCCCAGCCTTTTCCAATCGCGGTCGGACGGAATGGAAGACGGACGGGCCGGGCCCTGTCCCGCCTGATGGCCGACCATCTGCCCCGCACCCAGCCCGCCGAGAGGCGCCAGGTTGCCGCCCTGCCATGGCGGCGGGGCGCGGAGGGGCTCGAGATCCTGCTGGTCACCTCGCGTGAAACGCGACGCTGGGTCATGCCCAAGGGTGGGCGGATGGTCGGCTTGACCGACGCCCGGGCCGCCGCCCAGGAGGCGCTGGAAGAAGCCGGGATCGAGGGGGCGATCACCGAGGCACCTATCGGGACCTTCCGCTATCTGAAGATCCTGAAACGGCGCGCGCCGCGCTGGTGCGTGGTCGCGGTCCATGCGCTCGAGGTTCGTGTCGAGCATGACGCATGGCATGAACAGGCCGAGCGCGAGCGCGTCTGGGTCAGCCTGGACGAAGCGGTGCGTCGGGTCGACGAGCCTGACCTGAAGGCCCTGATCGCGGCCTTCGAGGGCTAGGCTCTCACCGCGCGGGCCAGATAGCAGCCGCGCGGGGCGAAATGGATGTGGACCTGGTCCGTGGCCGGATGGTCGAACCAGGCCGCCAGCCGGTCGTCGAGGGACCGGCCGTCGATGACCTCGCCCTCGATCATCATGTTGCGCCGGTCGTAGACGCGCAGGGACAGCATCCGTTTGGCCAGCATCTCCGGCGCGGGACCTTCGATCGATCCGGCCTCAAGGGCGGCTTCACGCACGAAGATCGGACCCGAGGCGCGATAGGGCGAGGTCGGATCGGTCAGGTGGGCGTGGTTGACCAGCACCAGCCGCTCGCCGGCGTCGGCGTCGCGCAGGCTGACCCGGCAGGGGGCGCGTCCGGGCGCGTCGGCGACCCAGCGCCGGGCACCGACGGCGGCGAGCTCGCTGTCTGTCATGTCAAAGAGGGATGCGAACGGGGCGATCGGCAGGGCTTCGATACGGTAGGGCATGGGGGTCTCCTTCGGTCGTGAAGGTGAAACGAACCGATCGCGCCGTCTGGCGGCTTCCGGACGTTGCGCCGGGCCGTCGGTATCCCCACAACGGAGGGCATGAACGCACCCTTCAAGACCCCCGCCGATCCGCTGGACGCTCCCGTCTGGGACCTGTCAGACCTCTACACCTCGCGTGAGGACGCCCGGATCGAGGCCGACCTCGCCCGCACGCGCGGCATGGTCGATGAGCTGAACGCAATGCAGGGCCTGTTGGTCGCGGCGCGGGGCGAGCCGGTGTTGCTGGGCGAGCGGCTGGACCGTGCGGTGACCCTGTATGAACAGGCATCGGACGTGCTGGGCGCGCTGGGGGCCTATGCCTTCCTGGCGGCCTCGACGAACCGGAGCGATGCGGCGGCGCAGGGGTTCGAGGCCACTGTCCGCGAGAAGCTGACCGCCATCGCCACCCCGACCGTCTGGGTCACCCTGGAGGTCAACCAGCTGGAGGAGGCCGAGATCGACGCGGCGCTGACGGCGCATCCGGCGGCGGCACGCTGGCGGCCCTGGCTGCGGCGCGTGCGGGCAATGAAGCCGCATGAGCTGTCCCACGAACTGGAGACCTTCCTCGCCGAGCGTGGCCCGATCAGCGCCCAATGGCCGCGCCTGTTCGACGAGACCCTGGCGGCGATGAAGGTCAGGGCGGGCAAGGACGAACTGACCCTGTCCGAGGCGCTGAACCAGCTGTCCGATCCGAAGGCACCCCGACGCAAGGCGGCCGCCGAGGGGCTGAACGAGGCGCTGGCCGCGCGGACCCAGACCATGGCGCTGGTGATGAACACCGTCGCCGCGGACAAGGCGCTGGAGGACAAATGGCGCGGCTTCAAACGTCCGGCGGACGCGCGCCACCTGTCCAATGAGGTCGACGGCGAGTCGGTGGACGCCATGGCCGAGGCCGTGGCCGCCGCCTATCCGAAGCTGTCGCACCGCTATTACGCGCTCAAGGCCCGGGCCATGGGCGAGGCAAAGCTGGACCAATGGGACCGCAACGCCCCGATCGAGACGACCGCGCCGCGCGGCTATGACTGGGCGGCGGGCAAACAGCTGGTGCTGGAGAGTTTTGCCGATCTGGGCCCGGAATTCGCGGACCGGGCCGGCGGCTTCTTCGACCGGCCGTGGATCGACGGCAAGGCGCGGCCGGGGAAGCAGTCAGGGGCCTATGCGCACCCGGTGACCTCGGACCGCCACCCCTATGTCTTCCTGAACTGGATGGGCGAGCGGCGCGACGTGCTGACCCTGGCGCATGAGCTGGGGCATG
>CAZFQC010000311.1:0-2995 GCA_964520795.1 uncultured Brevundimonas sp.
GGCGAACTGACCCAAGGGCTCCAGGGGTCCGGTTTCGTCTGCGGCCAGTTGTTGAGTGAGTGACAGATGAGCAATGCGCTGTTGGCCGAACTGGGTGCCGAAGACCGGATGGCCCTCATAGCCGTTGGTCAGAAGCGCACCTTCCTGCGGGGACAGTTGATTGGGGCAGCCGGCGGTCCGATCAATGCCGTGCTCTTTGTCGAAAGTGGATCCGTGGCCGCGACGGTTCCGATGAGGAACGGCGAGGCGCTGGAGGTCTTCTCGATCGGGAATGAGGCTGTCACGGGCGGCTGGGCCGGACAGACCCACGGTGCCTACCGTCTGGTGACAAAATCCGACGTCACGGGACTGGCCATCGATATCCGTAGTCTGGCTGCTGTCACGGAGCGGCGGAGTGCGGTTCGGGCCGTGCTGCTCGCCTATGGCGTCCGGCTGTCGATCGAGCTGGCCCAGAACTCGGTCTGCAATCTCACCCATCGTACCGACGAACGCCTGGCGAAATGGCTGTTGCGGCAGCATGACCGGGTGGGCGCGGCGCCCATCCAGGAAACCGTCGCCGGCGTTGCGCAGATTCTCGGCGTCCAGCGAAAGGCGGCCCGCGGAGCCTTTGACGCCTTCCGGGAAGCCGGCGCTATCGAGACCACCAGGGGATCGACGTTGATCAATGACCGTGCGGTCCTCGAAGCGCGCGTCTGCGAGTGCTACGACGCCTCACGGTCGGTGCGCGACGTCCGCGTGTCGGCGTCGATGGAATGTCGTCAGGCCGCGGCCGGCGGCGGACGCAGGATGAGTGGCGTGGCATGATCCAGGACGGTCCCGGCGAGCTCGAGGATGTCGTCGTCACCGCGGCCCGGCTGCCGCCGGCGGCCGGCGACGCCGCCTTCTCCGTGGTCCGGCTCGACGGGGAGCTTCTCGACCGCGCGACCCGGCTGGACGAGGCTTTGGCGACCGTCCCCGCCGTCTCCCTGTTCCGGCGCACCTCAAGCCTCGGGGCCAATCCGACCACCCAGGGGATCAGTCTGCGCGCGATCGCGCCGTCCGGTGCCGGCCGCACCCTCGTCACCCTCGACGGCGTGCCGCTCAACGATCCGTTCGGCGGCTGGGTGATCTGGTCCCAGGTCGCGCCCGAGAGTCTGGAAAGCCTCGACGTCATCCGCGGCTCGGGCGCGGGTCCCTATGGCGCGGGCGCCCTGACGGGCGTGATCGCCCTGCGGGAACGCGACCGGCAGGGCGGCGTCCTGGACGCCTCGCTGGGCGAGGAGGGCGGCCGCCGGATCGCGGCCGCCGCGGCCGTCGGTCAGGGCCGCGTGTCGATCATCGGCTCGACCCTTTACGACCACTCGGATGGATACACGCCCGTACGCGGGCCGGAAGCGGGGGGCGCCGACACGCCATTGGACCTCGAGACGCGCAGCGCCACCCTGCGCGCCGATATCGCAATCGATGAAGCCACGGCCCTGTCCCTGCATGCCTCCGCCTATGATGAGGCGCGCGGTTCCGGTCTGGCGGGCGCTCGATCTTCCGGGAGCGGGCAGGGCTACAGCGCGACTCTGGCGCGGACGCCGGGTCGAAACCGTCCCGGCTGGCGCGCGCAGGTCTGGCACCGCACCAGCGACTTCGCCAACGCTTCCGTGGCCGTCGCGCCCGACCGGTCCGTGACCACCCCCGCCAATGACCAGTTCGCCACGCCCGCCACCGGCTGGGGCGGTAATCTCGCCCTGCGGGGCTCGGGCCTTGATCTGGGATTCGGTCGTCTGGACTGGGAGTTGGGTGCCGACGCCCGCTTCAGCGAGGGAGAGACGCAGGAGCGGTTCCGCTACATCGCCGGCCAGTTCACCCGTGACCGGTTCGCCGGCGGGGAGACTTCGGTCGCCGGCGGCTATGCCGAGGCCGCCTGGAGCCGTGGGCCGTGGCTGGTCGCCGGCGGGCTGCGGCTCGATCACTGGGAAAACGCCCGGGGCCGGCGCCTGGAGCTGGATCGCGCCACCGACCTGCCGACGCTCGACGAGACCTATCCCGACCGGTCCGGCGATGTGCTGAGCGCACGTCTCGCCGTCCGCCGGGAGCTTGGCGGCGATCTGTCCGTCCGCGCCGCCGCCTATTCCGGCTTTCGCCCCGCGACCCTCAATGAACTGCACCGCCCTTTCCGGGTCGGCAACGACCTGACCGAGGCCAACGCCGCGCTTGAGCCCGAAACGCTGCAGGGCGTCGAGGCTGGTCTTGCGTGGGACAGTGAGCGGACCCGCTTCGGCGCGACCCTGTTCGTGAACCGCATCGAGGCGGCGATCGTCAACGTCACCATCGGCCAAGGGCCCGGGATCATCGCGGCCCTCCCGCGTGCGGGCTTTGTCCCGGCCGGCGGCGTGCTGCGCCAGCGGCAGAACGCAGGCGTCATCGAGGCCGTGGGGCTCGAGCTCACCGCTGAGCACCGCCTCGAGGCCCTCACCCTCGTCGGCGCCGTCTCGGTCACCGAGGCCGAGGTGGACGGCGGATCGGCGGCGCCCCAGCTGACCGGGCTCCAGCCCGCCCAGGCTCCGGTCTTCAGCGCCACCGCCGGCGCGGACTGGCGCGTGAGCGACCGACTGACGCTCGGCGTTCGTGGCCGTTATGAGAGCCGGCGGTTCGAGGACGACCTGAACAGCCGGGTGCTCGACGCCGCGTTGACGCTCGACGCCCGCGCTGACTGGTGCCTACGCGAAGGGGTGATGCTCTACGCCGCAGCCGACAACCTGTCCGACGAGGACGTCGAGGTGTCGGAGACCGCCAACGGCGTCGCGGGCTTCGGCCCCGCGCGAACCCTGCGGGCAGGCGTCTCCTTCAGATGGTGAAGAGGCGGACCAACTGCCCAAGGTGATGGTGCGGCCGGCGGCGACGGCACCGACCAACCGTACCGGGAACGCAGCGATGTTTCGACGACCCGGCGGTTATCCAGGAAGTGCATGGCGGTGCGGTCAGTCCAACAATAAGTCGTCCCCGACACGTGCACCGAACGCAG
>CAZFQC010000312.1:0-2980 GCA_964520795.1 uncultured Brevundimonas sp.
ACGACTCCGTAAGGTGCGCCGGGTTTCGGCCCTGATAGGGTTCGCGCGCCCGCGTGCGCCGGGCGTTCCGGAGCCGTGCCCCATGAAGTCCCGCCTGTTCGCCGCCGCCTCGATCACCGCCCTGATGCTGGGCGTATCCGCCTGCGCCACCGTGCCCGGCCGGGACCCGCTGATGGAGGCCGAGCGCGATGCAAGGGCCGCGGCCGACGCGGCGGAGGCCGACGCGGCCACTTCCAACGCCACGCCCCGGCCTATCGTCGTGCCGCCGCTGGGCTTCACCGAGCGGACCTTGCCGAACGGCCTGCGGGTGTTCACGGCACGGGACGCGAGCACCTCCAATGTAACGGTCCAGGTCTGGTACAAGGTCGGGGCCAAGGACGATCCGGAAGGCCGCTCCGGCTTCGCCCACCTGTTCGAACACCTGATGTTCAAGGCGACGCGCAACCTGCCGCAGGAGACCTTCGACCGGCTGACCGAGGACGTGGGCGGTTCGAACAATGCCTCCACCGGCCTGGACGTGACCAACTACTATGAGACCGTGCCGGCCCAGCACCTGGAGCGGATGCTGTTCGCCGAGTCCGAGCGGATGGGGTCACTGGTCGTCGACGAGGCCTCGTTCGAAAGCGAGCGCGACGTGGTCAAGGAGGAGTTCCGCCAGCGCGTGCTGTCGACGCCCTATGGCCGGTTCCAGCGGCTGCATTCCCAGGCCTTCATCTTTCAGGACAGTCCGTATCGCCGCCCGGGCATCGGCTCGATCGCCGATCTGGACGCCGCCACCATCGATGACGTGCTGCGCTTCCATGAGACCTTCTACCGGCCCGACAACGCCTATCTGATCGTGGCCGGAAACTTCGACCAGGCCCAGCTGGACGCCTGGATCGACGGCTATTTCGGCGGCATCGAAAACCCTGCCCGCGCCCTGCCGTTCAATCATGTACCGGAGACCTTCGGTCCGGCGCGCGAGGCGACCTTCTATGGTCCCAATGTGCCGCTGCCGATGGTGCAGATCACCTGGCCGACCGTGCCCTACAACCATCCGGACCGGGCGGCGCTGGACGTTCTGGACGGCATACTGTCGACCGGCGAGTCGAGCCGACTGTACCAGTCGCTGGTCTATCGCCAGCAGATCGCCACCTCGGCCACCTCCTCGAACAGCCAGCAGCAGCAGGTCGGGGTGCTCAATACCTCGGCCGTCATGAGCGCCGGCCATACGCCGGACGAGGGCATGGCGGCCCTGCGCGCCGAGGTCGCCCGCCTGCGCGACGAGCCGGTGACCGAGGCCGAACTGGCCGAGGCCAAGACCGAACTGGTGGCCAGCGCCCTGCGCGGACTGGAGACCATCGACGGCCGGGCCTTTGCGCTGGGCTATACCCTGATCATGACCGGCGATCCGACCAGCGCGGACCGGGACGTGGCCAATATCCAGGCCGTGACCGTGGCCGACGTGCAGCGGGTGGCGCGCGAGTACCTTCGCGACGACCGGGCCATCGCCATGCGCTATCTGCAGGCCGACGATGCGAACCCGGCCTCGCCGGTGCAGGAGGTCTTCACCGCCCCGATCACCCTGGCGACCCTGGCTCCCGCGGACGCGCCGGTGACCCTGCTGCCCGAGGGCCAGCGCACCCCACTGCCGCAACCGGGTCCTGCGGTGGACGCCGCCACGCCGCAAGTGACCGAGCGCCGTCTGGCCAACGGCATGCGGGTGCTGGTCGCGCGCAAGCCCGGCCTGCCGCTGATCTCGGCCCGGCTGAGCTTCAACGCCGGGACGTCCGACGACCCGGCCGGCAAGGCGGGCGTCGCCAATTTCACCGCCTCCCTGCTGACCCAGGGCACCGAGAGCCGTTCGGCCCCCGAGATCGCGACCGAGATCGAGCGGCTGGGCGCGGACATCGGCGCCGGCGCGGGCGTGGACTTCACCAATGTCTTCGCCTCCTCGCCGTCCAACGTCTTCCCCCAGACCATGGCCCTGATGGCCGATGTGGTCCGCAATCCGGCCTATGCCGCCGAGGAGCTGGACCGCGAGAAGACCCAGACCCTGAACAGCCTGCGGGTGCAGCTGTCGCAGCCGGGACCGGTGTCCAGCCTGGCCGCCGCCCGGGCGGTGTTCGGCGAGGCCCCCTATGCCCTGCCCGGCTCGGGCACGCCCGGCACCATTCCGGGCCTGACGCGCGAGGACCTGGTCGCCTTCCATGAAGGTCGCTACCGGCCGAGCCAGGCGACGCTGGTGTTCTCGGGCGACATCACGCCGGAGGTGGCTTACGCCCTGGCCGAGGAGGCCTTCGGCGACTGGCGCGATCCGACGGGAACGGTGGCCACGATCACCGATCCGGCGGGAGCCCTGGTCGCGCCGCGCATCATCGTCATCGACCAGCCCGGAGCCGGTCAGGCGGCGGTGGTCGCGGCCCTGCGCGGCATCGCCCGCACGGACGAGGACTATTTCCCGCTGCTGGTCGGCAACAGCCTGATGGGCGGCGGCTTCTCCGCCCGCCTGAACCAGGAGATCCGCATCAAGCGCGGCCTGTCCTACGGCGCCAGCTCCGGACTCGGAGCGCGCGAGGACGAGGGCATGCTGACGGCCTCGGCCCAGACCCGCAACGACGCCGTGCCGGAAGTGGCCGAACTGATCCTGGCCGAGATCACCCGCCTGTCGGCGACGTCCGCCACCGAGGCCGAACTGGCCCCGCGCCGGGCGACCCTGATCGGTTCGTTCGGCCGTCAGCTGGAGACCGTCGACGGACTGGGCGGTCTGGTCGCCAACCTGGCCCTGTACGGCCTGCCCCTGACCGACCTGGCCCGCTACGACGACGATGTGAACGGCGTGACTCCGGAGGCCATCCGGGCCGCGGCGGCGGAACACCTGCCCGCCTCGAGCGCCAGCCTGGTCATCGTCGGTGACGCCTCGGTCTTCCTGACCGCGCTGCGGGCGAAATATCCGAATATCGAGGTCGTGCCGCTGTCGAGCCTGAACATCGACTCGGTG
>CAZFQC010000313.1:0-2977 GCA_964520795.1 uncultured Brevundimonas sp.
ACCACTCTTCGCCCGGTTCGCTCCTTCCCTGATGCGGGACAGGGGTTCCGCCTGGCAGCCGTACGACGACGGGCTCTACGACCCGAACGAAGACGGCCTCGCTGAAGAGGTTCACTATCCAATGGTCCGACAGTTTTCTGCCCTCGCCGAAGTGCGCAAACATCCCGGCATCACCAGCGGCGTGCTCGCCGTCCTCGCCGGTGTCGGCATCGCCGCCCTCCTGCTGAGCCAGCGCAGCGGCCCGACGCGGTACGAGCGTATTCGCGGCCGACTGGACCCCCGCGGCTGGATCGACACCGGCGGCCTGCGCGACCGGTTCGGCGAGCTGGCCGAAACCGTCCGTCACAGCCTGTCCGAGGCGGGCGAACGTGCTTCGGACCTCGGCGACGACGCCCGCCATCGGGGCGGGCGCCTGTTTCACGGCGCGCGACATTCCTCGCGCAAGGCCCTGAAAAAGCACGGCAAGACCGTACGTCGCTACGCCCATGACGCCGGCGACTACGCCCGGGACCATGCGAAGGAGGGGAGTGCCCTGCTGGCCGTGGCGACCATCGCCGCCGCCATCGGCGCCGCGGCCCTGGACATCCGCCGTCCCGACAGCCGGATCCGCAGCCTGGGCAAGTTCTAGGTCGGTACCACTCTCTTATTGCTGCAACTGCGAACGTCGGCCAAGGTCAGGCATGGCCGATCCCACCACCTACGTCTTCGACTTCGATTCCACCCTCGTGCGCATCGAGACGCTTGAGGCGCTGGCGGACATCGCCCTGGGCAGCGCGCCCGACGGCGAGGCGATCCGCGCCGAAATCTCGGCCCTGACCGACCAGGCGATGACCGGCGACCTGCCGTTCGGCGAGGCCCTGCGCCGGCGCCTCGCCCTGCTGCCCCTGACCCGGGATCATATCGCCGAACTGGCCGGCCGCATTCTCGACGAGGGCACACCGTCAGTTCGGCGCAACCTGCGTTTCTTCCGCGAAAACGCGGGGCGGATCGTCATCCTGTCCGGCGGATTCCGCGAGATCATCGCCCCGCTGGCCGCCCATCTGCACATTCCGCCGGATCGGGTTCTGTGCAACGACCTGCTCTATGACGCCGATGGCCGGGTGGCCGGCATCGACGCGGCCAATCCCCTGTCCGAGGCCGGCGGCAAGCCCGTCGTCATTCGCGCGCTGGGTCTGCCGGGCCCCGTGGTCATGATCGGCGACGGCTGGACCGACGCCGAGGTCAGGCTGGCCGGCGCCGCCGACCGGTTCCATGCCTTTACCGAGGTCGTTCGCCGCGAACGCGTGGTCGCCGCCGCCGACGCCGAAGCACCGTCCATGGACGAGTTCCTGCATACGGAAGGCCTGGCGGGGCGCTGGTCCTACCCCCGGGCGCGTATCCGCATCCTGCTGCTCGAGAACATTCACCCCGCCGCCGTCGAGCGGCTGGAGGAGGCCGGCTATACGGTCGAATCACGCAAGGGCGCGCTGGACGAGGATGCCCTGATCGAGGCGATCAAAGGCGTTCATGTCCTCGGCGTGCGCTCCAAGACCCAGGTCAGCGCCCGCGTGCTGGAGGCCGCCGACCGACTGATGGCCGTCGCCGCCTTCTGCATCGGGACCAACCAGATCGACCTCGACTCCGCCGCCGGCAAGGGCGTGGCGGTGTTCAACGCCCCCTATTCCAACACCCGCTCGGTCGTCGAACTGGCCGTCGGCCTGACCATCGCCTTGCTGCGCGACGTGGCCGACAAGTCCGCCGCCATGCACCGCGGCGAGTGGAACAAGTCCGCGACCGGATCGCGCGAGCTGCGCGGCAAGACCCTGGGCATTGTCGGCTACGGTGCCATCGGCTCCCAGCTGTCTGTGCTGGCCGAGGGCCTCGGCATGCGGGTGATCTTCCACGACCTGACCGAGCGACTGGCGCTCGGCAACGCCCGCCGGATGGCTTCGCTCGACGCCTTGCTGGCCGAGAGCGACGTGGTCAGCCTCCATGTCGACGGTCGGACGGACAATACCGACCTGATCGACGCCGCCCGGCTGTCGCGGATGAAGGAAGGCGCCCTGCTGCTGAACCTGTCGCGCGGCCATGTCGTCGATGTCGGTGCCCTGGCCCAGGCGCTGGGGTCCGGCCGGATCGGCGGTGCGGCCGTGGATGTCTTCCCGGAGGAGCCGGCGACCAATGCCGACCCCTTCGACAGTCCCCTGCGCGGCCTGTCCAATGTCATCCTGACCCCGCACATCGGTGGCTCGACCGAGGAGGCCCAGGAGGCGATCGGGGCCTTCGCGGCCGAGCGGCTGCTGGCCTATCTGAACCGGGGCGACACCACCTTCTGCGTCAACCTGCCCAATGTGCAGCTGGCCGAGGTCGACGGGGCCCACCGCATCCTGCACATCCACCGCAACCAGCCGGGCGTCCTGGCCGAGCTGAACCGGGCCCTGGCGACGGCCGGGCTGAACATTCTGGGCCAGCATCTGAAGACCGACGAACACACCGGCTATGTCATCACCGACGTCGATCGCGACTACGATCCCGACGCCCTTCAGACCCTGCGCAGTGTGGCCGGAACGCTGCGGTTCCGTATGTTGCACTAGAAACCTTCCCCGGCGGCATCTTGCGCGCGCGCGAAACGGGCGCACAGTGGTCCGCAACGGTCGCATGATGACGACCGAGGGAGGATCATCGATGTCTCGTTTTCTGCGCAACGCGGCGCTCGCCGCACTGACTGTGGCCGCCGTCGGAGGCGTTGCGTCGGCCGCCAGCGCCCAATCCTACAACCGACTGGTCGTGTTCGGCGACAGCCTGAGCGACAACGGCAACCTGTATGCCGTGACCGGCAACACCAACCCGACGTCCCCGCCCTATTTCCAGGGCCGGTTCTCGAACGGTCCGGTCTTCACCGAACTGCTGGGCTTCAACGCTGGACGCTTTGCGGCCGGTGCCCCGGTGACGGGCAGCATCAACTATGCCTTCGGCGGCGCGCGGACCGACAGCCAGG
>CAZFQC010000314.1:0-2975 GCA_964520795.1 uncultured Brevundimonas sp.
GCCCCTCGGGCACCGAGAAGCTGATCCGGGTCATGGCCGAGGGCGATGACGCCGGTCTGGTGAAGTCGGTGGTGGCGGATGTCGTCGCGGCGGTGAAGGCGGCGGGGTAGGGGCATGCGCTGGCTCGCATCGACGATAGCGGCCCTTCTCCTCTCCGCGTCGGCCGAGGCAAGCGCGGTTCAGGTTCCGGATGTTCAGGCCGCGCATATCGCCGCTCATGTTCCGGCGGCCGAGGATTTCGATGACTTCATGGTTCGCGATCTCGGCGCCTTCCTCGGTGCTCGCGCCGACGAAGAGGTCAGGTTCGAGCTCCTTCGCGAGGGTCCGACGCAGAGCGGCGTATCCTACCCCAAATTCTACCTGTGGGTCCGGGTGCTGTCGGCAGACGGAGATCGTCTGAGGTCGGGCGCGGTGCGGGTGGCGGCAGTTGACCGCTTGCGTTTCGAAGTGACCGACTTCGCCAGCCGCGAGGACATTGTGAGCGGTGTCGCCGATCCCGCGTCGATCTTTCCGGCCGCGCTCGTTGATCGGGTCAGGCAACGCGCCTTGTTGTCGGAATGACCCTACGGTCGTTTCGTCCCTTCAACTGAGAGATGGAACCCGTCGCCGGACCGGCGCAGTCTCCCCGGATGATTCCCGTCCGACCGTCCGGCGCCCTCTCCCTGATCCCCGGCCTGATCGCCTGTGTGGCGGTGGCGATGGCGGCGGTCGGCGTCCATGCGCTTGAGTTGCGGCTGTTCGGGCGCGGCTGGATCGACGCCATCGTCCTGGCCATCCTGATCGGCGCCGCGGTCCGCAGCGTCTGGACCCCGCCGGCCGCGGTCCGACCGGGGATCGAGTTCAGCGCCCGCACCCTGCTCGAGATCGCCGTGGTCCTGCTGGGCGCCTCGGTCAGCGCGGCCACGGTCATGGCCATCGGCCCCGGCCTGCTGGCCGGCACAGCGGTGGTCGTCGTCCTGGCCCTGGTTGTCAGCTATGCGATCGGGCGGCTGTTGCGCCTGCCCCACCGGATGGCGGTACTGATCGCCTGCGGCAACGCCATCTGCGGTAACTCCGCCATCGCCGCGGTCGCGCCCGTCATCGACGCCGAGGCCGAGGACGTCTCCGCCGCCATCGCCTTCACCGCCGTGCTGGGCGTGGCCGTGGTCCTGTTACTGCCCCTGCTCGGCAAGGCGTTGCAGATGACCGATGTGCGCTACGGCGTGCTGGCGGGTCTGAGCGTCTATGCCGTGCCCCAGGTCCTGGCCGCCACCCTGCCTGTGGGGGCTGTGGCCAACCAGGCCGGGACCCTGATCAAACTGGTCCGGGTGCTGATGCTGGGGCCTGTCTGTCTGGGACTCGCCATCCTCACCGCCTTCCGTCGCGGCGGGAGCGAGGCCGTCGCGATCCCGGCGCGACGCATCTCGCTGCAGCACCTCGTCCCGTGGTTCATCGTCGGCTTCCTGCTGATGATGGGCGCGCGTTCGCTGGCGCTGATCCCCGCCGACATCCTGCCTGTGCTCGCCCGGACCGCCACTGTCCTGACGGTGCTGGCCATGGCGGCCCTGGGCCTCAGCACCGACGCCCGGGCCGTGGCGCGGTCCGGCGTGCGGATCGCCACCGTGGTGGTCCTGTCGCTTCTGGCCCTGATCGGGCTCGGGCTCGGCCTGATCAACCTTCTGGCGCTGGCCTGAGGCCGGTCAGAGTTCCTGGTTGTAGGCACCGATCTCGGCGTATTTCGCCAACCGCGGCTTCACCTCCTCGCGGAACAGCGCCTTCATGTCGGCGTCCGAGCGCATGCTCTCGACCACCACGACCAGCTCCGGCTTGTTGGACGAGGCGCGGACCAGCACCCAGGATCCGTCCTCGAGGTGCACCCGCACCCCGTTGACGGTGATGGTCTCGACGATCTTCCGGCCCAGGATCGAACCACCGGCATCGGCCATGGCCTGGTATTCGGCCACGATCCGCTCGAGCACCTCATACTTCAGCTCGTCGTCGCAGTGGGGCGACATGGTCATGGAGGTCCAGGCGTCGGGCAGGGCGCCCTTCAGCTGCGACAGGGTCTTGCCCGGATTGCGGTCCAGCATGGCCAGGATGGCGCCGGCGGCGACGATGCCGTCGTCATAGCCGCGCCCGATCGGGGCGTTGAAGAAGAAATGGCCCGACTTCTCGAACCCGGCCAGGGCGCCCAGTTCGGCGGTCTTGCGCTTGATATAGCTGTGGCCGGTCTTCCAGTAGACCACGTCGGCACCGTTGGATTTCAGTACTTCGTCGGTCTTGTACAGGCCGGTCGATTTCACATCGACGACGAAGGTGGCGTTGGCGTGCAGGGCCGACAGGTCGCGGCCCAGCATCAGGCCGATCTTGTCGGCGTAGATCTCCTCGCCCGTGTCATCCACCACGCCGCAGCGGTCGCCGTCGCCGTCGAAGCCCAGCGCCAGCTCGGCCCCGGTCTCGCGCACCCGCGCCGCCATCTGCATCAGCATGGCGTGGTCCTCGGGGTTGGGATTGTATTTGGGGAAGGTCCAGTCGAGGTCGGTGTCCATCTCGATGACCTCGGCCCCCATCCGGCGCAGGGCCTCGGGCGCGAAGGCCCCGGCCGTGCCGTTGCCGCAGGCGGCGACGACCTTGATCGGCCGGCTCAGCTTCACCCTGGCGGTGATCTCTTCCAGATAGCGTTCGCGGAAGCCCTCGACCCGGGTCAGGGCACCGCCCGGCCGGTTCACGCCCTCGCCGTTGAGGACGATGTCCTTCAGGCGCCCGATCTCGTCGGGGCCGAAGGTCAGCGGCGGATTGGCCCCCATCTTGACCCCGGTCCAGCCGTTCTCGTTGTGGCTGGCCGTGACCATGGCCACGCAGGGCGCGTCGAGGGCGAACTGGGCGAAATAGGCCGTCGGCGACAGGGCCAGGCCGATGTCCAGCACCTCCATCCCGCCCTCGAGAAGGCCGAGGATCAGCGCCTGTTTCACGCTCAGCGAATAGGAGCGGAAGTC
>CAZFQC010000315.1:0-2974 GCA_964520795.1 uncultured Brevundimonas sp.
CCGCCCCTCGATCGTCACGATATAGCCGACCGCGACGCCCTCGCGCGTCCGGACCGACCGCACATAGGCCTCATGCTCGGTGCGGGCCTGGGGGACGGTCGTCACCCGGGACCAGTCGATCACATATTCGGGCGGCAGTGCGGGGCGGTCCGCCGGCGTCGCCGCGACGCAGTCCATCCGGTCCGCCGGCGGTTTGACCGGAACTGCGGTGCGGACGGTCTCACACCCCGCCAAACAGAGCATCGAGAGGGCTAGCGCCAGAAGCTGTAGCTTCATCGATCTTCTCCTTTTCCCGGGCCACGCGGGCCGCATGATCCTCGATCCGGTCTGCCTCGCGGCGATCGGCGACGGTCCCGGCCTTTCGGGCCTGGCTCTCCAGCCGTTCGGAGGCCTGCCGCCATTTCACGTCCGTATCCGCCTCGCCCGCCCGATAGCGGGCGTCGCCCCAGGCCAGGACGGCGATCAGCAGGGCGACCAGGGCGGCGAGGATCAGCCAGGAGCGCAACGGCATGACCCGGCCGACGGCGGCGAAGAGGGCGTTCACGACGCGGCCCCCGCCCAGACGTTCCCGGGCAGGAAGCCGCGTGCCTGCCGCTCGCGGATTTTCCCGAGGCATTCGCCCCGGGTGATCGCGGCGTCCCGGTTCACGTCCAGCCCGGCGTTCTGACGGTAGGTCGTCGGCATCGCGCCGCGCGCCCACAACACATGGTCGTCGGGCTTGCCGACGCCCTTCGGCCAGAGGATGGCCATGTAGATGTCGCCGAGGTTCTTCAGCCGCCCCTTGAACGGCCGGAAATATTTATAGACGTAGTTCAGCTGGTCCTCGGCCGTCATGGCCGCCAGCGCCTGCACCGTGGTCCCCAACGAGATCGCCGTCTTCGGCATGAACTGGATCAGGCCCGTAGCGCCCGAGCCCGCCGCGTTGCGGACCGAGGCCGAGAAGGTCTCCCCGCTCTCCCAGGCCATACAGGCCATCAGGTCGTCGGCGGGCATGCCGAGGTCGGCGGCGATCCAGCGGACCCGGTCGCGGAACACGCGGCTCACCTTCGCGCCCCAGCAGAGGCGGCCATCGCCCGAGACGCCGGCCGCCGCAGGCATCCGCGCATCATCGGCGCCGGCCAAGGCCTGGGCCAGCAGGCGATCCAGCGCCCCGTCGGTCGCGCCGCCCCAGGCGCCGTCGATCGGGCCCTCATAGAAGCCGGCCTCAGCCAGGCGGGATTGCACAAGACGCACGGCGGCGTCATCCGTCAGGACGGTCATGGTCGGGCTCCGTTGTTCGGTAGGACACGAACGGCGTTCGCGTGTCGCGCGGGTTTCTGTCAGGCTCGCCGGATGAAGCGGGAGCCGAGGCAGGGGGACAGGACCGAGCGCCTGCTGATCGCGGCCCTGGTTCTCGTCACGGCGGTTCTGGTCGTGGCCGTCCTGGCCGGTCTGTTCGGCGCCTAGTCGCCGGTGGAAACCGTCAGCTCGGCCGGTCCGGCCTTGGCCTCGATACGCTTCAGCCCGCCCGAGGCGAGGCGGAACACCACCACGGCCAGGATCGCGCACAGGGCCAGCCCGATGGCGACCAACCCCTCGACCCGACGCTGGGCGACGGTCTCCGGCCAGATCGTCGGAGCCAGGATCGTCAGGCCGAACAGCCCCAGGCCGGACCCGCCGACGATGACGATGACCCAGGCGATCATGGCCGACAGGGCCGGACCGGCGAGAGCCAGCATTCGCACGGCCCATTCGGTCGGCTTGGCCGTGACCGCCGCGCTCTCGGGCGTGCCCGGCCCTGTTACGGCGGCGGCGACGGACGCCATGGCCTCGGCGGCGGCTGGATCACTCATCACTTGCCCTCCGAACGGGCCATGGAGGCCATGACCTGCTGTTGCTGGCGCAGTTCGCCGTTCAGCATCTCGACGCGCTCCAGCGCGGCGTCGCGTTCACCGCGAAGGCGCGCGATTTCGGTGTTCAGTTTCTCGACCTGGGCTTCCAGCTCCACCGCACGGGCATGGGCCGAGGCCAGGTCAGTCTCGAACCGCACCGCCACGGCCTGCAGCCGTTCGATCTCTTCCCGCAGACCCGAGCCCAGGTCGGTGAAGGCCTTGGCCTGGGCGGTGATCACCGCCGCCGCCCCGGTCGCCTCGTCGCGTTCGGCCGCCGCCTCGACCGCCCGCCGCGAAGGCCGCTGAACGATGGCGGTGATGATCCCGCCCACGCCGCAGGCGGCGACAAGCGCCAGAAAGCCTTCCCATGACAGGTCTGGCAGATTGAACGGCTCGCCTGCGGACACGGGCGCCTCCTGAACTCAAAGGGTGAACTGCGGCGGACCGTGCGGGGCGCGATCGAGGCTATCCGCCGACCGGCGGCTGCGGTGCCGACGCCGCCAGTTGCTGCTCCAGCGCCGTGGCGCGGCGCTGCCAGGCCTCCATGTCGGTGCGCAGATCGATCAGCGCCCCGTCCCGCTCGGCCAGGAGGTTGCAGGCGGTCTTCAGCCGCGCCTGGCTCTGTTCGTACAGGTGGGTCAGGTTCTCGATCTGGCCGACCAGCGCCGTCTCGACGGCGGATCGGGCGAGTTCCGCGGACGCGGCGGCCTGGGCCTTGGGAGATTTGGTCATAGAGCTGTTTCCTGCAGGGCGTGGGATCGGGACCGGCGCTGGGACTAGTCCTCGGGCTCGGGTTCGGGCTCCGGCTCGGATTCGGGCTCCGGCTCGGCTTCGGGCTCGGGCGGCGGCAGGAAGCTGTACGCCGCATCGACGGCCGGGGCCGGCGCGCTGCAGCCGGTCGCTTCCGATACGGCCCACGCCATCAGGGCGAAGCCCCGCGCGGCGTTCTGATTGAGGTTGTTCAGCCCGTACTGCTGGGCCAGTTCGCCCAGCACGGTCACGGCTTGGGCCCGGTCGGGAATGGTCTCGAACTCGGTCAGGAGCGCCAGCAGCCGCTCGCTGCCGCCGGTGATGCTGGCGAACGGATCGGCGGTCAGCAGGTC
>CAZFQC010000316.1:0-2970 GCA_964520795.1 uncultured Brevundimonas sp.
CTCCCCAACTGGAGAGACGATCTCAACGGCGGTCCACGCATCGTCCGTAGTGGTTCGCGCAGACGGGCAAGCCCGACGGCGTGAAGGGCGCGCTTATGACGGGGCCGGACCCATCCGTCAAGGCTGGGCGGCGGTTTCCGGAACCCAGACGAAGCCGTCGTCGCGGCGCTGGAACCGGCCGAGGCCCGGGAAGGGGAAGTGGGGCGCATAGATCCGCCGGCTTCCGGCCGCGCCCTGCTCCAGCAACCTGTCGCGGGTCGCCACGGCCGCATCGCTGTCGCTGTCCCAGACATTGACCCATCGGGGCCGCTGTACCGAGATCACCGAGCTGTGCATGGCGTCGCCAATATAGAGCAGGCGTTCGGAGCCCGAAGCGATCTCATAGCCTGTATGGCCCGGCGTATGACCGTCCAGGGCCACAGCCTTGATCCCCGGCGCCAGCACCGCCCCGGCCTCGAAGGTCCGGACCCGTGGCGTGATGGCGCGGACCAGATCGGCCCTGACCGCCTGGACCCTGAAGTCGGCCCATTCGGCGGCGCTCATCCGGATGACGGCATTGGGAAACGCAAGGGCGCCATTGGCGTCCACCAATCCGCCGACATGGTCGTCATGGCTGTGTGAGATCAGGATGTCGGTAATCTGGCCCGGCTCGACCCCCGCCGACCGCAGCGAGGCCATCAACTTGTTTTCGGTGCCCATCTGGCCCCGCGCGCCCGCGTCGAACAGCACCAGCCGGTCTCCGTCGCGGATCAGCAGCGGTTGGAGCGACAGGTGGATGCTGTCCCGCGCCAGTCCTGCGCCGGCCAGGGCTTCGCCGACCGCCCCGGTGTCTGCCCAGGGGCTCTGTCCGGCGGCGTTCTCCATGGCCAGGTTTCCGTCCTTCAGCGCCACGGCCTGCAGTGTCCCGATGGTGAAGGCGAAGGCGTCAGGGCTGGCGGCCACGGCAGGTGCCGCCGCCGCATCGGCCTTCTTCTCTGCTCCGGGGGAACAGCCCACGCCGCACAGGGCGAGCATCAGGCCGGCGACGGCGAGTCGGGTGCGGACGGTCATCAGACGGTTCTCACAGAATGGGTTTCACGCCGTGGCGGCGGCATACAGGTCGTTGACCCGGTTCCAGTTCACGATCGACCACAGGGCCTTGAGGAAATCGGCCCGGCGGTTCTGGTATTTCAGATAGTAGGCATGCTCCCAGACATCGGCCGTCAGCAGGGGCGCCCCGCGCTCCTCGGCCAGGTCCATCAGCGGATTGTCCTGGTTGGGCGTGGCGGTGATCTTCAGCCTGCCGTCCTGGACGATCAGCCAGGCCCAGCCCGAGCCGAACTGTCCCGTCCCGGCGGCGTTGAAGGCGGCCTTGAACGCTTCCATCCCGCCCAGGTCGCGATCGATGGCGGCGGCCAGCTCGGGCGACGGCCGGCCGGTCCGGCTGGACGGCGCCAGCCCCTTCCAGAAGAAGCTGTGGTTCCAGTGCCCGCCCGCGTTGTTGCGCGCCGCCCGGGAAAAGGTCGACATGGCGGCGAACATCTCCTCCATCGACTTGCCGCGCAGGGCCGGGTCGCCGTCGACCGTCTTGTTCAGATTGTCGACATAGGTCTGGTGATGCTTGCCGTGATGGACGGCCATGGTCGCCCGGTCGATCGCGGGCTCCAGCGCGTCACGGGGATAGGGCAGGGGCGGCAGCGTAAAGGCCATCAGGCGGCTCCTTCATCGTTTCGGGCCGCCCGTGTCCGGCGGCCCGTTCGCCCAACCCAGGCCGGGAGGGTCAGATTCGTTCCCGCGCCTGGCCGTCAGACGCGGGCAGATTGGCCTTCAGACAATCACGCACGGCGCGGCGAAGATCACCCGTGGCCGAGGCGAAATCCACCCCCTCGGCGTCGAACACGGCCCGGACGGCCGCGTCCAGGCCGTTCGGCAGGGCCTCCAGCACCCGCTTCTCTCCCTTGGGATGCAGGCAGAAGCCGACCTCCTTGCACAGGGCGGCGAACATCTCGTCAGTGGCGGCGGAGGTCTGGGTCATGGGCTCCTCCTAGCACGAACTCAGGGCAGCCGACCGGCCAGCCAGCGCATTATGTTCAGACCGAACTGCGGATTTCCCGGTGCCGTATTCATGCCGAAGCGAAGGTCGGGCTGCCCGTCGTTGAAGCGAAGCACTTGGGCCGACAGCATACCGGCCTCGCCCAGCACCACGACCCGGCCCTCGCCATGGCTGAAGGCCAGCCCCTGGGCCGGCAGGGCGGGACGCGACAGCTCGCCGAGGGCGGCCTCGGAGGCCGGACTGCGCTCGAGCCGATCACCCAGCCTCTGCAAGGTCTGCAGGTCCGGTGCCTCACGCGCGCCGGCCGGCAGTGGCAACAGGACCGCCGCGCCTTCCGGTCCGTCCAGCGACTGGCCAGTGAAGGCGACGACTTGCCCGACCCGCTCGTCCGGACTGCGGCCCGCCAGGATCGGATGGTCCCCGAGAGCTTCCCGGCCGTAGGTCAGGTTGGTCAACAGGTCTCGGCCGTCCGTGGTGAAGGCGTATCCGGTGCCCATCCTGACCCCGATCCGCGAGGCCAGCGCCTCAGCCGCCGTCCCGAACGGCGCGTGGTCGGCAATCAGCAGCAGCTTGCCGCCGTCGCGCACCCAGGCCTCGACCGCGGTGATCTCGTCCGCCGTGAACGGCGAGCGGCCGTTGACCAGCCCGGCATTGGCGATGACCAGTACATCGACCCCGTCGAGCCCGCCCGCGTCAAAGGCTGCGGTCCCGCCGCGCACTTCAAGACCGTCAGCCCTCAGCAGGGCGGCAAAAGGCGCATAGCGGCCGTCCACCGTATGGAAATTATTGTGCGCCCCGTCGATCACCACCACCGGGGCGTCGGCGGTCCAGGCCGGACGCGCGACCTCGGGGCGGAAGTCGGGATCGGTCATCTGCTGCTGGGCCTGCGCGGGTCGGGCCACGGCGACCAGGGCGAGCAGGCCGACGACAAGGGCGGT
>CAZFQC010000317.1:0-2935 GCA_964520795.1 uncultured Brevundimonas sp.
TTCACCTCACAGGCGGCACCCAGCCAGATTTGGGTGCAGCGTTCGCGTTCGAGAAAGGCTGTAGTTTCCGACCGCCACACCCCGTTTGCGGTTCCGTCCGGGTTCAGCACGTATTTCTCACCATTCCGCAGCGCGCTGGTCCAGGCTCCGTTCCCACCACGAGCGACGAAGTCCGTTTCTCGGAAGATGGCGTTGATCTGTTGGTGGGTCGGGCTGATTGCCAGAAAAACACTGCCGCCCTTGGCTCGAACAAGAGCTAACCCAACCCGGTTCAGCTTCCTTTGCAGCGCCCTGGCGTCTTCGCTGTTCGCCCCGTCCTTCTTGAGCCATTCGCGGATAACCTCGCCCACGCTGGTCATGGAGCCGGACCCCCACGCAGGGGGATGGGCGTTGAGGATGACCCGGAAGATGCGAAGCCACGTCGGCTCGCTGCCCTCGTATTCATAGAGGTCCGCGCGGCCCAGGCCGCGCACAAGGTTGTCGCAAACGCCGTCGCTCTGGACCTCATCGAACAGCATCAAATCAGCTGCTGCCAGCAAGGTGCCGAACTGGCGCGCGCCGCGCTGGTTGTGGCCAATCCGGCCCAGCGCCTGCTCATAGGCCCGCAAGGTCTGCGGCCACCGGCTCCACCCCTCGACGAGGCGGCCGACCAAACGCTGGCCATGCTCTCGCAGGGTCACGTCCGAAAGGTGCGCAAGCTCGGTTCCCTTTTTCAGGGGTTGCAGACGCAGGAAGGTCAGGCGCTGCATATCTTGGGCGCGCATGGACGGCGGCACGATGGCCGAAAAGGCGAAACAGCCGCGCAGGGTGAATTCCGAGGCGTTGTGATCCTTGCCGCCGCGATAGGTCGTTCCGCCCGAGGCCGCGACCCGAGCCAGCTTCATCACATTGACGGCCTGATCGGTATTCACGTCGGCCTCGATTTCATCGAACGATACCGCCATGGCGTCCTGATTGACGATCTGGCGCAGCGCCGCCGGGCTGGCGTCCACGGTCGAGGCCATGCGGCCCGGCAACAGGCGTTTGATCCGCTCCTGCAGCGAGGATTTCCCGGTTCCGGCGTCGCCGGTCATGAAGATCATCGGTCGCCAATCCAGCGCCGCGCCCAGCACCGCGCAGCCGATCCAGCCCAGCAACAGATGGGCGTCGATCATGCCGCGCGACCAATTCCAGGTCTGGAAGTCGGCCAGAATGGTGTGCGCGCTCTCCTTGCCGCCCTCCATGATTGGCGGCGCCACCTTGGGACGGCCGGGATAGACGTAATCGTCGATCATGCCGGGCCGGACCGCCTTGGGGTCGGCCCCGATCCGCACCTCGTTTCCAAGGTGCATTATCAGCTCGCCATCCGGCCCGCGCCAACAACCGAGACCCCGCACCTTCTCGCGCGGATCGAACACATCATGCGTGGCGCACGACATGAACAGGGCCTTGCGCGCGAGGTCGGCCTTGAACCCGGTGAGCGCCCCGCCCTGATTGAAGGCGGGAAAATTCCGCATAAGCCACCACATCGACTGGGGCGTCGAGAAAAGGCCCTCAAGGTGAGACTGGCCGAATTTACCGTCCTCATAGCTGACCAGCTGGCCGCGCTCGGTAAGGAAGAAAAACACCTTGCCGTCCTGCCCCAGTGGCGTCACCGGGCAGTCCTCGCCGACCGGGGCCAAGCTGGCGAAATAAACCTCGCCGTCCTTGCTCAACCGGGGAAAGCGAAGGCTCCTATAGACGCGCTTCGGCGTCTCGCCGCCGGACCCGCCGTCGTCCTCGGCGTCGGGCTCGTCGCCCTCCTCGCTCTCACCGCCGCCGAGCCAGTCGGCGAAGTCGCCCGCCATAAGGATCGCGTCCCGCCCGGCCGTCAGGCGGCGACGATGCTCCTCAAGGGATGCCTTATCGCCAGCTCCAGCAGAGGTTTCGATTACGTTTGATTCGACGTCCAAACGGGCCTCGTCGGGCGCTCCGGAGTTCATGGCATTGGACGTGTCCTGCGCGGCTGGTGCCGCCTCGCTCCGCGCCCCGGGATTGCAGTCAGGCTTTGTGGTCATATCGACCTCCTATTTTATTGGTGCCTGACGCTAACCCCGCTCCAAGAGCCGCAACGCGCTGTGTGAGATATGCTGAGATCAATTCTGAGATTTTTATCTCGTTGTTTTATTTATATATTTTTGATCAATCTCAATTATCTCGGAAATATCGGTCAGCCTGTCGTGACGCGAACGCTCCGGTTCACGAACGTGTGAAACTTTGGTTCGTGAGCGCTCTTGTGCGCGCGCATGGAGATTTGCGAGATTTCTGAGATTCGGCCGATTATGTTCGGCGAAACAATGGGATCACTGTCCCAATTTGAATCTCAGGACCTGAGTCAGTCTGAGATATAGTCAAGATCAAGCTCGACACGGATCGTTATCCCTCAAGATGGCGTCGCCAACAAGGGTTGGGGAGCCGCCCCGCTTCAGCCAGCCAAAGCCTGCCCGATTTGGGGATTGCGTCCCGGCCCACGTCTGCGGAGAAACAGCCGTGGGCAAAATGCCCGGCCCGCAAAAATGCCGTTGCCTCGCGGATTCCGCAGTGATTCTATTGGCCCATGTGACTGGACACGTCGTCGGCTTGCGCCCGGACGTGCAAATGGCAGCGTCGGCCAGCGCTCCGCTTCTGCGCTTCCGGCGGCCGGGCCCCTGAGCCAGGGCCGCGCCGCTGATTCCTCCGGGCTCAGAAAGGATGCGCCCATGACCCGCCGCCCTGCCGCCCCCGGTAATCTCCGCAACGGCCTGAAATGGCGAAACGGCCGCCCGCGCTGGGAGCCTTCGCCGGCCAACCGCGCCTGCGGCTTCTCCGGCGTCGACCTCAAGACCGCCGCCGGCGATTGGATGGATCGCGGGGCCGCCACCACGGCCGCCGATGCGCGGACCCTTTGGGCCTCCGTAGTGCGCGAGGCGATGCGGGA
>CAZFQC010000318.1:0-2926 GCA_964520795.1 uncultured Brevundimonas sp.
TCGGAAGCGGCGGCTTATGGCGGAAAAGGGGGGCGAACACAAGGCGGCGTCCATGAGTGGTGGTTCATCACGAAGGACACCAAGAGATCACAAGGAGCACAAAGGGACCGGTCAATCGTCCCCGCGCGAAGCGCCATGGGGTCCATGGTGGATAGCGCGGTCGCGCCGCGCTACCGCTCCCGTTGTGTCCTTCGTGCCTCGTTGTGTTCGTTGTGATGAACCAGCAGGCCGTCGGGCCGCCAACGCACGTCCTGTTTCAGCCGGGTCGTTTGCGATGGCCCATCCGGAATCGCCTGATACGGTGCCCCTTCCAGCCTCCCCGCTGAAAGACGCCGCCATGAGCCCAGCTTCCGACGACCGCCTGCGCGATGAGGTCCGCCTGCTGGGCGGTCTGCTGGGCGAGGTCATTCGCGCGGAAGGCGGGCAGGACCTCTATGACCGGATCGAGGCGGTGCGGCAGGCCTCCGTGGCCTATCACCGGGATCCGGCCTCCACCGACGCTTCACGGCTTGAGGCCCTGCTGGCCGAGCTGTCGCTGGATGATGCCGTCGGCCTCGCCCACGGCTTCGCGGCCTTTTCCCTGCTGGCCAATGTGGCTGAGGACCGGGCCGGAAAGCGGCTGGCCCAGGCGCAGACGGCGGCCGGCGCGCGGCCCGATACGCCCGAAGGCACCCTGCAACGGTTGATCGCCGCGGGCCGGACGCCAGCCGATGCGCGTGATCTTCTGGCCGGGGCCCTGATCTCGCCGGTCCTGACCGCCCATCCGTCCGAGGTCCGGCGCAAGAGCGTCATCGACCGCATCGCCGCCGTCTCCGACCTGCTGGACGCCTGCGACCAGACCGGCGCGACCTGCGATCTCGCCGCGCGCGACGCCGGCCTGCGCCGCCAGACCACCATCCTGTGGGCCACGCGTCTGGTGCGTCAGGCCGGACTGGTGGTTCAGGACGAGATCGACACCGTCGTCTCCTTCCTCGACCGCGTCTTCCTCCAGGTCGCGCCGGCCCAGCTGGCGGACTGGCGTCGGCGGCTGGAGGCGCCGGACCTGGCCCCCTTCATCCGCATCGGCACCTGGGTCGGCGGCGACCGGGACGGCAATCCGAATGTCGACGGCGCGGTCCTGACCGCCGCCTTCCGCAGCCAGGCGCGCGCCGTGCTGCGCTTCTATCTCGACGAGGTGAATGCCCTCGGGGCCGAGCTCAGCCTGTCGGGGTCGATGAGCGCCATCTCTCCGGCCCTGCGCGCCCTGTCCGAGGCCTCTGGCGACCGCTCGCCGCACCGCGCTGACGAGCCCTACCGCCGGGCCCTCAGCGAGATCTACGCCCGGCTGGCGGCCACCCATCCGGTCCTGACCGGCCAGCCCGCGCCGCGTGCGCCGTCGTTCGCCGCCCAACCCTATGCAGGACCGGACGCCTTCCGCGCCGATCTGGCGCTGTTGCGGGACAGTCTGGTGGCCAACCATGGCGCGGTGTTTGCCGACGACCGTCTGGCCCGCCTGATCACGGCCGCCGACGTCTTCGGCTTCCATATGGCGACCCTCGACCTGCGCCAGAATTCGGACGTGCACGAGCGGGTCGTCGCCGACCTGCTCAAGGTCGCGGGGGTGAGCGACGACTATGCCGCCTTGGATGAGACGGCGCGCCTGTCGATCCTCGCCGCCGAACTGGCCTCGGGCCGTCTGCTGTTCAATCCCTTTGCGGCCTATGCCGACGAGACCCTGAAGGAACGCGCCATCCTGCGGGCCGCGGCCGAAGCCCTGCGCCTGTTCGGACCGCAGGCGATCCGCACCCATGTGGTGTCCAAGACCGATGCGGCCTCCGACCTGCTCGAAGTCTATCTCCTGCTCAGGGAGGCCGGCCTCTACCGCCCCGCCGACCCCGCCGCCTGCCCGATCCAGGCCGCGCCCCTGTTCGAGACGATCGACGACCTGCGCGCCGCCCAGCCGACGCTGGAACGCCTGCTGGCCGAGCCGTCCGCCCTCGCCGTCGCCCGGGCGCGCGGGGTCCAGGAGGTGATGATCGGCTATTCCGACTCCAACAAGGACGGCTCCTATCTGACCTCGACCTGGGAGCTGCACGAGGCCTCGCGCGCCCTGAGGTCGGTGACGGACGCGGCGGGGGTGCGGCTGCAACTGTTCCACGGCCGGGGCGGGGCGGTCGGCCGGGGCGGCGGCTCCAGCTTTTCCGCCGTGCTCGGCCAGCCCCAGGGCACCGTCGCCGGCCGGATCCGCGTCACCGAACAGGGCGAGGTCATCGCCAACAAATACGGCGAGCCCGAAGTCGCGCGGCGCAATCTCGACGCCCTGACCTGCGGCGTCCTGCTGGCCTCGCTCGCGCCGCCGCCCGACGCCGAACTGACCACCCGCCATGGTCCGACGCTGGACCGGCTGTCGAAGGCCTCGATGGCCGCCTATCGGGCCCTGGTCTATGAGACCGACGGTTTCGTCGACTATTTCCGCGCCGCCACCCCGATCGCGGAGATCGCCGATCTCAAGATCGGCTCGCGGCCCGCATCACGCACCGCCTCCACCGCCATCGAGGACCTGCGCGCCATTCCCTGGGTGTTCAGCTGGTCGCAGTCCCGCGTCATGCTGCCGGGCTGGTTCGGTTTCGGCTCGGCCGTCGCGGGCGCGGACACGGACGAACTCCGCGCCATGAACGCGGACTGGCCCTTCTTCCGCACCCTGATCCAGAACATGGAGATGGTCATGGCCAAGGCCGACATGACCATCGCCCGCCGCTATGCCGCCCTCGTGCCCGACCGGGCGCTGGCCGAACGGATCTTCGCCGCCATCCGGGCCGAATGGGATCGCACCCATGCGGCGGTCCTCGCCATCAACGGGCAGACGGCCCTGCTGGGCGGCCAGCCCGAACTGGACCGGCTGATCCGTCTGCGCATGCCCTGTGTCGAGCCGCTGAACCATGTGCAG
>CAZFQC010000319.1:0-2923 GCA_964520795.1 uncultured Brevundimonas sp.
CGCGATGTTCCCCGTTGACCTGGATGCGCATGCCCTTACGTCACTCTTTCGCACGGGCGGTTTGATAACCGCCACGCCTCAGCTAAAAGGCCGGTCCGATTCCGGTCGGACCGCCACAATCGCGAGCGCAATGCCCGAGACCCCCGTCCTCTACGTCCTGAACGGCCCGAACCTCAACCTGCTTGGGGTGCGCGAGCCCGACATCTACGGCCGTGAGACCCTCGCCGACGTCGAGGCCCTGTGCGAACGGGCCGCCGCCAATGCCGTTTCGGGTGCCGCGGTGGTCTTCCGCCAGACCAACCATGAGGGCGAACTGATCGATTGGGTGCACGAAGCCCGCGAAAAGGCCTCGGCGCTGGTCATCAACGCCGCCGGCTACACCCACACCTCTGTGGCCCTCCTGGACGCCCTCAGGACCCTGACGATCCCGATCGTCGAATGCCATCTGTCCAATCCGGCCGCGCGCGAGCGCTTCCGGCATCGCTCCTATGTTTCACCGGTCGCCACGGGCGTTGTTTCGGGCTTCGGTCCATTCAGCTACGAACTGGCGGTCAGGGCCGCCCTGAATTTGGTCCGGGGGCAGGCGCAGGAACGCCGCGCCGCCGCCGACCGTTCGGTTTAAAAGGTAACAAGAGGCTCCCATGGCCGATTCCAAGACGCCCGCCGCCAGGCTCAAGAACGAAGCCGAGATCGACACCTCCCTGGTGCGGTCGCTGGCTGACATCCTGAACGACACCTCCCTCACGGAGATCGAGGTCGAGCGTGGCGAGCTGCGCATCCGCGTCGCCCGTGAAATCGTGGCCGCTCCAGTCATGCAGTACGCCGCTGCCCCGGCCCCGGCCGCCCATGCGCCGGCACCGGCCGCCGCGCCCGCCGCCCCGGTCTCCATGCCCTCCGATCCCGCCACCATCGTCGCCAAACAGGGCGAAGAGGTGAAGTCGCCGATGGTCGGCACCGTCTATCTGCAGGCCTCGCCCGAAGCACCGCCGTTCTGCCAGCCAGGCGACAAGGTCAAGAAGGGTCAGACCCTCCTGATCGTCGAGGCCATGAAGACCATGAATCCGATCCAGGCACCCCGCGACGGCGTCGTGGTCGAGATTCTGGTCGGCGACGCCCAGCCGGTCGAGTTCGGCGAGCCCCTCGTCCTGCTCGAGGCGTAAGCCCATGTTCACCAAGGTCCTGATCGCCAACCGCGGCGAAATCGCCCTGCGGATCCACCGCGCCTGCAAGGAGATGGGCATCTCCACCGTCGCCGTGCACTCCGAGGCGGACCGCGGTGCCATGTGGGTCCGGCTGGCCGACGAAAGCGTCTGCATCGGTCCCGCCCCGGCGGCCAAGAGCTATCTGAACATCCCCTCGATCATCGCCGCCGCCGAGATCACCGGCGCCCAGGCCATCCACCCCGGCTACGGCTTCCTGTCCGAAAACGCCCGCTTCGCCGAGATCGTCGAGGCCCACGGCATGACCTTCATCGGGCCCAAGCCCGAGCATATCCGGGTCATGGGCGACAAGATCACCGCCAAACAGACGGTGCTGGAAGCCGGCATCCCCTGCGTTCCCGGCTCGGCCGGCGAGGTCGAGACCATCGAGGCCGCCATCGCGGCCTCGAAGACCATCGGCTTCCCCCTGATCGTCAAGGCCGCCGCCGGCGGCGGCGGGCGCGGCATGAAGGTTGCCCTGACCGCCGATGACCTGGTCGAGGCCGTTCAGACCGCCCAGTCCGAGGCCCTTGCCGCTTTCGGAAACGGCGCCGTTTATATGGAGCGCTACCTCCAGAAGCCCCGCCACATCGAGCTTCAGGTTATCGCCGACAGCCACGGCAATGTCGTCCACCTCGGCGAGCGCGACTGCTCCCTGCAGCGTCGCCACCAGAAGGTGCTGGAAGAGGCCCCCTCGCCCGCCCTCTCGGCCGCCGAACGCGTCGCCATCGGCGAGACGGTCAACAAGGCCATCGCCGCCATCGGCTACCTCGGCGTTGGCACCATCGAATTCCTCTGGGAAGACGGCGAATTCTTCTTCATCGAGATGAATACCCGGCTGCAAGTCGAGCATCCGGTTACGGAAATGATCACGGGCGTCGATCTGGTGCGCGAGCAGATCCGCATCGCTGCCGGCCTGCCCCTGTCGTTCAGACAGTCCGACGTGACCTTCACCGGTCACGCCATCGAATGCCGGATCAACGCCGAGAACGCCGAGACCTTCACCCCCTCGCCCGGCACCATCACCGACTTCCACGCCCCTGGCGGCCTGGGCGTGCGGCTGGATAGCGCCATCTTCGCCGGCTATTCGATCCCGCCCTATTACGACAGCCTGATTGGCAAGCTGATCGTCCACGGCCGCGACCGCGAGGAATGTATCGCCCGCCTCAAACGCAGCCTGAACGAGATGGTCGTCGGCGGCATCGACACCACCATTCCCCTGTTCCAGAAGCTGCTGCAGGAACCCGACATCCTGTCCGGAGACTACGACATCCACTGGCTGGAAAACTGGGCCAAACGCCAGAAGGGCGCGGCCTGAGCGACCCGGGCTTCAGCGCCGGCGGCCCCTTCGGCGGCTTCGGCCCCGAAGAACTCCTGAACTGCTACGCCACCGGCGTCTTCCCGATGGGCGAGGCCCGCGACGACCCGCGGATTTTCCTCATCGAGCCGGAACAACGCGGCATCATCCCGCTGGACCGGTTCCACGTCCCGACCCGGCTGAAGCGCACGGTCCGCGCCGAGGGCGTCTCGGTCCGGGTCGACACGGCCTTCGATGCCGTGCTCGACGCCTGCGCCGCCTCCGGACCCGGCCGCGAGGACAGCTGGATCAACGCCCCGATCCGCCGCCTCTACATCGAGCTCAACGCCCGCGGCCACGCCCACAGCATCGAATGCTGGCGCGGCGAGACCCTGGTCGGCGGCCTGTACGGCGTCACCCTGGGCGG
>CAZFQC010000320.1:0-2907 GCA_964520795.1 uncultured Brevundimonas sp.
GCAGGCGCGGGCCATTTCGGCCTCGTCGTGGGTCTCGATCAGGGCGTCCATGCCGAAGCGTTCGGCCTCGGCCAGCAGGTCGGCGGCGAGGGCGTCGTCGATCATGGCGAGGATGATCAGGATGCAGTCGGCGCCCAGGGCCCGGCTCTCGGCGACCTGCCAGGGGTCGACGAGGAAATCCTTGCGCAGACAGGGCAGGGCGACGGCGTCGCGGGCGGCGGCGAGGAAGGCGTCATCGCCCTGGAAGCTGGGGCCGTCCGTCAGGACCGACAGGCAGGTTGCGCCGCCGCGCTCATAGGCGCGTGCCAGGGCCGGGGGGTCGAAGTCGGCGCGGATCAGGCCCTTGGAGGGACTGGCCTTCTTGATCTCGGCGATCAGGGCGGGGCGGGCGGTTTCCCCGACATGGCGCTCCAGCGCAGCGCGGAAGCCGCGCGGGGCGGACGCCTGACGCGCCCGCGCCTCGACGGCGTCCTGCGACAGGGCGGCCTTGCGACGGGCCACGTCCTCGCGCTTGTAGGCGGCGATCGACGCCAGAACGTCGCTCACGCAGGCTCTTCCTCGATGACGGCGTTGGTGGCCTCGACCAGATCCGCGAGGGCCTTTGCCGCTCGTCCGTCGTCGATGACGGCGGCGGCCATGACCGCGCCCTCGGCCAGATCGGCGGCGCGGTCGGCGACGACCAGGGCGGCGGCGGCGTTGAGCAGGACGATGTCGCGATAGGCGCCCTTCGCCCCGTCCAGCAGGGCGCGCAGGGCAAGGGCGTTCTCTTCGGCGTCGCCGCCGCGCAGGGCGTCGAGCGAGGCGCGGGGCAGGCCCGCGTCCTCGGGGGTGACGGTGAAGCGGCGGACCGCGCCGTCCTTCCATTCCGCCACCTCGGTCTCGCCCGTGGTGGTCAGTTCATCGAGGCCCTGACCGTGGACGGTCCAGGCGCGGGTCGCGCCGAGCCGGCCCAGAACTTCGGCCAGCGGCTCCAGCAGGCGGGGGTCATAGACGCCCATGACCTGCCGCTTCGCCCCCGCTGGATTGGACAGCGGGCCCAGCAGGTTGAACACGGTGCGGAAGCCGATCTCGGCCCGCACCGGCCCGACGTGGCGCATGGCCCCGTGGTAGGCAGGCGCGAACAGGAAGGCGATACCGGCCTCGTCCAGCGAACGGCGCTGCTGGGCCGGGCCGGCCTGCAGATTGACGCCCAGCACCGCCAGCACATCCGAAGAGCCGGATTTTGAACTCATGGCCCGGTTGCCATGTTTGGCGACCTTCAGCCCCGCGCCGGCCAGCACAAGGGCGGCGGCGGTCGAGATGTTGAAGGTGTGCTGGCCGTCGCCGCCCGTGCCGCAGGTGTCGATGGCGTCATAGGGGTGGTCGAGCGTGCGGGCGGCCTCGCGCATGGCTGTGGCGAAGGCGGCGATCTCCTCGACCGTCTCGCCCCGGATGCGCAGGGCGGTGACGGCGGCGGCGACCTGGGCCGGGGTCGGCTCGCCGCGCAGGCAGGCGGCGAAGAAGGCATGGGCCTCGTCCGCCGACAGGATGCGGCCGTCGACCAGCTTGGCCAGAAGCGGTTTGAACCCTTCGGCCATCTCAGACCGTCGCCGTGCGCTTGATGTTGGCGAGGTCGAGGAAGTTGGCGAGCAGGTCGTGACCGTGCTCGGTGGCGATGGACTCCGGATGGAACTGGACACCGTGGATCGGACGCGACGTGTGAGCGAGCCCCATGATTTCGCCGTCGGCGGTCCAGGCGGTGACTTCCAGCACTTCGGGCAGGGTTTCGCGGCGCACGGCCAGCGAGTGATAGCGGGTGGCGGTGAAGGGCGAGGGCAGACCCTTGAAGACGCTGCGACCTTCATGTGCGATCGGCGACGTCTTGCCGTGCATCAGGGCCTTGGCCCGGATCACCTCACCGCCGAAGGCCTGGCCCATGGCCTGATGGCCGAGGCAGACGCCGAAGATCGGCATGTCCACCGGGGCGGTATCGAGGATGGCGAGGCAGATGCCGGCCTCATTGGGCGTGCAGGGGCCGGGCGAGAGCAGCACGGCCTCGGGCTTCAGGGCCCAGGCCTCGGCCGCGGTCAGATCGTCATTGCGCACGACACGGGTCTCCGCGCCCAGCTCCGCAAGGTAGTGGACGAGGTTCCAGGTGAAGCTGTCGTAGTTGTCGACGACGAGGATCATGCTCGGCTTCTAGGGTGTGTGCGGGGCCGCGCCAAGCCGCTGTGACGGTAAGTCTTCGTTAACCGAACCCGCCCGAACCTGCCCGTTCGTTTCGGGGAGTTTCATGGCGCAGACCAGCATCACCAAGGCGCGGACCCTGCTGGCGCCGACAACGCCGTCCCGGTCCAGTCCCTATGCGGCGCTCGGTGCGGCGGCTCTGGCCGCGATGGCCGCGGTGCTGATGGCTGGCGTGATGGTCTTGGGACCGGGCGTGCGGTTCGACGAGCCGGCCGTTTCGGCCCAGCCCTAGCGGTTGCCGAACGGATAGCGCCAGGCGTCCTCGGCGGCGCGCATGGGGGCGCGGGCCTTGGCGAGAGTCTCCGCATATTCCGCGGCCGGGTCGCTGTCGGCGACCACGCCGGCGCCGGCCTGGACATGGATCTTGCCGTCGGCGAACAGGGCGGTCCTGAGCACGATGCAGATGTCGGCCTCGCCGCCCGCCGAGATATAGCCGACGCCCCCGCCGTAGCCGACGCCGCGCTTTTCGCCTTCCAGTTCGTCGATAATCTCCATGGCCCGCACCTTGGGCGCGCCCGACAGGGTGCCGGCGGGCAGGGCGGCCAGCAGGGTGTCGACGGCGTCGAGGTCGGGATGGGCGTCGCCCTGGACCTCGGAGACGATGTGCATGACCGAGCTGTAGCGCTCGACCCGGAAGCTCTCGATCACCTCGACCGTGCCGGGCGCGGCGACGCGGCCGAC
>CAZFQC010000321.1:0-2895 GCA_964520795.1 uncultured Brevundimonas sp.
GGCGGCTGGACCTATGAGCCGTGGCGCGGGGTCTTCTATCCGGACAAGCTGAGCCAGAAGAAGGAGCTGGCGTACGCCAGCTCGAAACTGAGCTCGATCGAGATCAACGGCACCTACTATTCGACCTTCAAGCCGGACAGCTGGATGAAGTGGCGGGACGAGACGCCCGACGATTTCGTTTTCGCGGTCAAGGCCAGCCGGTTCTGCACCAATCGCAAGATCCTGTCGGAGATGGGCGAGTCGATGGAGCGGTTCCTGGGCCAGGGACTGAGCGCCCTGGGCGACAAACTGGGGCCGATCAACTGGCAGTTCATGGGGACCAAGAAGTTCGATCCGGTCGATTTCGAGGGCTTTCTGAAACTGCTGCCCAGGGAACAGGACGGGGTGCGGTTGCGGCATGCGCTGGAGGTGCGGCACCCGAGCTTCGACACCCCGCAGTTCTATGATCTGGCGGCGAAATACGGGGCGGCCATTGTCTATGCCGTCGACGACGAGGCGCCGGAATGGCCGCGGATCGACCAGCCGACGGCTGATTTCAGCTATGCCCGGCTGATGTCGAGCCGCGAGGACGAGCCGACCGGCCTGTCCGCGGCCGAACTGGACGGGATTGTGAAACAGACCCGCGACCGGGCGAAGGGCGGCGACGTCTTCGCCTATTTCATCGCCGGGGCGAAGGTGCGCAATCCGGCGGCGGCCCAGGCGTTGATCGAAAAGCTGGGCTGAACGGTTGCGCCGTCGCACCGGCACCCTCACTTGAGACCAGCCTTCCAGGAGCCCTCCCCATGCCCATCGCCACCCGCGCCTTCGCCGCCACGTCCAGCACCGACCCGCTGTCGCCCTACAGCTTCAACCGGCGCGATCCGGGTCCGGACGATGTGGCCATCGAGATCAAATATGCGGGGGTCTGCCACTCCGACCTGCACATCGTGAAGAACGACCTGGGCAACACCCGCTACCCCATCGTGCCGGGTCACGAGATCGCGGGCGTGGTGACGGCCGTGGGCGGCAATGTCGCCCGCTTCAAGGTCGGCGACCGGGTCGGGGTCGGCTGCATGGTCGACAGCTGCCGCCAGTGCAAACCCTGCCGCGAGGGCGAGGAGCAGTACTGCGTCCCCGGCATGGTCCAGACCTATGGCTCGCCCGATCCCAAGGCGGCCGGAACCGGCGAAACCATCACCCAGGGCGGCTATTCCACCGCCATCGTGGTCGACCAGAACTATGTGGTGACCATCCCCGACAGCATCCCCCTGGACGCCGCCGCGCCCCTGCTGTGCGCCGGGATCACCACCTATTCCCCGCTGAAGCACTGGAAGGTCGGGCCGGGATCGAGGGTGGCGGTGATCGGCCTCGGCGGGCTGGGCCATATGGCGGTCAAACAGGCGGCGGCCATGGGGGCGGAGGTCACCGTCCTGTCAACCTCGGACCGCAAGAAGGCCGACGCCGAGCGGATGGGCGCGAAGCATTTCCTGATCAATTCGGACAAGGCGGCGATGAAGGCGGCGGGCGAGAGCTTCGACCTGATCATCAACACCGTCTCCGCCACGCACGAGATCGCCAGCCATGTGAACCTGCTGGCCAGGGACGGGACCATGGTCATGCTGGGCCTGACCACCGAAGCGCTGCCGGTCTATGCGGTGGGGCTGCTGTGGCGGCGCCGGTCGGTGGCCGGATCGCTGATCGGCGGCATCCGCGAGACCCAGGAGATGCTCGACTTCTGCGCCGAGCACGGACTGGCCTGCGACATCGAGCTGATTGCGCCGGACCAGATCAACGAAGCCTATGCGCGACTGGAGAAGTCGGACGTGCGGTACCGGTTCGTGCTGGATATGGCGCGGATCTGAGCAGGGTGATTGGTGGTTGGTGATTGGTGGCTGGCCGGCACCTGTGCAGTGGCGTGGGCCGCGCCGCCCTTCCGCAAATGATTGAGCGGCATGGTCGCCAATCACCAATCACCGATCACCAACCACCAGCCACCCTTCCCGCGCACCCGCCATCCAGCTAAAGCTCTCCTTGAAGGCCGCGCATCAGACGCGGCTCCAAGGGACAAGGAAATACACATGGCTCGAGTGGCTCTGGTCACGGGTGGCACCCGCGGCATCGGCAAGGCGATTGTTCAGCGGCTGAAAGAGGACGGCATGCTCGTCGCCGCCGGTTATTCCGGCAACACCGAGGCCGCCGAGGCCACGGCGAAGGAGCTGGGCGTCTCGATCGTCAAGGGCAATGTCGGCTCCTATGACGACTGTGCCCGCGCCGTGAAGGAGATCGAGGACCAGCTGGGTCCGATCGACATACTGGTGAACAACGCCGGCATCACGCGCGACGGCTTCTTTCACAAGATGAGCGCGGACCAGTGGTCCGACGTGATCCGCGTGAACATGGACAGCGTGTTCAACATGACGCGCCAGGTCATCAACGGGATGCGCGACCGCGGCTTCGGCCGGATCGTCAATATCAGCTCGATCAACGGCCAGAAGGGCCAGATCGGCCAGACCAACTATTCCGCCGCCAAGGCCGGGATGATCGGTTTCACCAAGGCACTGGCGCTGGAGAATGCGCGCAAGGGCGTGACGGTGAACTGTATCGCGCCGGGCTATATCGACACCGAAATGGTCGGGGCCATGGACGAGAAGGTCCTGGCCGGGATCATCGCCCAGATTCCGGTCGGAAGGCTCGGAAAAGGCGAGGAAATCGCCGACATGGTGTCCTGGCTGGCCGGTGAACGTGCCGGATATGTCACAGGCTGCACCCTGTCGCTGAACGGCGGTCAGTATCTGGTCGGCTGAGCCGGTCCTGCCCAAAATCCGCCGCGTGGCGATTCCACCACTGGCCGCCATGGACTTGACGGCAAGGGTCAGAACGGCGCGAACGCCGCTTCCGGCCGCGATGGCGATTGCC
>CAZFQC010000322.1:0-2858 GCA_964520795.1 uncultured Brevundimonas sp.
TTGGGCATCTTCAGGGACTTGACCTGGAAGGGGCGGAACAGGGCGTCGACGGACATGGGCGGCTCTCAGGGTGACTGGAACACGCATGGTGGCGTTTAGAGTTGCGTTTGAAAACCCTGGTCGCAAAAAATGTCGTCAACGCCCACCGGCCCGCCCCGGAAGCCTGCCCCGGGATCAGCCGGACTTGCGCGGCCAATTCGTCGCCGTGAGGAGACGGGTCACCGGTCCGGCAGGCGGGACCGTCCAAGCCCTTAGGCTACAGCCTTCATGGCAGGGGCGGGCTCGGCGGCGAGGGCCTGGTTCACGGCCTCGATCAGCTTGTCAGGCCGGATAGGCTTGGCGAGGTGGCTGTCGGACCCAGCATCGAGACTGCGTCGAACGTCCTCGGGCATCGCGTTCGCTGTCAGAGAAATAATCGGGGTTCGCGCGCGACCGGTCGATCGTTCGATCTCCCGAATGGCCCGGGTCGCCGCGAGCCCGTCCATGACCGGCATCTGAACATCCATCAACACGAGGTCGAACGTCCCGTTGGAATAGGCCTCCAGGGCCATCGCCCCGTCCTCGACTTCTGTCAGCTCGATCCCAAGAGGTTCAAGGATCAGCGCCACGACCTGGCGGTTAACCGGGTGGTCGTCGGCAAAGAGGATGCGGAGAGGCGCACCGGAGGCATCCGCTGCGCCTGCCAACTGCTCCACGTCATCGGCGCACGCGTGGCCGGGGGCTGTTTCGCTGAGACGTTGAAGCGGGAGCTGAACGGCAAAGACTGATCCCGCGCCTGACCTGGAGCGGACGCCGATACGGCCGCCCATCATTTCCCCCAACGAGCGGCAGATGGAGAGACCCAGGCCTGTCCCGCCGAATTTGCGGTTGGTGGAGACATCGGCCTGTTCAAAGCGCTGGAAGAGGCGAACGGCCGTCGCGCGGTCAAACCCGATCCCGGTGTCAGCCACATAGATGCAGAGGCCCCGGCTTCTGCGGCGCACCGTGACGAGCACCGAGCCGCTTTGCGTGAACTTTACGGCGTTGCTGACGAGGTTTGACACCACCTGGCCGATCCGGGTGCGATCACCTTCGTAGACACCCGCGGCGGCCGGCGGGATCCGGAGTTCCAGGCGGATGCCCTTTGCTTCGGCGGTGGCCCGGTGAAGATCGACAGTGTCGCTCAGGACGTCGACGAGATTGAAGGGCGCAACCTCGAACTTGAGCTGGCCCGCTTCGATCTTGGCGACATCAAGGATGTCGTTGACGACAAGTTCGAGGGTTCGACCCGAGGCGACAATGGTCCTGGCCATATGGCTTGACGTCGGGTCGTCCTGCCGGCGTTCGAGCAGCTCGGTCAGGGCAATGATGCCGTTCAGGGGCGTACGAAGCTCGTGGCTCATGTTGGCGAGAAATTGCGACTTCGCGGCGTTGGAGGCTTCAGCCTGCTCCAGACTCAGATCCAATGCCTGTTCGTTTTCCGCCAGCTGATTGATCAGCCGGTAGACCCGCCTGGTTCCGACGGAGAGCGCGAGTACCATCAAGCCCAGCAGGGCGAGGAGCACCGGGATCGCGCCCATCAAACGGCTGGCTCCGGGTGTGGAAGGGCGCCAACTGATATACCCCAAAACATGGCCCGCGGCATCGGACAGGCGGACGGAGGGACCCAACCTGGGGGCTTGGGCGAGGAGTTTCGGCGCGACGAGGCCGAGGTCTTCAGTCAGGCTCGGCACAAATCCGGACACCGCCATCCCTGATGCAACAATGGGGTCGGGGCCGCTGGTCGCGGTGTCGCTGTCCTCCGCGACGACAGTCGACACGGAAACAAAATACGGCACGTCCCCCACAACGATCGTCGCCTCGCGGGTAACGACGGCATCAAGACCGACCAGAACGGTGGTTTGCGCCGCCCGTTTGAGCTGCGCCTCTTCCTTGACCCGGTTTACCAGGGGAGCAAGCGCGCTGATGAAGGCGCGCTCGCTTTCGATTGCGACCGGCTCGCTGTCTCGGGACGCGTAAATCGGCGTTCCGTCTGGCGCGTAGGCCACGGAAGCATCGTGTGCCGTATAGTCAGCGAAAAAGTCGCCGTAGTTGATCTGCATCCAGTCGTGATCGCGGGCGAGGGTCTGTGTGTAGGCCTCGTTCCAGACCGTCGCGGCGATCATGTTCTCCCGAAGGCGTCCCAACGCCCGTACAATCTTGCGTTCGACCAGCTTTGTCTCGGACTCGACCTGCACGCGGTCAATGGCCTGAACGGAATAGGTGAGCAGGCCGCCGACCGCGAGCAACACCGCCGCCGCTGCGATGATGCCGACGGACAGGATGCGCTGAAGGCGCGCGCGCGTTTTTCCGGTGTGTTCTGACATGGATCTCTCGAAAACCCACGTTACAGGACACAGGTTAAGACCGGGAAAACTCTGTCTGTTCGCCTGTGAGACGCCGGTCAGAAGCTCTGAACGAAAGGCGCGGTATGCGTCCGGAGGCGAGAGCAGCCCTCGCTCCCCGCCTGACCCGGCGTTGCGCGACCGGGGTCCATCAGCGACGGGGCAACCCCGGGAACCTGCGGGGCGGCTGACAGACGTCCGCCAGGATCGGAGTCGGTCAACAGCACAGGCCCTGGGTCCGGGCCTTCGGATTTCCGGATCAGGGAAAGAGCACGGCCGACAGCTGTTCGGCGAACCGTCCAAACCGCGCTGCGACATCCCCGTCTGGATCGCTGACCACGACCGGAACGCCGGCGTCGCCACCTTCACGCAGGGTGGCGTCGAGCGGCAGGTCGCCGAGATATGGGACACCGAGCCGGCGGGCCTCGGCCTCAGCCCCGCCACGGCCGAAGATCGGGCCGGTCATGTTCTCGATCAGGCCGAGCGTCGGAGTTT
>CAZFQC010000323.1:0-2847 GCA_964520795.1 uncultured Brevundimonas sp.
GGGAAGAAGATCGGGGCGAAATAGACGGTGAAGGCAGCATAGGCGAACCAGTCGAACCACTCGACCAGATTTCCGGCGGACCCGCCGATGATGTTGCGCAGTCGGCGGGCAGGGGTCATGGCGGACGTCGTTGGATCGGCGATCATCGGCGGGACCTCAGGTGGGGCCAGGCGGTCCAGGTCCCGACCGCATGGACGATCCCGTAGACGAGCACGATCAGCGAACTCCACAGCATGAATGGCATCACATTGGCACCATTGATGAGCAGCGCCGGGATCAGGGCCAGACCTCGCAAGAGATAGATGGCGCTGATCACGACCAGTCCGGTCCGCAGCAGCGGCAGGCGGGGCAGGAGGCCGGCACCCGAGAAGGCGTAGGCCGCCCAGAGTGCGAGGATGGCGGCGATACCGAGCGTCAGCAGGGTGGGCGTCATCGAGCCCCGCTCGGCCATCGTTGCCATGGCTTCGCCGGCGCCGAAGAAGCGGTACCAGTCAGGGCCGCCGAAGGTGCAGGCGATGTGCAGCAGGGAGGCGGCGACGCTCAACAGGCCGCCGATGACCAGTGCGTGATTTCGGGCGGGCTTCATGAAGTCGCTCCGGTCTGCGGCGGGATGGATGGGAGAGGCTAGCCGGGTTCGCCCGACGGGCCAACCAGCCGCTTGCCCATGCGCACGAGAGGAACCGGCGCGCCGCCGCGATCGTCCTCGAACCGTTCGATCTCTTGATAGCCGGCGGCCCGATACAGCGGCTCGCCGCCCAGGGTCGCGACCAGTTCGGCCCGGTCGTAGCCGGCGGCGTGTGCGGCGGCCTCACACAGACCGAGGATCATCCGGCCGACGCCCCGCCGAACAAATTCGGGTGCCGTGTACATGGCGCGGATACGGGCGGCGTCGATCCCCGGCGTCAGGGGCGCGGGCATCCGTCCGGGCGTGTGGTCGCCACCGTATTCGGTGATGCGACCGCTCCAGCCGCCGCAGCCGGCCATGACGCCGTCGGCCTCGACGATGACATAGGTCCGGTCGGCGATGATCTGGCTGTCGATCCCCATCAGCCTGCGGCTGGCGGCGATCTGGTCGGGCGTCAGAAAGGCGGCCAGCGGCCCGCTGATCGACCGGTCCATCAGGGCGACCAGAGGCGGAATATCGGCCTCGGTGGCGATGCGGTGGGTGAAGGTCGTCACGCGTCCCGCTCGCGGGCCATATAGACGAGCTCGATGCCCTCGTCCGAGAAGCGCCGGTCAAACTCCTCGAACCCGAGAAGCCAGTACAGGGCGATATGGCGCTCGCTCAGGGCCCCGGTGAACAGTTCGAAACGCCGCACGGACGGCGGCGCATGCTCCTGGATCGCCTTGACCAGCCGGACGCCGAGCCTCGCGCCCGATCGATCGGGCGCGACCACCAGCCGCCCCAGATGGCCCACGGTTCCTTCAACGCGGCAACGTGAGGATCCCACGATACGATGTCCGTCGACCGCTGCCAGAACCACCTGCGACCGGATCGCTTCGGTCACTTCCGGAAGGGTTTCCAGCAGGGGCGGCAGGAAGGGATCGCGATACAGCTGGGCCGTGGTCACATAGGCGGCCCGCTGCAGGGTCAGGAGCTCCCCGGCGTCCGCCTCAACGGCCCTGCGCAGAACGACGGGCATGCGATCAGCCCCTCTGGAAGGGATAGAAGCCGCCGCCGAGCCCCAGCAGTCCGGTCAGTTCGTCGAGCGCGACCCGACTTTCCTCCAGCAGGTCCGGTCCGGCGAGGTCGGCGGGCGTCAGTCGGTCGCGGTAATGGCGGGCACCCCAGGCCGACAGGCGGCCGTGCAGATCGTCGTTCAGCCGCATGGCCGGGTTGGTCGCCGCCTGCTCGGCCCCGGTCAGCACGACGCGGAGGCGCAGACAGGCGGGGCCGCCGCCGTTGCGCATCGACTGGCGCACATCGACGTATTCGACCCTGCCGATGGGCCCGTTCGATTCCGCGAGGCGCTCTGCCACGGCGTGGCTGCGCGGGTTGTCGCGGGTCTCGGTCGGGCAGATGAGGGTCAGCCGGTCCTCGCCGGGTATCTGCACAAGCATGGAGTTGAACAGATAGCTGGAGATGGCGTCCGCCAGCGGCAGGTCGGCCGACGACACCTCGACGAAGATCGGCTCGAACCGGTCGCCGGCGGCGGCGCGGATGGCGGCCATGGTCCCCGCCGTGTCCTCGAAGGCCAGCTCGTGGAAGAACAGCGTCTCCAGCGCCCCGACGCAGACCACGTCATTGTGGAAGGTCCCGCCGGCGATGGCCGCGCGCGACTGGCGGGCCAGAACGACGCCGGACGCGCCGTGGCGGCTGGCGACGGCCTTGGAGGCCTCGCGTGTCTGGCGGGCCGGGAAGGCGTCGGCCCACGGCTCGAAGGCCTCGCGGCCCCAGACCAGCAGGTTCACACCGGGTTCGCCATGATCGGCGCACAGGCGGACGTGGTTGGCCGCGCCCTCGTCGGCGAGATGGGCGACGGAGGGCAGGGCGTCATGGACCGCGAACCGGTCCGGATCCGGGAACAGGGCTTCCAGCGACCGCTTCGTCTGTTCATGCTCCAGCGAGCGGTGCAGGTTGGTGACGAGATTGGCGGGGGTGAAATGCACCCGACCGTCGGCGCTGTCGGCGCTCGGCGTCACCGTCGCGGCGTTGGCCGCCCACATGGGCGAGGCCGAACAGGCGGCGGCGGCAAAGGTCGGCGCCTCTTTCCAGGCCTGTTCCAGAACCCGGGCGTCGGTGCCGGTGAAGCCGAGGCTGCGCAGGAAGGGGGTGTTCGGCCGCTCGTGCGGCGGCAGCACGTATTGCGGCAGGCCGAGGTCGGCCAGCCGCTTCATCTTGTCGAG
>CAZFQC010000324.1:0-2846 GCA_964520795.1 uncultured Brevundimonas sp.
CCAGCGCCGCCGTGCCGATGGCGAAGGAGACGAAGGCGGCGTTCACCGGCGAGCCGACGGCGCCCATGAGTTTGGCGTTGGTCGGGGCCTGGAGGGCGGTGGCGCCACCTGCGAGGACGACGGCGAACATGGCGAAGAGATTGGGGTTCATGGGCTGTCGATATCACGCGGCGGCGCGCCCTGGCAGGGCCGATCGAGGTTGCGGCGCAGGCCCTCGCGTGGCCTGTTCGGGAGATGACCGTTCCCACCCTGCCCGGCATTCATCTGCTGTTCGACCTGCTGGGCTGGGCCGCCGGCGCGGGCCTCGGCCTGCTGCTCTACCGCTGGCGGCTTCGGGGACTGGTCGAGCGGACGGCGCGGGCGGTCGGACCGGGCTATGCGGCCTGCCTCGCCGGCGGGGCGGCGATGGGGGCCTGGCTGTCGGGTTCACTGAACACCCTGATGTCCACGACGCCGAGCCTTTCGCACAGCGTCATCGGTGCCCTGGCCGGGGCGGTGGTGGGGGTCGAGCTCTACAAGCTGGCGCGCGGCGTGCGCGGTTCGACCGGCGGCCTGTTCACCGGACCCTTCGCCCTCGGGATCGCGGTCGGGCGGCTGGGCTGCCTGTTCGAGGGGCTGTCGGACCGGACCTATGGCGTGCCGACCACCCTGCCATGGGGCGTCGACCTCGGCGACGGCGTGGCGCGGCACCCGGTGCAGATCTATGAGTCGCTGGCGATGCTGGCCTTCCTGGCCGTCTATGTCGCGGGCCTCGCCCGGCGGTCGCCCTGGGCGATGCGGCGCAGCTTTTATGCCCTTTGCATCTGGTATGGGGCGCAGCGGTTCGCGTGGGAATTTCTCAAGCCCTATCCAACCCTGGCGGGACCGTTCAATCTGTTCCACCTGATCAGCGTCGCGCTGATCGTCTACGGCGTGGTGATGTATGGACGGGACCTCGGGCACGCTGACGCCGGAGACGGAGATCGCGCCGCGCAAGGTCGCGCCCTACCTGTTCCACGGCCAGACCACGAGCCTGTGTGAGGTCTGCTACGGCCTGGTCCCGACCAAGATCCTGATCGAGGACGACAAGGTCTTCTACCAGAAGCGCTGCCGCGACCACGGGGTGCAGAAGACGCTGATCGCCGACGACGTCGCCTACTGGAAGGGCCAGAAGGACTGGCTGAAGCCGGGCGACCGGCCGTTCGCACCCCAGACCCGCACCGACCACGGCTGCCCCTGGGACTGCGGTCTCTGTCCCGACCACGAACAGCATTCCTGCCTCGCCATCATCGAGGTCAATGAGGCCTGCAACCTGAGCTGTCCGGTCTGTTTCGCCGACTCCTCGGTGAAGCGCGAGGGGCATAGGCCCCTGGCCGAAATCGCGGCGATGCTCGACATACTGGTCGCCTCGGAGGGCGAGCCGGATCTGGTGCAACTGTCGGGCGGCGAACCGACCATCCATCCTCAGTTCTTCGACATCCTCGATGCGGCCCGACGCCGGCCGATCCGGCACCTGATGGTCAACACCAACGGCCTGCGCATCGCGCGCGAGCCGGGCTTCGCCGAGCGTCTGGCCGAATACGCCCCGGCGTTCGAGGTCTATCTGCAGTTCGACAGCCTGAAGCGTGAGGCCCTGATGAACCTGCGCGGGGCCGACCTGCGGGCGATCCGGGTCGAGGCGCTGGAGGCGCTGGAGCGGGTCGGGCTGTCGACGACGCTGGTGGTGACGCTGAAGAAGGGGGTCAATGACGACGAGATCGCCGACATCGTCCGCTTCGCCCTGACATGGCGCTGCGTGCGCGGCGTGACCTTCCAGCCGATCCAGGACGCGGGCCGCAACGACGGCTTCGATCCGAAGACGCACCGCATCGTCCTGACCGAGGTCCGCCGCCGGATCGCGGAGGCCGGGGTATTCGCCCTCGAGGACCTGATCCCCCTGCCCTGCAACCCGGACCAGATCTGCATCGGCTACGGTCTGCGCGACGGGGAGAAGGTCGTGCCCGTGACCTCGCTGATCCCGCGCGAGCTGCTGGTGGCGGCGGCGCCCAATACGGTGACCTTTGAGGCCTATCCCGAGCTGCAGAAGCGGGTGTTCGACCTGTTGTCGCTGTCGACGGCCCAGACCGACACCTCGGACAAGCTGGCGGCCCTGCTGTGCTGTTTGCCCGAGGCGGCCGTGCCGCAGTCGGTGGGTTACGCCGACACCTTCCGGGTGGTGGTGTCGCAGTTCCTCGACCGGTTCAATTTCGACATCGGCACGGTCAAGCGATCGTGCGTGCATTTCGTCCAGCCGGACGGGCAGATCATCCCGTTCGACACCTACAATACCTTCTACCGCCCCGGCGCGCCGGGGGCGGACGCATTGGCCAGGGGGAGAGCCGTCCGATGACCCAGTCCAGCAGACCGAGCCCTGTGGCGGCCTTTTTCGGCTGGCTGCTGATGTGCGGTGGCGCCCTCGTTGCCGTCACCACCGGGGCCTGCACCGTCTATTTCCTGGCCGTACCCATACTGCAAGGCGGAGGCCTGGAGTATTTCGGGGGTCTGCTGTCCTGGGTGATGCTGGTCCTGATTGTCGGCGGGATCCCCTGCCTGATCGGCGTCGGCATGTTCTTGCTGGGTCGCTTCATCGCCCGAAGGGGAGAGGCCCGGCAGCTTCCGCCCCGCCGGGTCGAGGACCTCGACGATCAACCGTGAGATCGCGACGCTTCACCAGACGGGATTGACCCCCACGCCGCCGAACAGCTCCGCCAGCCTGTCCCGCGTCGCCCGGTGTGTGTCTTCCGGCAGGTCCGCGGGGTCGAACCAGCCGATGTCCGCGATCTCGCCGTGGCTGGTGCGGTCGGTCATCGAGAAGCGGTCGATGCGGT
>CAZFQC010000325.1:0-2837 GCA_964520795.1 uncultured Brevundimonas sp.
ATGCACACCGCCTCCTTCGCCGGCGTTCGCGACGCCGCCCGCCAGATCGCCGGCCAGGCCGTGCGCACGCCCCTGATCGAAAGTCCGGCGCTGAATGCGCTGACCGGCGGCCGGATCCTGCTGAAGGCAGAGAACCTGCAGCGCGCGGGCGCCTTCAAATTTCGCGGGGCCTGGAACCGGATCAGCCGGCTGACGGATGAGGAAAAGGCGCGCGGCGTCGTCGCCTATTCGTCCGGCAACCACGCCCAGGCCGTGGCCTGCGCCGCGAGGATCCTCGGGGTCGAGGCGATCATCGTCATGCCCGCGGACAGTCCGAAGGTGAAGGTCGAGGGCGTCATCGGCTTCGGCGGCGAGGTGCGGATGTACGACCGCTACACCGAAAGCCGGGAGGCCATCGGCGAGGAGATCGCGGCCTCCAAGGGCTCCATCCTCGTCCGCCCGTTCGACGACCCCTTCGTCATCGAGGGCCAGGGCACCATCGGGCTGGAGATCATGGAACAGGCCGACGGCCTGATCGACCAGCTGGTCTGCGGGGCCTCGGGCGGCGGGCTGATCGCGGGGATCAATCTGTCGATGGAGGCGCTGTCGCCGGACAGTCCGGTGATCGCCGTCGAACCGCGCCACTACAACGACATGCAGTTGTCGATCGCCGCCGGCGACCGGCTGACCCATGCGCCGGCGCCGGGCACCATCTGCGACGCCCTGATGACCGACCGGCCGGGCGAGCTGACCTTTCCCATCAACCGCCGCGTCGACCGGGTCGAGACCGTCTCGGACGCGGAGGTGGCGGCGGCCGTCGCCTATGGTTTCAAGGTGCTGAAACAGGTGGTCGAGCCGGGGGGGGCCGTATCCCTGGCCGCCGTCCTGGCCGGAAAGATCGAGACGCGCGACCGCACCACCGCCGTCATCCTGTCGGGCGGCAATGTCGACCCGGCGCTGTTCGCCGCCATCATCGAAGACCGTTTCACGCCCATCCCCTGAAGGAGCCGACCGCATGAGCCGCACCGAACGCAAGGGAATGCCCACCCCCGTCGCCGACCTGGCCGGACTGATCGGTCAGGAGATCGGCGTCAGCCGCTGGATCACCGTCGACCAGGCCCGGATCGATGCCTTCGCCGAGATCACCGAGGACCGGCAGTTCATCCACATCGACCCTGTGGCGGCCGCCCAGACCCCGTTCGGCGGGACCATCGCCCACGGCTTTCTGACGCTCAGCCTGCTGTCGGCCATGACCTATGACGCCGTCCCGCCGCTGGAGGGGGTGGTCATGGGGGTCAACTACGGCTTCGACAAACTGCGCTTCCTCGCGCCGGTGCGGGCGGGCTCGAACGTCCGGGGCCGGTTCAAACTGCTGTCCGCCGACGACAAGGGCGGCGGCCGATGGCTGCTGAAACACGAGGTCACGGTCGAGATCGAGGGCGCGGACAAGCCGGCCCTGATCGCGGAATGGCTGGGGATGCAGGTGGTGGGCGCCTAGCCCTCCCCCAGGCACCTCAACGCCACCTCGAGGTTCCGCAACCCGTCCTCGCCGGTCACCGCCGGCGGCTCGCCGGTGCGGATGGCGTGGGCGAACGCTTCCAGCTCCTTCTTCAGCGGCTCGGCGGGCCAGCTGTTGACGGCGCGGGTCTGGTAGGAGCCGTCGGCCTGCTGGCCGAAATACTCCGTAACCTGACGGGTGATCAGATCGGCGACCACGAACCGGTTCATGGTCGCGACCTGCAGGGTGCGGACCTTGTAGGGCGTGACCCAGTTGGTGGTGATGTGGGCGATGGTCCCATTGGCCAGGCGGAACTGCAGCAGGGCGGTGTCCTCGCGCTCGGCCTTGGTGCGGGCCAGCTGGGGCTGGACCTCGGCGATCTCCGAATTCGTCAGGTGACGGATGATGTCGATGTCGTGCACCGCCAGGTCGATGACCACCCCGACCTCGCCCATGCGTGGCGGGAAGGGGCCGACGCGGGTGATCTGGATCGAGATGACTTCGTCGCCGTCGATGGCCCGCTTGACGGCTTCCACCGCCGGATTGAACCGCTCGACCTGGCCGACCATCAGCACGCGGCTGTTCGCTTTCGCCGCGTCGATCATTCGCTGGGCGTCGGCGACGGTGGCGGCGATCGGCTTTTCGACCAGCACATGCACACCGGCCTCGAGCAGGGCGACGCCCAGCTCGGCGTGGTGGCGGTTGGGGGTGGCGACCACGGCGGCGTCCAGGCCGGCGGCGACGAAGTCGGCCGCGGTGGTGAAGGCCTTCGCGCCATACAGGGCGGCGACGCCGTCCGCCGTGGCGGCGTCGGGGTCGAAGACGGCGGTCAGGTCGAAGTCACGGATGTCGGACAGGACGCGGGCGTGGTTGCGTCCCATGACGCCGACGCCGGCGACGCCGACCTTCAATTCAGGGAGATGCTGGGTCATGCGGGAACCTTAGCGGAAGCTGGCGACCGCCGCGACGATCCTGTCCTGGGTCGCCTCATCCAGATCGGAATGCATCGGCAGGCTGACGACCCGCTGCATCAGCCGTTCGGTGACCGGCAGGCCCTGGGGCCCGCGCGGATACATGTCATAGGCCGGCTGGAGGTGCAGCGGGATCGGGTAGTAGACCGCCGTCGGCACGCCCTGCTCCTTCAGATGGGCGATCAGCCCGTCCCGGTCGTCATGCTCGATCGTGTACTGGGCCCAGTTGGAGACGTTGCCGGCGGGCACGTCCGGCACGGCGGCGACATGGGGGCGCAAGGCTTCGTTGTAGCGGGCGGCGATGCGGTTGCGCCATTCGATCTCCTCACCGAAGACCTTCAGCTTCTCGATCAGGACGGCGGCCTGGATGGTGTCCAGACGGCTGTTCA
>CAZFQC010000326.1:0-2832 GCA_964520795.1 uncultured Brevundimonas sp.
CATCGGTGACCGTCAGACCGGCAAGACCGCCGTCGCCATCGACGCCATCATCAACCAGAAAGCCGCCAACGCCGGTGATGACGAGAGCGCCAAGCTCTACTGCATCTACGTCGCCATCGGTCAGAAGCGTTCGACCGTCGCCCAGATCGTCAAGACCCTCGAAGAGTCGGGCGCCCTGGAATACACCATCGTCGTCGCGGCCACCGCTTCCGAGCCGGCCCCGCTGCAGTTCCTGGCCCCGTTCGCCGGCTGCGCCATGGGCGAGTTCTTCCGCGACAACGGCATGCACGCCGTGATCGTCTATGACGATCTGTCCAAGCAGGCCGTGGCCTATCGCCAGATGTCCCTGCTGCTGCGCCGCCCGCCGGGCCGCGAAGCCTATCCGGGCGACGTGTTCTACCTGCACAGCCGCCTGCTGGAGCGTTCGGCCAAGCTGAACGCCGACTACGGCTCGGGCTCGATGACCGCCCTGCCGCTGATCGAGACCCAGGCCAACGACGTGTCGGCCTATATCCCGACCAATGTGATCTCGATCACCGATGGCCAGATCTTCCTCGAGTCCGACCTGTTCTACCAGGGCATCCGCCCGGCCGTGAACGTCGGCATCTCGGTGTCGCGCGTGGGCTCCTCGGCCCAGACCAAGGCGATGAAGAAGGTCGCCGGCTCGATCAAGGGCGAGCTGGCCCAGTATCGGGAAATGGCCGCCTTCGCCAAGTTCGGTTCGGACCTCGACGCCTCGACCCAGAAGCTGCTGGCCCGCGGCGCGCGCCTGACCGAGCTGCTGAAGCAGCCCCAGTACAGCCCGCTGACCATGGAAGAGCAGGTCGTCTCGGTCTACGCCGGCACGCGCGGCTATCTGGACGGCATCGCCGTCGGCGACATCGGCCGTTTCGAGAGCGAGTTGCTGGCCCGCATCAAGTCCTCCAACAAGGGCCTGCTGGACGGCATCCGCGCCAAGAAGGACCTCACCGCCGAGCTCGAGACCGAGCTGAAGTCGGTGCTGGACGCCTTCCTCAAGACCTTCGCCTGAGACCGGACCGGATAGCGAGAAAGTAGCGCCGGATGGCCAGCCTCAAGGAAATGCGCAATCGGATCGGAAGCGTGAAGTCCACGCAGAAGATCACGAAGGCCCTGAACATGGTCGCCGCGGCCAAGCTGAAGCGCGCCCAGGACCAGGCCGAAAGCGCCCGTCCCTATGCCCGCAAGATGGCCGCCGTGATCGCCAATCTGGCGGCCGGCGTGTCCGGTGACGGCGCGCCGAAACTGCTGGCCGGCACCGGGTCCGACCAGAAGCACCTGATCGTCGTCGCCACCGGCGACAAGGGTCTGGCGGGCGGGTTCAACACCAATGTCATCCGGGCCGCGCGCGAGCGGATCAACAGCCTGATCGCGGCCGGCAAGGACGTCCGCATCATCGCCGTGGGCCGCAAGTCCCGCGACGGCCTGACGCGTCTGTACGGCGACAAGCTGGTCCGGACGTTCGAGATGAGCGACCACAAGGTGCTGGGCCTGCCCGCCGCCGAGCCGGTCGCCGCCCTGATCGCCGAGGAGTTCGAGGCCGGCCACGCCGACGTCGTGACCCTGTTCTACAGCCGCTTCCAGTCGGTCATCGCCCAGGTGCCGACGCCGAAACAGCTGATCCCCGCCGTCGTCGACGGCGGTGCCGAGCCGATCAATCTGAACGGCGCGACCTATGAGTACGAGCCGTCGGAAGAGGAAATCCTCGAGACCCTCCTGCCGCGCAACATCACGACCCAGGTGCTGGCCGCCCTGTACGAAAACCAGGCCAGCTTCTTCGGGGCCCAGATGGCCGCCATGGACAACGCCACCCGCAATGCAGGCGACCTGATCAACAGCCTGACCCTGCAGTACAACCGCAAACGCCAGGCCCAGATCACCACCGAACTGATCGAGATCATCGCCGGCGCCGAAGCCCTCTGATCCGAACCCCGCCCTGATACGCCCAGATACACGCCAAGCACGACCTTCCGAACGGAACGAACCGATGACCGACACCACCGCCAAGAAAACCGCCGCCAGGAAACCGGCTGCTCCCAAGGCCCCCAAGGCCGCCGCCGCGACCGGCAACGCCGTCGTCACCGCGGGCACCGGCGTGGGCCGGATCGCCCAGGTCATCGGCGCCGTCGTCGACGTCGAGTTCACCGGCCAGCTGCCGGCGATCCTGAACGCCCTGGAGACGCAGAACGTCGACCAGAAGACCGGCCAGCCCTTCACCCTGGTCCTGGAAGTCGCCCAGCACCTCGGCGAGAACATGGTCCGCACCATCGCCATGGACACCTCGGAAGGCCTCACGCGCGGCCAGGCCGTGGTTGACACCGGCACCTCCATCCTGGCCCCGGTCGGCCCCGGCACGCTCGGCCGGATCATGAACGTCGTCGGCGCGCCGATCGACGAGCAGGGCCCGATCAAGACCACCATGTACCGCCCGATCCACCGCGAGGCGCCTTCGTTCGAAGAACAGTCGACCTCGTCGGAAATCCTCGTCACGGGGATCAAGGTCATCGACCTGATGTGCCCCTACACCAAGGGCGGCAAGATCGGCCTGTTCGGCGGTGCCGGCGTGGGCAAGACCGTGACCATGCAGGAACTGATCAACAACATCGCCAAGGCCTACGGCGGTTATTCGGTTCTGGCCGGCGTGGGTGAGCGCACCCGCGAGGGCAACGACCTGTATCACGAGATGATCGAGTCCAACGTGAACGTGGACCCGACCAAGAACAACGGCTCGACCGAAGGCTCGAAATGCGCCCTCGTTTACGGCCAGATGAACGAGCCCCCCGGCGCCCGCGCGCGAGTCGCCCTCTCCGCGCT
>CAZFQC010000327.1:0-2816 GCA_964520795.1 uncultured Brevundimonas sp.
AGGGCGCACAACGCCAATGCCAACGTCGGCGCGAAAATCGCGCGGCGGAAATCAAATCGCACTAAGGCGGCCCCCCTGAGAGCAACGACAACCCGTCTCGACCCGGGTCAGTTCGCGCTGTTCGTTCGGTCGTCAGGCCAGAAAGGCGCCACCGCCTCGACCCATGTCAAGATTTCACCCCCTTTTGGGGCGGTTTTGAGTCTGAAGGGTGAACGAGCTTAGCCGTCCGCCTCGATTCGCGCCGCCAACGACAGCAGGTCGGCCCAGACCTCGCGCTTGGCGATCGGTTGTCGGAGCAGGAAGGCGGGATGCAGGGTCGGCAGGGCCGGGGCCGACACCGCCCCCTCCGCCAGCCGCCACTCACGCCACTGGCCGCGCATCCGCATGATGCCTTCGTCGGTCGCCAGCACCGACTTGGCCGAGGCGGCACCCAGCAGCAGCACGGCCTTTGGCTTCAGCAGGGCAAAGGCCCGTTCGACGAAGGGCGCGCAGACCGCCTGTTCGGCGGCTGTCGGCGTACGATTGCCCGGGGGTCGCCAGAAGACGGTGTTGGTGATGAATACGCGCCCCTCCAGCCCGGCCTCGGCCAGCATCCGGTCCAGCAGCCGCCCGGCCTTGCCGATGAAGGGCTGGCCGCGCTCATCCTCTTCCGCGCCGGGGCCTTCTCCGATGATCAGCACCTCGGCCTCGGGGTTGCCGCGACAAAACACCGCCTGTTTCGCGCCCATGCCGCGCAGGGGACAGCCCTCGAAGCTCGCAATCGCAAGGCCCAGGGCCTCGAGCGTGTCCGCGCCCGCCGCCAGCCGTCGCGCCTCTGACAGGGCGTCGCCGGCCGCGACAATCGGCGTCACCGAGGCTGTGGCCTTCGCTACCGCCTTGACGGCGGGAGGCGGCGCGACATGGGTGCGATCGACAGGGGCGTCCTCGAAACAGGCGTCCACCCCCGCATCCCGCCAGAAGGCGAGCAGGCTTTCGGCGCTGGCGGTGTCGAGGTGCGGGGTTGTCATCGGGTGAATGGGCACAGGGATAGTCCTTGACCACCCTTGCGTCACCTTCGGATAAGCGGAAAACAGCAACACCCCACTGACACCGAGGATTCTGGTCATGGCCGACAACGCCATCGAAGGCGGCGCAACCAACGCCTGGCAGGAAGCTGTGATCGACAAGCTGCCGCCGGCCGAGGCCCTCGCCGGGGTCGAGCGCGAGGTCATGGAGTATGACGTCGTCATCGTCGGCGGCGGTCCCGCCGGCCTGTCCGCCGCCATCCGCCTGAAGCAGCGCGCCGAGAAAGACGGCAAGGAGATCACCGTCGCCGTGCTGGAGAAGTCGGCTGAGGTCGGCGGCCATATCCTGTCGGGCGCCGTCATCGACCCGAAGGCGTTGAACGAGCTGTTTCCCGACTGGAAGGCGCGCGGCGCGCCGCTGGAGACGCCGGTCACCGAGGACCGGTTCATGATCCTGGGGCCGATGGGCCAGGCCTCCCTGCCCATGCCCCTGCTGCCGCCGATCATGCACAATGACGGCTGCTACATCGCCTCGCTGGGCAACGTGGCCCGCTGGCTGGGCGAACAGGCCGAGGCGCTCGGTGTCGAAGTCTATCCCGGCATGGCCGCCAGCCATGTGGTCTGGGATGAACCCTCAGGCCGGGTGAAGGGCGTCGTGGCCGGCGTCTTCGGCATCGACCGCCACGGCAAGCCGACGGATGACTTCCAGCCCGGTATCGAGCTGCACGGCAAATATGTCTTCATCGCCGAGGGCGTGCGCGGCTCGCTGGCCAAGACCATCATGGCCCGCCACAACCTGTGCGACACGGCCCAGCCGCAGAAATTCGGCATCGGCCTGAAGGAGTTGTGGCAGGTCCCGGCAGACAAACACCGCCCCGGTCTGGCCCAGCACACCACTGGCTGGCCGCTGGATGAGTTCACCGGCGGCGGCAGCTTCATGTACCATTTCGGCGACCGCTACGTGGCCATCGGTTACGTCGTGCACCTGAACTACAAGAACCCCTTCCTGTCGCCGTTCGACGAGTTCCAGCGGTTCAAACACCACCCGGCGATCAGCGAGCATCTGGAGGGCGGAACCCGCATCTCCTACGGTGCCCGCGCGATCACTGAGGGCGGCTTCCAGTCGGTGCCGAAGCTCAGCTTCCCCGGCGGAGTCCTGATCGGCTGTTCCGCCGGCTTCGTGAACGTGCCGCGCATCAAGGGCAGCCACAACGCCATGAAGACCGGCATGCTGGCGGCCGACGCCGCCTATGACGCCGTGCAGTCCGGGCGCGCCGGCGACCAGCTGGTCGAATACCAGGCCGCCTATGAGAAGAGCTGGGTCTACAAGGAGCTGAAGCAGGTCAGGAACGCCAAACCCTATCTGTCGAAATTCGGAACGACGATCGGCGGGGCGCTGGGCCTGTTCGACATGTGGTTTTCGTCCCTGTTCCGCGTGAATCTGCCGTGGACGCTGAAGCACGGGAAGACAGACGCCGGCTCGACGGAAAAGGCGTCGAAGCACAAGCCGATCGCCTATCCGAAGCCGGACGGGAAGCTGTCGTTCGACAAGCTGTCTTCAGTGTTCATCTCGAACACCAACCACGCCGAGGAACAGCCGGCGCATCTGAAGCTGCTGGACCCGTCGGTTCCGATCGGGGTCAATCTGCCGGAGTACGGGGAACCGGCGCGGCTCTACTGCCCGGCGGGTGTTTACGAGGTTCTGTACGACGAGGCCGGGAACAATCCGCGCTTCCAGATCAACGCCCAGAACTGCGTCCACTGCAAAACCTGCGACATCAAGGACCCGTCCCAGAACATCGTCTGGACCAC
>CAZFQC010000328.1:0-2809 GCA_964520795.1 uncultured Brevundimonas sp.
CCGGTCGGGGGCCAAGCACACGGCGGAAGCGGAGGCGGTGCTGCGGGGTGAGGCGAGGTTGGAGTGGTGAGGAGTGGCCAGTGGCTAGTGGCCAGTGGCTGGTGACTGGCGCGCTGGCCCGGTCCGCGCCGCCCTTCCGCCAACGGTGCGGCGACAATCACTGACCACTGGCCACTAGCCACTAGCCACTAGCCCGCCCCCGCCTTTCCCGGCCCGGCCCGAGCGTCTATTCCACCCCCATGTCCCTGCGCCCGCTCTTCGTCACCCAGGTCTATGAGGCCTCCCTCGCCCCCTCCCCCGGTTTCGCCGGCTTCAATGCCGGCCTTGCGGACGCCTGCCGGATGCTGGCGGCCGAGGATCATGCCGGCCGGGCCTGGTGCCGCGAGCACGGCTATCGCGGCTACACCTCCTACGGCTCCCTGACGGACCTGCCCCATCGCCTGCCCGAATTCTCGGAGCTGAAGCGTCACCTCGACAAACATGCCCAGGCCTATGCAAAGGCATTGAATTTTGATCTGGCGCGCAAGCCGAGGCTGGACAGTCTGTGGGTCAACATCCTCAAGCCCGGCGGCGGCCATACCGGCCATATCCACCCCCACGCCTTCCTCAGCGGCACCGTCTATGTCGAGGTTCCCGACGGCGCATCGGCCCTCAAGCTGGAAGACCCGCGCCTGCCCATGATGATGGCCCGCCCGGGCGTCCATGCCGATGCGCCCGAGGCCGAACGGCCGTTCGTCTATCTGGCCCCGGCCGCCGGTACGGTGCTGATGTGGGAAAGCTGGCTGCGCCACGAGGTGCCGCCGAATGCGGCGAAGAGCGAGCGGATTTCGATCAGCTTCAACTACGCCTGAGGCAGATCAGCGCCGGTTGAAGGTCTCGCCCATGAGTACCAGACGGTCGGGCGCTTCGCCGGCGCCGCCGAACTGGATCACCTGCCCCTGCATCGGCACCAGCTCGACACGGATGGACTCGGGTTGGGTAAAGGCCTCCGCGACCGCCTGCATGACGCCGACCGTGACCACCATCGATCCGTCACGTCCGGCGATCTCGACCGAGCCCAGCAAGGGATTGTCATATACCCCGACATAGGCGTCGATTGGCCGGGCAAGCATCCACGGTCGGGCGGCGCGCCCGGCCAGCTGCCGCGCAATCCCGGTGCGTGCCTGATCCCGGCGATCGACCAATTCGCCAACTGCGGCCTCATAAAAGGCCTCAAGGTCCGGACGACCGGCGTGCCAGTCGTAAACATAGTTGGCGATCACATCGGCCAGATCACCCGCCACCAAGTCCTCATTGACCATGACGGCCACGCCGAGCCTCCGCGCGGGCATGAAGGAGACGTGGGCGCGGGATCCGGCGAAGTTTCCGAAATGATGGATCAGGACGTCGTCGCCATAGCGGCCGATCTGCCAGCCGAGGCCGTAGGACTCGCGCTTGTAGGGCCCAAAGGTCGCGTCGTTTGCCGCGAGTGGCCGGTGCGTCGAGACGACAAGGCCCGCGGGGAAGACCCGGCGACCGTCAAGGACGCCGTCATTGATCTGGATTTCCAGCCACCGGGCCATGTCGTCAGCGGTCGAGACCAGGCCGCCGGCCGACTGCATGGTGGCGTCGGCTTTCTGCAACGGGCTGCGAACCGGTCCGTCGACGCCGTGCCCCAAATGACCGGCGGCGATCATGGCCCCGTCGGCGCGGGCCCCGGACAGCCACCCGGTCGTGTCGGCCATGCCGATCGGGTTCAGCACCTCGTCGCGGACCAGAAGGCGCCAGTCGCGGCCGTCGCGGGCCTCCAACAGGGTCGTGGCGATGTTGTAGCCGGCGTTCGAATAGCGAAAGCTTCCATGCGGTGTGTCGGGACGCGCCACGGTCGCGGCGATCAGGCCCTGCATCACCTCCGGCGTATGGTCACCCGAGAAGGCGGCGCGAAAGGTCATGGGCGGGTTGTCGAGGCCGGACCGGTGGCTGAGCAGATCCGCCAGGCTGACGTTCGCAAACAGATCCGTCGGCGCGCCATTGACGTTCGACCAGGTCGTGAGCGGGGCCTCGAGATCAACCTCGCCCCTCGCAGCCATCGCCACCAACGCAAGGGCCGTGAAGGACTTGGTCGATGACGCGATGTAGAAGCGTGTGGCGGCGCTGGCGGGCGCGCCGGATTCGATGTCGGCGACCCCATAGCCGGCCGTCAGGAGCGTGTCCTCCCCATTAACGACAGCAATGGACAGACCCGGAACCACCCCCACCCGATCCATGGCCCGCCGGATGAAGGCGTCGGCGTCCGCCCGGAAACGCACGGCGTCGGGCCCGGCGGTGGCCGCGGTCGGCGACAGCAGGGCAAAGGCGAAAGCCAGGGCTGCGAGGCGGAACAGGTCGGTCATGGGCGGCTCTCCTGAAGGGGCGTCCCTCGTCTGTCCCACGAGACCGCGCCGGCGTCTTGAACGGATGGAACGGCGTCGGGTCAGCTTGCGGCAAAGAGCCGGCGCAACCGCCCCGGGCTCCAGCCGGTCGCCTTGCCGATGACGCGGCTCATATGGGCCTGATCGGCGAACCCTTCGGACGCCGCGATTTCGGCCAGGGGCGTCCCGGTGCGGACCAGGCCGTGGATCGCTCTTGCGGCGCGGCGGTTCTGACGGGCGGCGGTCGGCGACTGGGAGAAGGCCTGCCGGAACAGACGGGCGAAGCACACAGGATGCATACCGAGCGCTCGCGCCAGGGCACCGACGGTCAGCCCGGGGTCGCCGAGGAGCCGGTCGCGCGCCTCCGTCAGCCATGGGCTCGGCGACACGGCGGCCGGAGGCAGACCGATGGGCCGGGT
>CAZFQC010000329.1:0-2792 GCA_964520795.1 uncultured Brevundimonas sp.
TCATGCGTCTGGCCCCGGCCCCGAAATTCAGTCCGCGTCAGGCGGCGGAGAAGGCAGCGCGGGGCGAGGACTAATCCTCGTATTCGATGGTGTAGGTCAGGACCTGACTGCCCCTGGCGGGAATGCGCAGTCGCCACATCGGATAGCCACCCGGCGCGATTACACTCCGCGCGCTTGAGCGGACGATGCGGAAGCCGCGGCTCCCGGCCTCGCCCGGCGTGATCTCGATCTCGACGGCGTGGGGCTTGTCGTTGCGCACGGTGACCGCGAGCGAGGCGCGCATCCGGTCGAAGTCATCCCGGCGGGAGAGTTGTTCCTGTTCCAGCGTCTGCTGTTCGATCGTCAGGTCCATGGACTGGCCGAACAGCAACTCCACCGGCAGGCCGACGCCCTTGTCCTCGAACCGTGCCTGACCGGCTAACACACTCCGCCCGGCGTGGGTCTCGATCAGGCTGACGCCGCCACCCGGCAGCGGCACACCCAGACCCTCGGCCTCCTCGTTCGTCAGGCGCAGCAGCAGGCCGGGCTGGTCCGCGTCCTCGTCGTTTCCGGCATAGACGGTGACGGCATAGGTCCGGCTGAAGCCGACCTGATCCTGTTCCAGGAAGCGGACCTGTTTGGTCTGGCGCGCATTGACGTCGGTCGGCTCGGGCAGGGTGTAGATCTTGTAATCGCCCAGATCGCCTAGGCGGGCGGTGATGCGGGACCCGGTGACGACGATTTCCTCGATGTAGGCTTCTCCGACCAGTCCGTACGCAGGAGCCTGGGCCAGCAGATCCTCGCGCCTCGTCCGGGACCCGGTGATCACGACATCCTCCGGCCCACCCGTCGTCGTATCCAGCGGCCAGCAGACCGGTTCAGCGACCGTCTCCGCCGGTTCCACCGGCACGGTGTCCGCGTCCCTGTTCAGATTGCCGGCCACGACCTGCACCGGGGCGTCGGCGAAGCCCGTGCCGCCGAAATTGGCCAGGGTGATCCAGCCGGTCAGGGCCAGCGACCGTCCGTCCGGGTTCAGGGTCGCCACATAGTCCGCCGACCACTGCAGCCCGGTGGCCAGATAGGCCAGGGTCACCGTGTGCCGCCCCGCCGTCTCCGCCCGGGTGCGGATCGACAGGACCGGCTGATCGCTCAGCCCCTCGGGCACACGGTCGAACAGGATGCGCTCGGTCAGGCCGGAACAGCTCAATGCCTCCAGCCGTCCGTCGATCTCCAGCACCGTTCCCATCGGTCCCGAGCGGACGATGGCGGCCTTTTCGACCTGTTCACCGGTAGCCGGATTGGTGCGCACCACGCGGACCACCTCGCCGACCGAGCGCTGCAGCAGCGAGCCGGGGCTGAGCAGGTCGAAATCGGTATTGCGCTCGATCACCTGCGCCGGGAGACCGTCGAGGGTCGCCGTCTGGGGTACGATGCCGGTGGCCACGCCGCGCAGCCGGATCACCGCCTCGCCGGCCGGCAGGTCGATGGTGCGGGTCTCGACGATCAGGGCCAGGCCTTCCTGCGCCAGACCCGGGTCGCCGTCGGCCGATCGCTCCTGCAGCGCGGAGGTGTCGACGGGCCGGTCGCGATAGATCACCACCGCCGTCCGCTCCGATCCCGGCGAGACGACCTCGACCTGGGCCCGGACGGGTCCGGCCAGGGCGGGCCAGACCCCGCAAAGGGCCACGGCGATCAGCAGGTGCCGCACGGCCATCAGCCGCCGGTGACGACGGTGGCGGTCAGCTCGGTCTCGCCATTGGCGGGCACCGGCACGCGCCAGACGATGGTGTTGGCGTCCTGCAGCACGCCCTCGATGGACTGGCCCTCCAGCCGGGTGTCGCGGCCGAGACCATGCTGGCGCACCTCGACGACCACGGCCTCGGAGCGGGCGTTGCGGACCGTGTAGGCCATCTCGAATCGTGTCCGCCAGCGGTAGTAGGCCGGTTTGGGCGCGGCCTGGCTGGAGATCACCCGCGGCTGCACCGTCACATCGAAGGCCTGGCCGGTGGTGATGACGATGTCCGAGCCGGCGGGCGTATGGGCTACCTGGTCCTCGCCGATGAAGCGCGGTTCGCCGGACTCGTCATTGACATAGACCCGGGCGACCCCCGCCGGCAGCTGGGTTCCCACGCCCGAGGCGCGGTCGTTGGAGAAGATCACCGCCACCTCGGCCGCGCGCGGCTCGGTCTCGGTCGTGAAGCCCACGGCTTCGAACAGATAGCGTTTGGAAGCCGGCACATCGGCCACATCGATCAGCCCGACCTGTTTGGTCTGGTTGTTGGCCACGGTGACCGGCTCGGGCAGCGGATAGATGTAGACGTCCGCCAGGCCCTGGGCCCCGCCCTGTTCCGTTCCATTGCCCCGCACGGCCTGACGCGGCGGCTGCGGGCGGTAGTAGGGATTGTTGTTGTTGATCAGCGACACATCGCCCGCCACCACCCGGGTGTCGGCATTGGTGAAGGTCACGCCGGACTGGTTGGTCAGGGTGATCCAGCCGGTCAAGTCCAGCCGCCCGGCGCGTTCGTCGAACCGGGCCACATAGTCGGCCTTCCACTGCAGGCCCGTGGTCAGATAGGTCAGGGTCACGTCACGCTGCCCCGCCCCCTCGGCGTCGAGGGTTACGCTGAGCGTCGGCCGCGGGCGCAGATTGGCGGGCACCTCATCAAAGATCACCCGTGTCGGCACACCGTCGTCGCGCAGCACCTCGATATGGTCGCCGACCTGCAGCACCACGCCCTGGTTGGCGGCCAGAACGGTGGCGCGCTGGGTCTCCTGGGCCCCGCTGCCCGGATTGGTGCGCACAATGCCGATCT
>CAZFQC010000330.1:0-2784 GCA_964520795.1 uncultured Brevundimonas sp.
ATCAGGCCGGCCGAGGCCAGCATCAGAGCCTTGCGCATCGTCATTCTCCCTGTCCCGTGCTGATCACGGTTTCGTGATGACGCGCGTGGATCGCGACGGATTCAGGGCTGGAAACGAGCGAAACGGCGGCTTGCCATAATAGTCTGCGTGGCGTTCAACGGGGCGGGGTCGGCAGGGAGCCGGGGGGGAATCACGTCCATGTTCAGTGTGCTGAACCTACAGAGCCTGCTGGGGCTGCTGGTTATCGTGGCGGCCTGCTGGGGCCTGTCGGAGAACCGCAGGGCCTTTCCCTGGCGTCTGGCGCTCGGCGCCGTGACGGTCCAGGCCGCCCTGGTGATGGTGCTGTTCGGCATCCCGGGGTCCGATGTCGTCCTGACGGCGATCACCGGCGCCGTGGACGGCCTGACCCGCGCTTCGGCCGTGGGAGCGCAGTTCGTGTTCGGCTATCTGGCCGGCGGCGATCAGCCCTACTCGGTCGAGAACCCGCCCGCCCTGTTCACCTTCGCCTTCAACGTCCTGCCGATGATCCTGGTGATCTCGGCCCTGTCCGCCCTGCTGTGGCACTGGAAGATCCTGAAGTGGATCACCCATGGCTTCGGCATCCTGTTCCAGCGGACCATGGGCCTGGGCGGGGCGTCGGCCCTGGCGGTGGCGGCCAATATCTTTCTCGGCATGGTCGAGAGTCCGATCGTCATCCGCGCCTATCTGGACAAGCTGACCCGCTCGGAACTGTTCCTGATGATGGTGGTCGGTCTGGCCACCGTCGCCGGTTCGACCATGGTGGCCTATGCGGCCATCCTGGCCCCGGTGATGACGAATGCCGCCGGCCATGTGCTGGTGGCCTCGATCGTCTCGGCCCCGGCCGGCGTCCTGCTGGCGCGCATCATGATCCCCGAGACGGCGGGCGAGGGCGGCGCGAGTGCCGACTACGCCTCGGCCCTGAAGTACGACAGCGCCATCGACGCCATCGTCAAGGGAACGGCCGACGGCCTGATGGTGGTGCTGAACATCTCCGCCGTGCTGATCGTCTTCGTGGCCCTGATGGCCCTGATCAACGTCATGCTGGGCGGCTTCTGGCTGTTCGACGGCCCGGTCACGATCGAGCGCCTGCTCGGCTGGGTCTTCATGCCGGTGGCCTGGTTGTCCGGGGTCGAATGGTCCGAGGCCGGCAAGGCCGGCTGGCTGCTGGGCGTCAAACTGACCCAGACGGAGTTCAGGGCCTTCATCGAACTGGGCAATGTCCCGGCCGGCGAAATGAGTGAGCGGACCCGGATGCTGTTGACCTATGCCCTGTGCGGCTTCGCCAACATCGGCTCGGTCGGGATCACCGTGACCGGGCTCAGCGTGCTGATGCCCGAACGCCGGGAAGAGGTGCTGGGCATGGTCTGGAAGGCCCTGTTCGCCGGCTTTCTCGCCACACTGATGACGGCCGCCATCGTCGGTGCCATGCCCGCCGACATGTTCCGCTGAAGCCGGAGACCGAACGATGAAACTCTACACCTCCCACCGCGCGCCCAATCCGCGCCGGGTCCGCTGGGTGATGGCCGAGAAGGGGATCGAGGACGTCGAGGTGATCGAGGTCGACATCCTGACCGGGGAGCACAAGACGCCGGAATACCGGTCGCGCGTGGGCGTGCCGCACGTTCCCGCGCTGGAGCTGGACGACGGAACCACGATCTCGGAATCCGTGGCCATCTGCCGCTATCTGGAGGCTCTTTACCCCGAGCCCAATCTGTTCGGACGCGATGCGCGCGAACAGGCGGTGATCGAGATGTGGACCCGTCGGTGCGAGTTCTATCTGGCCAATCCGCTCATGCTCAGCGTGCGCCACTCGCACCCGGCGCTGGCCGCGCTGGAAGCGGTCCAGCTTCCGCAGGTCGCCGAGTACAACCGGGTCGCCGCCGAGAAATTCATGAAGACCCTGGACCGGCGACTGGCGGACCATGAATTCCTGGCCGCGGACCGGTTCACCATTGCGGACGTCGTGAGCGTGGTCGGTCTGGATTTCGCGCGGTTGATCAAATACCGGCCGCCGGAGGAGCTGACCCATCTGGCGCGCTGGCTGGCGGAATGCCGGGCCCGGCCCGCGGCGGCGGCAGGGGCCTAGTCGAACGGCCGGCCGTTCCACTCGATGTCGGCGGTCATGGCCGCGGTGAGCGAGCGGCCGGTGCGGAGCGCGCGCAGGGCGAAGACCGCGGCGTCGGCGAGGGCGCCGAGAACCGGCCCCGGGTCACCGGGCGCGGCGACGGCGTCTGTGCCCTGCCGTCTCTGCGCCCGCCATGCCGCCAGCCGTCCATCCCGCAGTGCGGCCGGCAGGCCATGGAGCCAGAGGGCGGGAGAGAGATGGCATGATGCGGCGGCCGCCTCCGCCTCGCCGTGGCCCATCAGCGCCCGGCCGAAGGCGCCGCCGCGGTCGAACAGATGGACGCCGCTGGTCGCCCGCGGATTGCACTCGATCAGCCACGGCTGATCGTCGATGTCGATGAGGACGTCGCAGGCGATCTGGCCGGTCCCGGCGAAGGCGGCGAGGACCTCGGCCATGGGTCGCAGCCGCGCCGTCAGTTCGGCCGCCAGTGGCTGGAAGACGTAGCTGGCACCGCCGGCCAGCCGCCAGTCTGAACCGTAGGCGCAGAAGGCGGTAACCCGGCCCGCATGGCAGACGGCATGGAAGCTGACTTCCTCGCCAGGGATGCGGCGCTGGGCGACCCAGGGCGCTTCGGGCGAGGGCGTGACGGCGGCCAGCTGGGCGGAGGTCGGCGCGATCAGGGTGCGAGCGCCGAAGCG
>CAZFQC010000331.1:0-2777 GCA_964520795.1 uncultured Brevundimonas sp.
AGATCGGCATTGTGCGCACCAATCCGGGCAGCGGGGCCCAGGAGACCCAGCGCGCTCGCGTGCTGGCAGCCAACGAAGGCGTGGTGCTGGAGGTCGACGGCCACATCGAGGTTCTGCGCGACGACGGCGTGCCGACCCGGGTGATCTTTGACGAGGTGCCCGACAACCTGCGCCCCCGCCCGACGCTCAGTGTCACCCTCGACGCCGAAGGGGCGGGCCAGCGCGACGTGACCCTGACCTATCTGACCACCGGGCTGGCGTGGAAGGCGGATTACGTCGCCCGCTATGACGAGGCCGCCGGGACCTTGGACCTGACCGGCTGGGTTACTCTGAACAACCGGTCCGGCGTCACCTTCACCAACGCCCGCACGAGGGTGGTGGCGGGGGACGTCTCGGTGCTGAACGCACCCTACGATGCACGCAGCGGGACCTACGCCTCTCCGCCCGCGGCGCGCGGAGCCGGGACGCAGCCGGGAAGCACGCGCGGGCTGGCCGATGTCTACATCTATCCGCTTCCCGAGCCGGTCACCGTGGCCAACAACCAGACCAAGCAGGTTGGCCTGCTGGACGTCGCCGGCGTGCCCGCGAGCAAGCGCTACGTCTTCGAGATGGAGCGGTTCGACACCGCGACCGAGCCCTGGGGCGCCGAGGTGGCGATGACCTTTTCGAACAGCGCGGACTCCGGCGTAGGCGCACCGCTGCCAGCGGGGGTAGTGCGGGTCTACGTCAACGACGCGGCGGGCGAACCCCGCTTCATCGGCGAGGACCGCGTGACCCACACACCCGCGGGCTCGGACATTGTTATCACCACGGGGGCGGCCTTTGACGTGACCGTTCAGCCTCGGGTGGTGTCGCAGGAGACGGTTCAGCGTCGCCGCGGCCAGTCGGCCCTGACCCGATACCAGATGGAGTACACCGTCCGGAACGCCCGCTCCCAGCCGGTGGTGGTCGAAATCCGTCAGACGGAGCTCAGTTCGCCGACCGAAGTGTCCGACCAGTCCATCGAGGCTGAACGGCGTGGCGAGGTCCTGATCTGGCTGGTCCCTGTTCCGGCGAACGGTGAGACCAGGCTGACCGCGACCGTTCTCACCGGCGGCTGATCGTCATGCGGCTGCCGCTCGCCATGGCCCTGATCGCGGGGCTGGCCACGCCCGCCTGGAGCCAGGTGGAGGGTGTTTCCGCTCGTCCTGACCGGACGACGCTGGTGATCTATCGCTTTCACCCGATCGATACCTCCCGCTCGCTGGAGAATCTGCGCGACGGTGACGAGTACGCCGGCCGTGACGGGCTCGCGATGATCGTAGAGACCCGGACGATCGACGTTTCCGCGGGCGACGGCATCATCCGGTTCGAGGGGCTGACGACCGGCATCATTCCGGAAACCGCCGCTATCGACGGCCTGCCAGGCGAGGTTCTGGAGCGCAACGGAGCCTTCGAGGTCCTTGGGCCCGGGTCCCTGCTGCAGCATTCGATCGGCGAGATGGTGCAGGTCGTGCGCACCAATCCGGAGACCGGCGTCGAGACCACCGTCCCCGCCATCGTGCGCTCGGGCGCGAACGGCCCGCTACTGGAGATCGACGGCAGTCTGGAGCCGCTGTCGTGCCAGGGCTTGAACCAGCGCCTGATCTTCGATCGCGTGCCCGAGGGATTGAGTGACAGACCCACCTTGTCGATCCGCACCCGCTCGCCCGTCGCCGGGCGCTATACCGTGCGGCTGGCCTATCTGACGGAGGGACTGAACTGGTCGGCGGATTATGTGGCCCGGTTGGCGCCCGACGGGTCTTCGATGGATATCGAAGGCTGGATCACCCTGATGAACTTCACCGGAGGTGGCTTCACAGACGCATCCGTGCAGGTCGTGGCGGGCAACCTTGCCCGGGACTACGACACCGAAGCCATAGAGCCGGTCGAAACCGACATCGAGCCCCGTTGCTGGCCCATGGACACCACGACCCGCAATGCGCCGGGTTTGATCCAGGTGCGGCGGGAGGACCTGATCGTGCGGGGGCAGAGCACGGTCGTCGACTATCTCGCCCAGACCACCCAAGAGACCGAGATCGACGAGGTCGTTGTGACCGGCAGCCGCATCCGCGCGGTTCTGTCGGATCTGGGCGACTACAAGGTCTACACCCTTGCGGAACCGACGGACCTGAACGCCCATCAGGCCAAGCAACTGCGCTTCTTCGACCAGCGTGATGTTCGGTTCACCCGCACCTATCAGCTTCGCGCCTATCACGAAGAGGACGAGCCTCAGGTTCCCCATCTGCTCCTGAGGTTGCGGAACGAGGCAGAGGACGGCCTGGGCGTGCCCATGCCGGGCGGTGGACTGAGTCTCGTCGAGACCCAGGACGGCGCAACGGTGCTGACCGGCCAGGCCGAATTTATGGACCGGGGCGAAGGCGTGCCGCTGGAGCTGGAGTTCGGCGAGGCCATGGGTCTGTCCGCCGGGATCGAGTCGGATGAGGACACGTGGCAGGTCGGCGAGGTCTACATGCAGAAGGCCGCCGTCGAGGTCGTCCTGACCAACGACAAGGACTGGCCCGTCGAGATCGAGATCGTGCCGGAATGGTCACGCTGGCGCGGGTTCCGCGTGCTTGAGCAAAGCCGTCGCAGCGTGGTCAACGAGGCGGGCGACACCGTCTGGCGCATTCAGGTTCCGGCCCACGGCTCGGCAACCCTGAGCTACACAATACAGGTCGAGGACTAGGCCTCGCCCCGCGCCGCCTTCTCCGCCGCCTGACGCGGACTGAATTTCGGGGCCGGGGCCAGACGCATGA
>CAZFQC010000332.1:0-2776 GCA_964520795.1 uncultured Brevundimonas sp.
CTCAGCCCGCCTTGTACCCGTCGTGGCACGACTGGCAGCTCGCCCGCACCACGGCCCACTGGGCGGCGAAGGCGGCGGGGTCGTCGCCGCCGGCCAATTCGGCGAGGCGGTCGGCGGCGGCGGCGTATTCGGCGGCTTTCGCCTCAAAGCCGGCGCGGTCGCTCCAGATCTCGGGTTTTGCATTCGTGCGCACGCCCGCCTCGGCGCCGCTGCCGGCGGGAAAGGCGCCGGGGACAGCATGGGCCCAGCGCGCCAGGGCGCGGGTCGGGAAGCGCTGGCTGGCGATCGGCTGGCCCGCGTCGATGGCCGCCTTGATCGATCCCATGGCCACGCCCGACAGCATCATCGCCGCCTGCCGCGCCTCGACGATGTCCGCCGAGGGCGTGCGGGCATCCTGGGCACCCGCCGCGCCGCCGAGGCACATCAGGCCGACCACGGCCGCTGTCAGTATCCGCTTCATGGTGTCTCTCCCCGTTCGGGGTGAAGCTCGGACGGGGAGGGGCGGGTGTCAATGGATCGGGATAGGGTGATTGGTGGTTGGTGGTTGGTGGTTGGTGGCCCACGCCGTCGGTGCGCACACCGATCAGGTCGCTGTCCCGGCCGTCACCAGTCACCAACCACCAATCACCACTGGCCACTAGCCACTAGCCACTAGCCACTAGCCACTAGCCACTTTTCCGGCTTACCTCCGCCCCGACAAGGGAGAGGAACCCGGATGACCGACACACCCGCGAGCGCGCCCGTCAGCGGCGTCAAACGGATCGAACTGACGCTGCGGGCCCTGGTGCTGGGCTGTTTGCTGGCCGTCGTGTTCACCGCCGCCAACACCTATCTGGGCCTGAAGGTCGGGCTGACCTTCGCCTCGGCCATCCCCGCAGCGGTCATTTCCATGGCCATCCTGCGGATGTTCAGGGACTCGACCATTTGGGAAAACATGACCGTCCAGACGGTGGCGTCTGTAGGCGGGGCCATGAGCTCCATCATCTTCGTTCTGCCGGGACTGGTGATGGTCGGCTGGTGGCTGGAGTTCCCGTTCTGGGAGTCGGTGCTGATCTGCGTCTTCGGCGGCATCCTCGGCGTGACCTTCTCCATTCCCCTGCGCCGCGCCCTCGTGGTCGAGGCCGCGCTGCCCTATCCCGAAGGCGTCGCCGCGGCCGAGGTCCTGACGGTCGGCTCACGCGGGGCCGAACAGACCGAGAGCGCGGTGCGCGAGAACGCCTCGGGCCTGTGGGTCGTCATCTGGGGCTCCATCGTTTCCGCCGGCTATGCCCTGCTGGTCGCCGGCCGCGTCTTCGCCGGCGAGGCGGCGCGGTTCATCAAGCTTCCGGCCTCCCTGGGCGGCGGTGCCACCGGCATCGGCTTCGGCATGCAGTTCGCCCTTCTCGGCGCCGGCCATCTGATCGGCCTGAGCGTCGGTCTGGCGCAGCTGTTCGGCCTGATCCTGGCCTGGGGTATCGCCGTGCCGATCCTCACCTCGCCCGAGACCATCGCCTGGCTGACGGCGCAAGGCATTCCGTCGATCGCGACCACCCTGCCCGCGGGCGTGGGTGCCGAGGAACTGGCCAGCACGGTCTGGCGGAACGAGGTCCGGTTCATGGGCGCCGGCGTGATTGGCGTCGCCGCCATCTGGACCCTGATCAAACTGGCCGGTCCGCTGATCGGCGGCCTGACCTCGGCCCTGGCCGCCAACCGCCGCCGCCAGGGCGGCGAGGTTCTGGACCGCACCGAACAGGACATTCCGATCAATATTGTCGCCGGCCTGTCCGTCGCCTGCCTGATCGGCATCGGCTTCATCCTGGCCTGGTTCGCCCAGGGCAATCCGACCCTGGCGGGTTCGACCGCCCTGCTGATCGGCGGCGGCCTGATCTATGTGGTCTTCATCGGCTTCGCCGTGGCGGCCATCTGCGGCTATATGGCCGGGTTGATCGGCTCGTCGAACAGCCCGGTGTCGGGCGTGGGCATCCTGGCCATCGTCATCGCCTCGGTGCTGATGCTGGGCGTGCTGGCCCTGGCCGGCCTGCCGGCTGATCCGTCGGTGGTGGCCTTCGCCCTGATCGTGACGGCGGTCGTCTTCGCCGTGGCCGTCATCGCCAACGACAACCTGCAGGATCTGAAGACGGGCCAGCTGGTCCAGGCCACGCCCTGGCGGCAGCAGACGGCGCTGATCGTCGGCGTCGTCGCCGGCGCCATCGTCATCCCGCTGATCCTGAACCTGCTCAACAAGGCCTTCGGCTTCGAAGGCGGACCGGCCGGCATCGCCGACGAACCGCTGGCAGCGCCCCAGGCGACCCTGATTTCGGCCCTGGCGCGCGGCGTCATCGGCGGCGACCTGCGCTGGGACCTGATCGGCCTCGGCGCCGTCATCGGCGTGGTCATCATCATTCTGGACGCCGCGCTGAACGGCGCCACGAAAGGCAAGATGAAGCTGCCGCCGCTGGCCGTGGGCATCGGCTTCTATCTGCCGGCCGCGGTCACGACGATGCTGGTGGTCGGGGCCGTCTGCGGCTGGGTCTATGACAAGGCGATCAAGACCACCCGCTTCGCCGACGTCGGCCGCCGCATGGGCGTCCTGCTGGCTTCGGGCCTGATTGTGGGCGAGAGCCTGTTCCTGGTCATGACGGCGGGGGTCATCGTCGCCACCGGCAATGACGCGCCCTTCGCCATGCTGCCCGAGGGCTCGACCTGGCCGGCCATGCTGGCGGGGCTGGCGGCCTTCGTGGTGCTGACCCTGACGCTCTACGGCTGGGTGCGGAACCGGTCGGCGAAAGTCTGACGC
>CAZFQC010000333.1:0-2761 GCA_964520795.1 uncultured Brevundimonas sp.
TCTGTAGCGTTCCTTCTCCCCTCCGGGGGAGAAGGTGGGCCGCGGAGCGGCTCGGATGAGGGGGATGTCTGACGCAGCTCCCTCGCCATCCGGGCTGAACCGACCGGCCCCCTCATCCGTCAGGCTTCACCTGACACCTTCTCCCCCGAGGGGAGAAGGCAAACGAGAATGCCGCCCCGGCTTCCCGGGGCGGCATTCGTCTATTCAGACCTGAGCGTTCAGTGCGTGGCGACCGCCGCGCCCGGGTCCTGGGCCGGCTGGGCGGCGGGCAGCGGGTCGGCCGCCTCGTCCCATTCGACCGGGGTCAATTCGCCGGTCAGGGCCCATTTCAGGGCCTCGTCGGCGGTCTTGATCGGGATGATCTCCAGCGCGCCCTTCACATTGTCGGGCACGTCGGCGAGGTCCTTTTCGTTCTCCTCGGGGATCAGCACCGTCTTGATGCCCGAGCGGAGGGCCGCCAGCAGCTTCTCCTTCAGGCCGCCGATGGCGGTGACCCGGCCGCGCAGGGTGATCTCGCCGGTCATGGCGATGTCCTTGCGGATCGGGATGCCGGTCAGGACCGAGACCATGGCGACCGTCATGGCCACGCCGGCAGAAGGACCATCCTTCGGCGTCGCACCGTCGGGGACGTGGACGTGGATGTCGGTCTTCTCGAACATCGGCGGCTTGACACCGATGCTGAGCGACCGGGCCCGGACGTAGGAGGCGGCAGCGGAGATGGACTCCTTCATCACCTCCTTGAGATTGCCGGTCACGGTCATACGGCCGCGGCCCGGCATCTTGATCGCCTCGATGGTCAGGATCTCGCCGCCGAACTCGGTCCAGGCCAGGCCGGTGACGATGCCGACCTGATCCTCCTCGTCCGTCTCGCCGAAGCGGAATTTCCGCACGCCCGCGTAATTGGCCAGTTTCTCGGCGTCGATGGTGATCGACAGCGATTTCTCGCGCGCCATTTCGCGCACGGCCTTGCGGGCAAGGCCGCCGAGGGCGCGTTCCAGTGAACGCACGCCGGCTTCACGGGTGTAGTAGCGGATCAGGTCGCGGACCATCTCCTCCGGCACCACGAACTCCGCCGGCTTGAGGCCGTTTTCCCCGGTCACCTTGGGCAGGACGTGGCGCAAGGCGATCTGGACCTTCTCGTCCTCGGTGTAGCCGCTGACCCGGATGATCTCCATGCGATCCAGCAGGGGCTGGGGCATGTTCAGCGTATTGGCCGTCGTCACGAACATGACGTTCGAAAGGTCGTAGTCGACCTCCAGATAGTGGTCGCCGAACGCATTGTTCTGGGCCGGATCCAGCACCTCGAGCAGGGCCGAGGTGGGATCGCCGCGCCAGTCGGCACCCAGCTTGTCGATCTCGTCCAGCAGGATGAAGGCGTTGGTGGTCTTCACCTTCTTCATCGACTGGATGATCTTGCCCGGCATGGAGCCGATATAGGTCCGGCGGTGGCCGCGGATCTCGGCCTCGTCGCGCACGCCGCCCAGCGACATGCGGATGTATTCCCGGCCCGTGGCCTTGGCGATCGATTTGGCGAGGGAGGTCTTGCCGACACCCGGAGGGCCGACGAGGCACAGGATCGGCCCCTTCAGCGTATTGGTGCGGGCCTGGACGGCCAGATATTCGATGATCCGTTCCTTGACCTTCTCGAGGCCGTAGTGGTCCTCCTCGAGAATGGCCTCGGCCTTGTCCAGGTCGATGGCCTTGGTCTTGGCCTTGCCCCAGGGGATCGACAGCAGCCAGTCGAGGTAGTTGCGCACCACCGTCGATTCCGCCGACATCGGACTCATGTTGCGCAGCTTCTTGACCTCGGCCTCGGCCTTGGTGCGGGCTTCCTTGGACAGGCGCGTCTTGCGGATGCGCTTCTCCAGCTCCATCACCTCGTCACGGGCGTCGTCGGTCTCGCCCAGCTCACGCTGGATCGCCTTCATCTGCTCGTTCAGATAATATTCGCGCTGGGTCTTCTCCATCTGGCGCTTCACGCGCGAGCGGATCTTCTTCTCGACCTGCAGGACGGAGATCTCGCCCTCCATCAGGCCGTAGACCTTCTCCAGCCGTTCGGGGACGGCGATGGTCTCCAGCAGGCCCTGCTTGTCGCCGATCTTGACCGACAGATGGGCCGCCACACTGTCGGCCAGCTTGGACGGATCCGTGATCTGGGGGATGGAGCTGAGGGCCTCGGGCGGCACCTTCTTGTTCAGCTTCACATAGTTTTCGAACTGCTCGATCACGGCGCGCAGCAGGGCTTCCGACTGGGCCGGCTCGCCGGGATCGTCAGCAATCTCGACGGCCTCGGCCTCGAAATATTCGGTGCGGTCCGTGAATCGGGTCAGGCGGGCGCGGCTCTTGCCCTCGACCAGCACCTTGACGGTGCCGTCGGGCAGTTTGAGCAGCTGGAGCACGGTGGCCAGGACGCCGATCGGGTAGATGGCGTCAGCCTGGGGGTCGTCGTCGACGCTGTTCCGCTGGGTGGCCAGCAGGATCTGCTTTTCACCCTTCATGATCTCGTCGAGCGCCTTGACCGACTTCTCGCGGCCTACGAACAGCGGCACGACCATGTGCGGAAAGACGACGATGTCTCTCAGCGGCAGGACGGGCAGGGTCTTGGTATCGGACATGATGCAACTCTCACGGGGTCCTCGATGATCTCGGACCCGCCGCGGCGGCGTGCGGAGCGCCTGCGCTCCGCCGTTTCGACTCGGCCCGCCATTCAGCGGCCTTCGGATGAGTATGTGGTTTACGAACGGCGCGGTTCAAGCGTGAC
>CAZFQC010000334.1:0-2760 GCA_964520795.1 uncultured Brevundimonas sp.
GGCGCGGCTGGCGGATCGTGCTGGCCACCGACCATCGCGGCGAAGCCTATGCCCAGGCCTTTCCGGCCGAGGAGCGGATCGCTCTTGACGCCGCCACCGGGCGCGGGCCGATCGGAATGGCGAAGGCCGGGGTCGCCATCGCGCGCGGCGTGATCAAGGCGCGCTCAGCGCTGAAGCGGCTGGACGCGGCAGTGGTGGTCGGCTTCGGCGGCTATCCCTCGGCCCCGGCCCTGCTGGCGGCCCTGAGCCAGGGCCGGCCGACCCTGCTGCATGAGCAGAACTCCGTGCTGGGGCGGACCAACCGCTGGCTGTCACCCTATGTCGGCTCCGTCGCGGCCTCGTTTCCCAACCTGCGGCTTGTGCCGCCCGGCGTCGAGGCGCGGGTCAGCCTGATCGGCAATCCGGTGCGGCCGGACATCCGCGCCCTGTTCGCCCGGCCGTATGCTGCCCCGACGGCGCGCGGGCCAATCCATGTGCTGGTCACCGGCGGCAGCCAGGGTGCGCGCATCCTCGCCGAGGCCGTACCCCAGGCCTTCGCCGCCCTGCCGGCTCCCCTGCGCAAGCGGCTGCGGGTGCAGCAGCAGGCGCGCGCCGAGTCGCTCGAGACCGCCCGAACCCTCTATGCTGCGGCCGGGATCGAGGCCGAGGTCGCCCCCTTCTTCGGCGACATGGCCCGCCGGCTGGCGACGACCCATCTGGTCATCGGCCGGGCCGGGGCCTCGACCTGTTCGGAACTGGCCGTGGCCGCCCTGCCGTCCCTGCTGGTGCCGCTGAAGATCGCCATGGACGACCACCAGCGGTTCAACGCCCTGAGTCTGGTCGAGGCCGGCGGGGCCGAGATGGTGCTGGAGGACGAGGCGTCGGTCGACCGGCTGACGACCGCGCTTCAGGCCCTGCTGTCCGATCGGGGGCGGCTGGCGGCGATGAGCGCCGGGGCACGGTCGGCGGCCCTGCCGGATGCGACGACCGAGCTGGCGGACATGGTCGAGGCGACGGTGGTCTAGCCGCCCGCGGCCAGATTCAGGCGTCCATGGACGACCACCTCTTCGAGTGTCACGGCGTCGACGTCCCGGTCCTCCGGATTGCAGGCGGCGACCAGGATCTCGAAGGCGTCGCCGCCCTGGACGGCCTCGTACGGGGGCGCATCGTCGGGCATGGCCGGACCCTCCGCGCCGCCCTCGCGCACCGAGGCGAAGTCCAGCCGGTCGACCGTGCCGCCCGCGTCGCAGTCGAACCGCCACCACGACCAGCCACCCCAAAAGGCCGCGCCGCCGGCGGTGAAACCCGGCTCGACCACCTGGAACACCCGGATGCGGCCGCCCGAACCTTCCGGCTGGAGACTGGCCATATCGGCGTATTGTGCGAACCGGCCGGCCCCGAGGAAGACGAACCTGTGCGCTGGCTGGGCGGGTTCGGCGGACAGCAGCGAGAGGAGCATCAGAAACATGCGGCCATCGTAACCGTCCATTGACCGTGACGCGACTAGAGTACCGCCATGGCCCGTTTCATGACCCTCGATTTCGCCGACGGCGACCGGCCCCAGACCCTGGCCCGGGTGATCGCCATGGCGCGTGGCGCCTATGGCTATGTCGTGACTCCCAATGTCGACCATGTGGTCAAGCTGATGGACGGCCGGGTGGGGCGCGAATTCTATGAGGGCGCGGCGCTGAAAGTCTGCGACAGCCGTATTCTCAGCCATCTGGCGCGGCTGCGGGGCGTGACCCTGCCGGTCTATCCGGGTTCTGACATGACAGCGGACCTGCTCGCCTCGCCGGCGGCCGAAGGCCTGACCATCGCCGTCTTCGGCCCCGACCGCGCCGCCTTCAACGCCCTGGCCGCCCGCTATCCGCGCCAGACCCTGAAATTCCTCGAGGCCCCGATGCTGGTACCCGGCTCGCTCGGCTGGCGCGCCGCCGTCGGCCATGCCGCCGGGGCGGAGTGGGACGTCCTGCTGGCCTGCGTCTCCTTCCCGAAACAGGAACTGTTCGCCCACGCCCTGCGCGCGGCGGGCCGGACGACGGGCGTGACCCTGTGCGTCGGCGCCTCGGTGGACTTCCTGACCGGCCGCCAGCAACGCGCCCCGCGCCTGTTCCAGCAGCTGTCGCTGGAATGGCTGCACCGCCTGCTGAGCCAGCCGCGGCGGATGTTCCGGCGGTATGTCATCGAGGGGCCGGCGATCTTCGGGTGGTTCGTGCGCTGCGAGGTCATCGGGCGCTAATTCCTCCCCCTTGGGGGAGGGGGACCATGCGAAGCATGGTGGAGGGGCGTCACCGCCCCACGGCCCTTCGGACGACCCCAAGCGCACCGTCTATGTCAGCGAGAACAAACTGCGCCGCCAAGCGGACAACCTGGACACCTTGCCGGTTCAGCCAGGCGGTCCGGCGTTGGTCATGGGTGATCTGGTCGGGGTGGTCGTGGCCCTGGCCATCAACCTCGACGGCCAGCCGCAGCTCGTCACAGTAGAAATCGAGGATATAGGGGCCGATGGGGTGCTGTCTGCGGAAGCGAAGTCCCGCCAGTCCCTTGCGGCGCAATGCCTGCCACATCAGGACTTCAGGCAAGGTGAGCCGTCTCCGGAGCCTGCGGGCGTATTGGACTGTGTCGTTCGGCGCGACCATCCATACAATCTATCATGGAATCGCGCGAGGTCAGGCGCCCCTCCACCATCCTTCGGATGGTCCCCCTCCCCTGAAGGGGAGGATTAAGCCGCCACGATCTCTTCCGCCTGGCTCAGATCCACGCTCACCAACTGCGAAACCC